>CAIPNM010000032.1 GCA_903866395.1 uncultured bacterium
CACCGTGAATGCGCTCGCGCCTGGCCCGATTGCCACCGCCATGACCACTGCGTTTCCCTCTGCACTGCGCGCGCTCATTCCACGCGGTCGGATGGGAACGCCCGAAGACGTAGCACGGGTAGCGCTGTTTCTCGCGAGTCGTGAGTCTGATTTCATCACCGGCGAAATTCTCGACATCAATGGCGGCATGTGGAGCGACTGAACCGCTCGTCCGCCCATCACCCAGGGAGCCATTCATGACACAAACCCTACAGAGCGCACTCGGCGCGATCGCGCTTGCAGTGCTCGGAACCGCGGCCAGCGCGCCCGCCATCGCGCAGGAAAAATATCCAAGCCGCGCGGTTCGAGTGGTCGTACCATTCGCAGCGGGGGGGGCCACCGACCTCCTCACAAGGATTGCAGCCACTGAACTGTCCAAACGGATGGGGCAGAACTTCGTGGTGGAAAACGTGACCGGCGCCGGTGGCCTGATTGGCGCCCAGCAGGTGGTAAGCGCCAAGCCCGACGGCTACACCCTGCTTGCCGGCTCGCCTGGCCCGATCACCATCATGCCGGTCATTGCCCGTAAGCCTGTGGGATACGATGTTGATAAAGACCTTATCCCGATCACGCTCATCGCTGACAGCCCCGGCGCGATGGTGGTCGGAAAAGGCTCGAAGTACCGAACGATCCAGGAGGTCATGGCGGCAGGCAAAGCGGGCGCGCGCCTCACCTGCGGGTCGTCAGGGGTGGGTGCATTCAGTCATTTGAACTGTGAGCTTCTCAAGTCGCTCACCGGTCTTGACATCGTTCACGTGCCCTATCGCGGAGCAGCACCCGCGCTGGTCGACCTGGTAGGGGGGCAGTTTGATTTCATCATCGAGAATTATCCCTCGCCCGCCAAGCTCATCGAGTCGGGCGAGGTTCGGCTGCTGGGGGTCACCTCGGCCACCCGCTTCGCGCTCAAACCCGACGCGGCCACGCTAGTGGAAGCGGGTGTCAAGGGCCATGTCATGAGCGCCTGGATCGGACTCATGGCCCCCGCGGGCACGCCCGTTGCCATCATCAACGCAGTGCAGCGTGAAACCGCAGAAGGGCTCAAGGATCCGGCGGTCCAGAAGCGACTCGCAGAGATGGGCGTGGTCGGCGGAGGCAGCCTGCCCGCAGACTTCGCGCGTTATCTGTCCGCCGAGCGCGACACGTATCGCACGCTTTCAGCGCAGACCGGTCTCAAGGTGGACTAACACAGACACCCGCTGTCCTTAGAACTTTCCTGCGCTTGCCCCGCCGTCGATCATCACCACTTGACCGGTGATGGCCGCGGCCGCGCGTGAGGCAAGAAAGAACGCGGTCTCGGCAACATCGTCAACCGTCGGGATGCGCCCTAGCGGAAGGGCGCGCGCGGCATCGCGCAGGCCGGCTTCAACGGACACGCCCGCGCGGGCATAGGCTTCGTGCAGAAACGGGGTGTCAAGCACGGTGGGCGCGAGCGCGTTAACCCGAATACCGAGCGGCCCCAACTCGAGGGCGAGCGATCGTGCGAGGCCCGCCACCGCATGCTTACTCGCGGTGTAGACGCTTCGACCCGCGCGGCCTGTGATGCTTTGAAGAGACCCCATCAACAGCAGACAGGGATCGGTCCCGCGCGACAGGCTGTCGATTGCGGCGCGGGCCGAAAGAATGGTGCCCACCACGTTCACCGTGATCACCCGGCTGATTTCCGCTGCGCTCGCTTCACGAAGTGCGCCCGCAAACGGCACGCCTGCATTGGTCACCAACACATCAATGGGCCGCCCCGCGTGCGCTTCGGCCAGCTGAACGAGGCGCATGCAATCGGACTCGCTCGATACATCGCAGCGCATCACGCCCACCGCATGACCCAATTCCGCCGCTGCAGAATCGAGCGCCCCCTCGCTGCAATCAGCGAGGAACACGCTAGCCCGCGCCGCCAGAAACCGACGCGCAAGCGCCCGCCCAATGCCACCCGCTCCGCCCGTGATGACGACACTGCGTCGATCTGAATCCTCAACCATTTCGCCTCCTGCTGGTGGCTCCGAGCGTACCCGTCCACGTGATTCATTTCCATCATTTCGCGTGGACGCCGAAAACGGAAGGCCCCTGTCTGGCGAACCATTGGCGCGATCGAACAGCGTTGCTACACTGGACAAGGACTGGCGCCTTGCACGCTGCAACGGCTTATCGCGCGTGCCAATGCTCAGATCTCATTCGACAACAATCATCACGGAGACCCACATGCCATCGCGACGTTTCATTTCCGCATCCATGGCCTCTGCGGCGCTCGCGGCGCTGCTTAGCGCCGGTGTCGCCACGCCTGTCCTCGCTGCGTTCCCCGATCGGCCAGTCAAGCTGGTGGTGGGCTACCCACCTGGCGGCGGCACGGATGTGATTGCGCGTCTGTTTGCCACCCAGCTCACCGAGCGCCTGAAGCAACCGGTGGTGATTGAGAACCGGCCCGGCGCAGCTGGCATGATCGGGTCCGAGTTCGTCGCCAACGCGCCCGCCGACGGCTACACCATGATCTTCACCGCGAGCGATACACACACCATCAATCCCCATGTGTATCCCAAGATCCGCTATGACGCCCGCCGCGACTTCACGCCTGTGGGGCTCGCTGGCTTTCTCACCATGGCGCTGGTCACCAACAACAGTCAACCCGGCACCCTGAAGGAATTTGTCGCTGCAGCCCGCGCAAAGCCAGGAAGCTTTAATTTCGCCTCATGGGGCATTGGCAGTTCGTCCCAGATCGCTATGGAGTCGTTCCTCGCCACCTCGGGCATGAAAATGACACATGTGCCCTTCCAGGGTGCTGCCCCCGCCCTCACCGCCGTCCTCGGCTCGCAGGTCGAGGCCTTCATGGTTCCCATGACGCTTGCGGAACCCAACTTTCGAGCCGGCAAACTGAAGCTGATTGGCGTGGCGGCACCGCAGCGTGTGCCATGGGCTAAAGACATCCCCACCCTCGCTGAACAGGGCGTTGACTCCGACGGCAGCATCTGGCTCGGCGTGCTCGCCCCCGCCAAGGCACCGGCCGAGGCGATCAATGTCATGAACAAGGCACTTAACGAAGTCATCGCCGATCCCGCGGTGAGCGCAACCCTGTACAAGAATGGGTTCATTCCCAGGGGTGGCAGCGTTCAGGACTTCACCGGTTACCTGCAACGCGAATTCGACCGGATGGGCAAAGTCATCCGCGACGCAGGCATCAAGGCCGATTAAGCATAGGAACCCGCGCAATGATCCGGATCTGGCACCAGAGCTTCACCGAACTGCACCAACTGCCTGCCTATCAGCAGGCGATGGACGCCCATGTCCGTCGTGTGGTGCGCCCCGACACCGAAGTGGTGCTGCATGGCGTGAAGCCTGGAACCTACCCGGGCAATTACCCAGGTACGGACATTGCGCACTCGGCTCTTTACACCCTGCATGCCTCGCAATGGATCACGCAGGCCCTGAAAGCAAGCGACGAAGGATTCGATGCCTATGCCATGTGCACACTGCCGAATCCGTTCATTCGCGAGATCCGGAGCCTGCTTGATATTCCCGTGGTGGGCTACGGTGAGGCGAGCTTTCACGTCGCCTGCATGCTGGGGCATCGATTTGGACTCATGGTCTTCATCGCCCCCATGGCCCAGCTCTACCGCGAGCAGATTGACGGCTACGGGCTTGGCGCCCGTTGCGCTGGCGTCAAGCCAGTGGGATTCACCTTCCACGACGTATTGAAGCACTGGAACGACCCCGAGCCCCTGATCGAACGCTTTCGCGAAAGCGCGGCCGAGCTCATCGCAGCCGGTGCCGACGTGATCATTCCAGGTGAAATGCCCCTCAACATTCTGTTGGCCTCCAACGGCATCACGCAGATTGATGGCGTGCAGGTGCTAGACGGTCTGGCGGTCACCCTCAAGCTCACTGAAAGCATGGTCGAGCTCAAGCGTAGCGTGGGCCTCTCGCACAGCCATCACGGCTGGTTGAGCAAGAAGCCTTCGCGCGAGCGCGTCAATCAGGTGCTCGATTTTTACGGTCTAAAGATCTGAACCTTCGGCTGCTGGAGTCTGATCATGGCACTACCCAAGCGCATCGTCATTCATGAACTGGGCCCCCGCGAGGGCATGCAGATCGAGAAAAATCCGATCGACACCTCGGAAAAAATTCGCCTGGTGGATCGGCTGTCCGAATGCCGGTTCCACGAGATCGAGGTCACCTCATTTGTGAGTCCGAAGTGGGTGCCGCAAATGGCGGATGCCGAGCAGGTGGTGGCCGGCATCCAGCGCGCTGAAGGCACTCGATACACCGCCATCTACCTCAACACACAGGGGCTACAGCGCGCGGTCATGACGGGCAAGCTCGATGTGGAAGGCAGCCTCAGCATCACCGCGAGCGAGGCCTTCTCAAAGAAGAACACCAATCGCACGATCGCTGAAACGCTCGCAGAAACCGAGAAGCGTATTGAAGGCTTTCAGCGCTTTGGCATCACCCCGCACGAAGTGAGTGTGATGGCGGCCTTCGGCTGTAACTACGAGGGCGACATCGCACCCGACCATGTCGTTGGCCTGGTTGCGCAGCTAATGGACATCGCCGAGCAGAACCAGTACGACATTTCCATGATTCAGCTTGCCGACACCATGGGTTGGGCAAACCCTGAAGCCATTCGGCGGCTGGTTGGAAAGATCCAGGATCGCTGGCCCACCCGCCGCATCAACCTTCATCTTCACGACACCCGCGGGATGGGGCTGATGAACGCCTTCGCCGCCCTCGAAATGGGGGTGGACGACTTCGACTCTGCCGTGGCTGGCCTGGGGGGCTGCCCCTACGCAGGCTTCAAGGACGCCCCCGGCAATATCGCCACCGAAGACCTGGTCCATATGTGCCATGAGCTTGGCATTGAGACCGGAATCGACCTCGAGAAGCTGCTCGACGTTGCCCGCGAGGCTGAGAGAATCGTTGGGCATTCGCTTCCCGGGAAAGTCATGCGGGGCGGCCATCTCGACAGCTATCGGCGCGCTGCGGCGGCGGCGCGATCCGCGCAGTGAGCGAGCCCCTTCCCGCCGCAGCCAATGCGGCCGATCTCGCGAAGTGGGTCGGTCGACAGGGTGATCCCAAGCGGTCCACCGCCGCGCTCGATCGCGAGACCATCCGGCGTTTCGTGCAGGCCATCATGGACCGCGACCCGGTCTATTTCGATGACACCCATGCCGCCACCACGCGCTTTAAGAACCTGGTCGCGCCACCGCTTTTTCCAGTGCATGCATTCCGAACCAGCGCCGAGTTGCCCGACCCGTTGGCGTCGGTGCAGATCGATCCGAATGCAGATGGCACCGCTGGCAACGATGGCATGTACTTTGGTCTGCCTCCCATCGAGCACCCGTTCAAGCGCCTGCTTAACGGCGGCAACGAGATCGAATTTTATCGTTGTCTCGCGCTTGGCGAGCGCTGCGTGGCTCGCGCGCGCTACGCCAACGTCCAGCTGAAAGAGGGCCGTAGCGGCCCCATGCTGATGGTCGACATCGAAACCGAATTTCGCTCCGAGGCGGGTGAGATTTTGCTCATCAACCGCCAGACCCTGATCTGGAGGTAGCCTGCATGAATTTCGAAGCGCTAAAGGTGGGCGAGCGCCTCCACCAGATCGACAAAGGCATCATCACCACCGCGCACATCATGAGGTGGTCAGCGGCGGTCGAGAATTTTCATCGCATCCACTACGACGCGCCGTTCGCCACCCAGCATGACGGCCTGCCAGGGGTTCTGATCAACGGCTCATGGAAGCAGCATGTTCTGGTTCAGTTGGTCAAAGATGCGCTAGCCCCTGACGGTTGGCTTTGGCGGCTCAAATTTCGTTATCGGAAGATGGACATCGCGGGTGACTCACTGCGCGCAGTGGCCGATGTCATCGCCAAGTGCGAAGCGGGCGGCTTCGGGTTTGTCACCCTGCGTATCGCCCTGATCGACCAGCGAGACCAGATCTCCACCGACGGGCACGCGATCGGCGTGCTGCCGCTTGCCGGGGGCCCCCCGGTGCCCTATCCGTTCCGGCCAGATCCCGCCTGGTCGCCTATTCGCTTTCCCGAGGACGCCTGAAATGGCTGCCGGCCTTCGGATCGTCGATCTGCTCCGTCATCACGCTGAGCAGACGCCGAACCGGGTGGCCCTCCGGATAGACGGCGAGCCGAGAAGCTTTCTGCAACTGCACCAGGGCGTCCTGCGGGCGGTGGGCAGGCTACAAGCTATCGCTCGCCCCGGCGAGCGGGTTGGGCTTTGGTTTCACAACTGCTTTGCCTGGGTGGAGTGTTTTCTCGCGCTCGACCTTCTCGGGGTGGTATCGGTCCCGATCAATACACGCCTCACCGGAAGCGAGCTGCGGGTGATCATGGAGGCGGCTGCCCTCAGCGCGATTATCACCACCCCGACCTACCGTAAGCGTCGATACACGGACGAGGCAATCGCCACGCTAGCGCCCGCCGGGCGATCGCTTGCGGTACTGGAAGCCTCAGACACCCTGCCTCCCACCGACTGGCCCGTGATGACCCTCAACGGTGATCGCGCGACGCTTCCCGCAAGCCCTGACGACGTCTTCTGCATTCAATACACCTCGGGCACCACATCGGTACCCAAGGGCGTCATGCTGACCGATGCTGCTTATCTGCAGACCGCATCGTACGTCGCCCGCTGTCAGCGCCTCACGCCCACCAGCCGTTTTATCAGCGCCGCGCCTTTTTTCCACTGTAGCGGGACCATGCATGCGCTCACCGTGTGTTTGCTTGCAGGATGCACGCTCGATTCGCTATCGGTCTGGGATCCCGAGCAGTTCGTTGACACGGTATCGCTCAGGCAAAGCGACACCGCCCACATGATCTATTTTCGCGACGTGCTGGCGATCGCAACTCCCACGACACGTGAGCGACTCTCGTCGCTTCAGGTGGCCCACGACCTGGGAACGGCCGAGTTCCTGCTTCGGATCGCCGACCAGCTTGGCGTTACAGGTATCTCCAATCTCTACGGTATGACCGAAACCTGCGGTCAGTTCACCATGTGGACACCGGGTGAGCCCCTCACCCAACGGGTAAGTGGCAATGGTCGCCCGCAGCCCGGCAACCAGATCCGTATCGTCGACCCCGACAGCTCAGCCGAAATGCCCGCCGGAGCAACCGGCGAGATTCAGATGCGGGGGCCGACGATCACAAAGGGCTACTTCGCCAATGCTGAAGCCATGGAGAGCGGCTTTACTCGCGATGGCTGGTTCCGCTCA
This sequence comes from uncultured bacterium, assembly GCA_903866395.1. Lineage (GTDB taxonomy): Bacteria > Pseudomonadota > Gammaproteobacteria > Burkholderiales > Burkholderiaceae_E > SYIM01. The sequence goes on from CAIPNM010000032.1 coordinate 7,241, forward strand.
GGCGACCTTGGACGGATCGGCGAGGACGGCGAGCTGATCTATGTGGCTCGCCTCAAAGAGATGATCCGCGTTGGCGGCGAAAACCTCGCGCCGGCGGAAGTTGAGCAGGCGCTTCGCGACCTCTGCCACACATCACAGGTATGCGCGCTTGGCATTCCCGATTCACGGCTCGATGAAGTGGTGGCCGCTGTGCTGGTGGCACCCAAGGTGAGCGACTGGGTCGACCTCGTCGCACAATTGCGCGAGCGCCTTGCGGGTTTCAAGGTTCCACGCGCCATGTATCTTGCAGATAGCCTGCCGGTGACCGCGACCAACCGCGTTCAGCGCGCAACGCTCAGGCAGTGGATTGAGAGCGGTCAACTCCAGCGTGTGATGTAGTCCCCTATCAAGGAGAGCGGTCATGAATGTTCGCAGCCACCAAGAAGACGGTGCGATTCGCGCCGAGTCAATCACTCGCCGGCTGATCGACACCCTGGGCGCCGACGCGGTCAGTACCGATCCCCAAGAACGGCAGCTGTTCTCGCTCGACTTTTCCGAGGAGGTGGGCGAAACCGCCATTGCTGTCGTGCGACCGAAAAGCGTGGAGGCCATCAGCGCGCTCATGCGTCTGGCCTCAGTGGAAGGCTTTGCGGTCAACACCCGTGGCGGCGGCATGTCCTACACCAAGGGCCATGTCCCCGTGCGGCCGGACACCGTGGTGCTCGACAACACAGGATTCAACCGAATACTTGAGGTCAACACCACTGATCGCTATGTCAGCCTCGAGACTGGCGCCCGCTGGGCTGACCTTCGGGCTGCGCTCCTGGGGACAGGCATGCGAGTGCCCTACCTGGGCACGCTCTCGGGAAACTGGGCGACGGTGGGGGGCGGACTCTCGCAAAACGCAACCGGGATGGGCCGGATGACACTCGCCGAGCACGTGCTCGGCCTTGAGGTGGTGCTGGGCGACGGCCGCGTGCTTCGAACAGGCTCGTGGGCCACGTCAGGGACCGCGCCGTTTTACCGCTACAACGGCCCCGACCTCACGGGCCTTTTTCTTTGCGACTCGGGCGCATTCGGCATCAAGACCAAGGTTCATCTCCAACTCGAACCGTGGCCCAAAATGTCGTTTGGCTGTGTCACCTTCCCTGACCGCGTGTCACTGGTTGCTGCGCAGGCGGCCATGGCCACCAGCGGTCTTCATACCGAAGCCTTCGCCTTCGATGGCTACTTTGTAGGGGAATACGCCCTGAAGCCTGGCATCTCTGCCAGCGACAAACGCCAGATGATCGACCGCTTCCTCGCTGACAATCCGGTCAGATGGCGTGCATACCGCGCGCTCGCGCGGGCGTGGCATCCCTCGGGCCTGGGATTTCTCAAAGGGCTACCCAACGCGATGTACTACATTGCCGAGGCGGCTGATCAGGCGGCAGCCGACCGCGTTCAGCAGCGCATCGCCAAGCTGCTCAAAGGATTCGGTGCACGTGAACTGCCCACCACGATTCCCTTCGGGCTTCGCTACGGCCCCTACCTCAATGTTGGCGACATCATGGCCAATCGCGAGGGCGAGGTGAATTTCCCCATCAACGCCAAGTTCCAGGCCTCCAAGGCGGTCGACGCCATGAAGGCGTTCGAGGCTTTTGCCGCCGACAATGCGGCGCTTATGCAAAAACATCAGATCAGAATGGCCTGCAACTCGCTGCTCCACGGCCATTTCTGGGGCATCGAGCCCGTGATTTTCTGGAAGCGACCGCTTGGCCCCTATCGTCATCACTATGCAACCGATGACCGTCGTCGCGCCACACAAGACACCATCGACAACCCCGAGCGGAACGCTGTGGCGCTCGATCTCCGGTACCGCCTTCAGCGGGTGTTTCGGGAGATGGGGTCGCTTCATGTGCAGTGGGCCAAGTCCTATCCATTTGCCCAGGCCCTTGATGGCACAACGGCTTGGAACCTGCTTGAAGACCTTAAACAGGCCACCGATCCGCGTGGCGTCGTGAACCCCGGCGTGTTGGGGTTGGGCCTTCCCCCCACCCCATGAGCGCCACCATGAAATGGACCGTTCACACGCTTGACCTCGGAGAGGTCGAGCTCAATACCCGTCGTCTGATCCCCAACGAACAGAAGCGCGATCGAATGGTGTTTCCCGTTCAGGGATGGTTGCTCACCTCGGGCGATACCCGCGTAGTGATCGATACCGGATTTCGAAGTCCCGACATCCTGAAGCGAATTGGCGATGCGGCCACCGGAATCGAATCCCCCGAGCAACGCCTGTCTGCCCAACTCGCACGCCACGGCGTTGAGCCGCAGCAGGTTCACTATGTTCTACACACCCATCTGCATATCGATCACGCCGGACAAACCGACCTCTTTCCGATGAGTACCGCGGTCGTTATCAACCGGCGCGAACTCGAATATGCGGTGAGCGGGCTCTCAGGCCCCTCCTATCCTCCTGAGGACATCAAGCATCTGATTGATCGTTTGCACACCCCCGGCGCGCTCTGGCTGCTCGACCTGGAGGGCACCGGCGGCGAGCAAATCCTGCCGGGGCTTCGCTGCGTGGCTGCAGGCGGGCACACAGAGGGTTCGATGGTGGTCATCGCGGAGACCGATGCCGGCACGGTGTGCTTCTGCGGCGATCTGGTTTACAGCGTCCGGCACCAGTTGATGAGCCCGACCACGCTAAAGAACGACGTGATCATCAGCTCCAATCATGTGGTCTCACGTCGTAGCGAGAAAATCGCACTCAAACGGCTGATGCAAACCGCGCCGCGCTTTTTTCTCTACCCTAGTCACGACTGGCCGGTCCTGGTCGAGGAAGGTCGCGTGACCGAAGGTGGCGAACGTACGCTTCGGGCCACCATGGGGCGGTGCTTCTGCTCAATCGGAGAAAGCACCCAATGAAGATCTGGTACCAAAGTGCAAGCGCCTACCGCTATGAGCCGGTCTGGGACGATTACGGTCAGACACTCGAGTCGCAATGTCGCCGAATCCTCCATCCCGATACCGGCCTCTATGTCACCGGCATCGCAGAAATGGTCCGGGACATCGAGAACTGGCGAAGCTTTCAGTATTTCCAGAATGTGCAAACCCTTAACGCCATGCGTCAGGCAGAGCGCGAGGGCTATGACGCGTTCGTGGTCGGATGCACGCTCGATGTGGGCGTCGCCGAAGGTCGCAGCCTGGTTGACATACCCATCGTGGGCATCAGCGAAAACGCCTACCACCTCGCCATGACCCTTGGCCGCATGTTCGCGGTGGTCACCAGTTCATCTGCGTTCTGCGAGGTCTATGGCGAACAAGCCGCACGATACGGCGTCGCCTCGCGGATGCTGCCTGGCCCCTACATTGTTGAGGCGTCCGAGGAAGAGATCGCCACCTCGCTTGCCAACCCCGGACCGCTACTCGAGCACTTCGTTGCGCAATGCGAGCGTGCAGTGCGTGACGGCGCCTCGGTCATCGTTCCAGGGCCCGCGTTTCTCGCCACCCTCGCGCACCGGGCAGGCCTTACCCAGGTTCTGGGCGCCCCCGTTCTTGACACCATCTCCGCTGCGGTCAAAGGCGCGGAAATGATGGCGAGCCTCTACAAAATCGGGATCACACCGTCGCGAAGAATCGGGGCGTATGCACGACCCGATCAAGCGCATCTTGATTCGTCGCTTGCCCGACTATCGAAACAATTCCGGATCGGCTGACACCACGACACGGCATACACCGAGGGCGACAGCGCTCGGGCCCAGTCCTTAGCGTGCAAACCAGGCGCGGTGTGCAAGCGCCCAGCGGGCATAGGCACGGGCACAAGCCGCTGCATCGGGCGGCACTCGGAACTCTTCGGCCATGCGATCGGCCAGGAGCGGAGAACGCGTTCGCGTGAGGTCATCGTTGAACTCGATCCGGCGACCGCCTTCCTCGATGCGCACCGGCACGCCTTCGGCCGCGAGCGCATCCAGCATGGCGCGCGCATGCCAGGTAAAGCCGGGGCTTAGCTGGTAGAGGAAATGCTTCGGCGGTGGCGAATCTGCGGTCATGAGCCACGCCACCTGTTCGGCGACCTCGGGAGCGTAGGCATAGTCACGCGACCCACCTTCCGGCAACGGCGCAATCGCTTCGCCTGCGAGCGCACTCTCCACGATCGCGAGTGGCGGCGATAGCGTGTCACGCACGCCGGTTGCGCGCTCCCAGGGCCCAATTGCCGCGGTCAGACGCCCCACAAATAGCCGCGGCGCGGCCCCGAAGCTGTTCCAGCGAAGACCAACCGTCTCGAGCGCCGTCTTGGTGGCACCGTAAAAAGTGAGCGGCCGAGGAAGGTCGGTCTCGCGGACCGGCTGGCCGAGGAATGGCAGCTCACCCATCGAGGAGGTGGATGAGAAGCAGAGCATTCTTGGCACCTGGTGACGGGCCGCGATCTCCAACAAGCGGACCGGCGCAAGAAGGTTGACATCGAAAATCGCTGAGGGCTGTTCGCGCTCTCGCGCCGCGCCTGAGGTGATGGCAGCGCCAGCAATCACAGCATCGGGTGCGCCCCCTTCAAACAAGGCCTCCAGCGCCGTCAGGTCGCGTACATCGCCACGTCGGTCATCAAGCTCACCAGGAAGCGCGGCGAACTCCGCGGCTGCAAGCGAAGGAATGCCGTCAAAGGAGAGCGCGCGCACCCGCCAGCCGCGCCGCATGAATACTTCCACGAGATTGAGGCCGATAAAGCCACTCGCACCGGTGATGACCACTGTCTTTTTCATAATGAGTGCTTCCTGGTCGCTCGTCAGATTGCGCGACCGCTGCGATGTCCTTCAAAAACAGCCTCGACTGCGTTTCTTGGCGCCACGCAGTCGCCTGCCATGCTAAACGCGATACCCGCTTCGGCCAGCCCCGCTTCAAGGCGTGCATCCGACCTGGGCGGGACCACTGCAATCAGTTGATCGATCCCGTTAATCACCTCCCGCTCACCGCACGAGGTGTCCTCGAGGAGGAGATGTCCCGCGGACAGTCCCAGCGGTCGACGAAGCGTCCTGATTCGAATCCCGCGCTCTCGCCAGCGGGCAAAGGTGGTGGTGGTGCTGTAGACGGTGGTGCGCCAGAGCGCACCTGCGGCTGGTGAAATCAGCGTGACGCGCGCACCGCGCTCGGCAAGGTGCTCAACCAGGCCGAGCGTACCCCAGTCACCGGTTTCGTCGTATACCGCTAAGCTCGCGCCCGCGGCCGCGAGGCACGCGCCAGCATCGAGCGTCAGTGCCTCGTACCCGTCCGACAGCCGGTACGAAACCGGTTGAGCACCCGTGGCAAGCACCACATGGTGGGGACGCTCCGCGATCATGGAATTGATCGTGGATTCACACTCCAGTTCGACCACCACGCCCAGCCGTTCAAGCCGGCTGCGCGCAAAGGCGAGCCACAGTCCGAAATCTTCACGCAAGCGAAGCCCCGCAGCCAGGGCGAGCCGCCCGCCCAGTGCGCTTGATCGTTCGCGAAGCGTGACCCGGTGACCGCGCTCGGCCGCCGTGGCGGCGGCCTCCAGACCGGCCGGCCCACCGCCCACCACCAGCACCGATTTCGAGTCGCTTGCCCGACCGGGCACCAGACGAGGCCAGAGCGCCTCACGCCCCGCACGCGGATTGACCAGACAGGTCAACGCGATATTACGTTCCAGGTTCTGCGCGCAGCCCTGATTGCAACCGATGCAGGGCTGCACCTCATCGCTGCGACCGCTTTGCCACTTCGCAACCAGTTCAGGTTCAGCCACATGCGCACGCGCCAGACCAATCATGTCGGCACCACCGGACTCGAGCATGGCCTCGGCATCCTCCAGTGCTCGATACTTGCAGACCGTCAGGATTGCCACCGGCCTGGCTGAACCGGCAGCCGCCTGCCGGATCCGTCCAGGAAGCATTCGAAACGGCGCAGGATCGATCGCCATGTCTGCCATTTGCGTGCCGAGCGATCGGCTCATATGGTAGGCAGAGTGACTTACATGAATGAAATCAAGTTGCACCTGAGGCGCTGCGAGCCCGATGATCCGGCTTGACTCCTCCAGCGTGAGTCCGTCCTCGTGATATTCCTCGGCACTGATTCGAACGCCCAAACAGACGCTTGGGCCCAGCGCCTCGCGAAGACGCGTCGCCACCTCAAGCGGAAATCGAAGTCGGTTCTCGGTCGTTCCTCCATAGTCGTCTTCGCGCTGGTTGGATAGGGGCGAGAGGAACTGTTGGAGTAAATGACCATGCCCCCAATGGAGTTCAATGCCATCGGCGCCCGCTCTCAGCATGTTCTCGGCGGTCCTCAGGTGCGCATCGATCACCTGCTGCATGTCGCGACGGTTCATCTGCCTGGGCGGATACGACGCAAGGGACCAGCGAACCGGTGAAGCCCCCCAGGACACGGTGCGTTCATACTCGCCCTCGATCTGCCGTCCCATGTGGCAGATCTGTGCAATGAACGCGGCACCTCCCTCGTGCACGGCGTCGACTACCGGGCGAAACGCGTTGACCGATTCATCGAGATAACCGCACACACCTTGCGGCCGTCCCAGGGTGTTTTCCATCACCCGGATCGCTTCAAAAATGATGAGCGCCACGCCGCCCGCGGCACGCTCACGGTGATAAGCGACATGTCGCGCGCTAGGCAGATGATCTGAGCCAAAGTTGGTGGTGTGCGCAGGCATGAAGATGCGGTTACGCAGACTGACGCCATTGATTTGAAATGGCTCAAACGCCGGCGAAGCGACCTCGGATGACGAGCGTAAGCTCATAGGGAATTCCTAAAGAAGGCCGGCCGAGGGTAGGCGGCCCGCCATCGATTTGTCAATTTCAAACGAAGCCATTACGGTATCGACCATTCCTACCTAGTGAGTGATCTGTCATGACCGATGCTGAAGCTGCTGTCGTCGCCTGCGACCCGTCCCGCCGCGCTGAAGGTCTCGAGGCGGCTGCCCGTGCCATTGACTTTCTCCGCACGACCGAGGCTCGCAATGAAGCGGAAGCAAGACGGCGCATCGGCCCAGGCTTTGCTCCGCGATTTCCGCGGGGTCGCAACTACGATAGCCTCGACACATGGCTCGCCGCTTCGCGCCAAGCCTATAAATTCATGGGTAAGAAATTTGCACGGATCGATGTCGCCTTCACCGGACCGGCCACAGCGGTGGTGTATTGCTATGGCACGTTGCACGGCGAGTATCTGGATGGCAGGGTGGTGGACGGCATCCGCTTCATCGACCGATTCGAGATTCGGAACGGGCTGATCTGCGAGCAGGATGTCTGGAACGATCTGGTCTGACGATCCCATGCCAAGAACGCTCGAGCCCATCTCGCCATCGGAACTCGCAAGCCTCACGGCCTGGACTGTGGCCGCAGACGGTCGGTCGCTATCGCGTCGACTGGAATTTGGCGATTTCCAGGAAGCTTTTGCCTTCATGACGAGGGTGGCGTTGCGCGCCGAACAAATGGACCATCACCCCGACTGGCGTAACGTCTGGCGCCGCGTCGACATCTCGCTCAGCACGCACGACGCTGGCGGGCTCACTCGCCTCGATCTCGAACTAGCCCGGTTCATCGACCGGATCGCCCCCCAGTCCCACTCTTGAAGGCCGACACCGACATGACTGCCACCACCGACTCCTTTTTACCTGCCGGCCTCAACATCGACCGCTACTCAGCCAGGCACATCGGCTGGGAGGTAAACGGCAAGGTGGCCACCATCACGCTCAATCGCCCCGAGCGCAAAAACCCCCTCACCTTTGACTCCTACGCCGAGTTGCGCGATTTGTTCCGTGCGCTCTCGTATTCGAAAACCATCAAATCGGTCGTGATCACTGGCGCTGGCGGTAACTTTTGCTCCGGTGGCGATGTGCACGACATCATCGGCCCGCTGGTCGAACTGCAGCGCGCTGACGACATGGGCGGGTTGCTCGCATTTACCCGCATGACGGGCGACGTCGTGAAAGCGATGCGCGCAGCGCCTCAAACCATTATTGCGGCGGTCGACGGTATCTGTGCTGGCGCGGGTGCCATTCTCGCCATGGCATCGGATCTTCGCATGGGCACGGCCGCGAGCAAGGTTGCATTTCTGTTCGTGCGGGTCGGATTGGCCGGCGCCGACATGGGCGCCTGCAATATCCTGCCGCGCATCGTTGGCTCAGGGCGCGCGGCAGAGTTGCTTTTCACCGGTCGATCGATGGATGGCGCTGAGGCCGAGCGCTGGGGTTTCTACAACCGGCTGTGCGAGCCGACGACGCTGCTCAGCGATGCGCAGGCGCTCGCCGCCTCGCTTGCCGCGGGTCCGACCTTCGCCCATGCCATGACCAAGCGCTGCATCCACCAGGAGTGGGACATGGGCATCGATGAAGCCATTGAAGCCGAAGCGCAGGCCCAGGCCATCTGTATGCAGACCCGCGATTTTGAACGCGCCTATACCGCGTTCGTAAACCGCACCAAGCCGGTATTCGAGGGCGACTGAGTCAGGCAGACAGCCCCGCCATGGCCTGGCGCGAGATGATCACGCGTTGAACCTCGCTCGCGCCTTCATAGATACGCAGCGCGCGAATGTCGCGATAGAGCTCCTCGGCCTTGTTGCCGCGCGTCACACCCAGCCCACCGAATATCTGCACCGCCTCATCGATCACCCGCTGCGCCGCCTCGGTAGCGTGGAGCTTGGCCATCGATGACTCGCGCGTGACGCGACGTTTCTGCACATCCCGCGTCCAGGCCGAGCGATAAACGAGAAGCGCGCTGGCATCGACATCGAGCGCCATGTCGGCGATCTTGCCCTGAATCAGCTGCTGTTCGATCAGCGCGCGACCCATGACCATGCGGGTTGCCGCACGCCGCATTGCATCGTCGAGCGCCCGCCTGGCAAAGCCAAGTGCCGCCGCGCCCACGGTGGTTCGAAAGACATCGAGCGTGGCCATGGCAATCTTGAAGCCCTCGCCGGGCTGGCCCAGCAGGCGATCAGCTGGCACGAAGCAGCCGTCAAACCGGATGGTCGCGACTGGATGCGGCGAGATCATTTCAAGGCGCTCTTCGATGATGAATCCCGGCGTCTCAGCATCGACTACAAACGCCGAGAGCCCCTTCGCCCCGGGCGCCTCTCCAGTGCGCGCAAACACCACATAATGATCCGCAATACCGCCGTTGGAGATCCAGGTCTTGACCCCATCAAGCCGCCAACCGCCCGGTACCGCGGTGGCAAGCGTGCTCATGGCGGCCACGTCTGACCCCGCATCGGGCTCTGACAGGGCAAAGGCAGCGATACGCTCACCGGACCGCACCCCCGGGAGCACCTTGTCGCGCAGCGCCTGGTCGGCGAAGAGGGTGATGGGGCCTGTGCCCAGACCCTGCATGGCGAACATCACCTCGATCAGGCCCGAGCGCCGCGCAAGAATTTCGCGGGCGAGACAGATCGTGCGCACATCAAGGCCCGCGGCCCCCGCAGCGGGCACTACCGGGTCGAGCAACCCGCTTGCGCCCAGGTCTCGAACGGTGCTGCGGCACAGCGCATCGAGCGCTTCGCCCTCACAGTGGACGGGCTCGGGCCGGGCCGCCGCCCACGCTTCGAGGTGCGCGGCGAACTCTCGGTGACGAGGCTCAAAAAACGGCCATTCGAGAAATGTGGTGTCCGACATCGGCAGGGTTCCAGTAGTAGCTCACGGGCGCATGCCCGCGAAGAAAGCAGAAATTTCAGGTGACAGCCAGCGCCTTTTCGATTGCGGCGACGAGCTCGCGTGATTCGGGCGCGACCCGGCTCGGATAATGCGCCACGGGCTCCCCCGCGCGACTGACGAGGTACTTGTGAAAATTCCAACGGGGCGCGTGCCCAGTGATCCGCGCCAGCTCAGCGTGGAGCGGATTGGCCGCCGCGCCCGTGACTGAGGTTTTAGCGAACATGGGAAAGCGAACGCCATAGGTGTTGAAACACACCTCGCCGATCTGCTGGCTGGTGCCGGGCTCCTGCTGGCCGAAGTCGTTGGATGGAAACCCGAGAATCACCAGACCGCGCGACGCATACCGGCCGTGCAGTTTTTCCAGGCCTTCATACTGCGGCGTAAAGCCACACTGACTTGCAGTGTTGACCACCAGCAGCACCTTGCCGGCGAACCCGCACAAGGACACCGGTGCTTCATCCTGGAGCCGCGGGAACACATGATTCAGAAGCCTGGGGCAGGCACCCGACGCACCCGCGCCACCGACCGGTGTGGTCCCGGCAGCCGATACGACTTGGGATACGGACACCCCACCGCCCAAGGCTGCAGCACGCAGCAACACCGGCGCGACCATCGCAACGCCTGAGCGTAGCGCCGTACGCCGACCGGAGTCAGACGGCCCGGGCTCTGAAGGGAAAAGTGATTTCGGAAAGACGTGCATGACCTTCGAACGCTAGAATTGATCGAATGAAACTCTACATCACCGCCGGTTCGCCCTATGCCCGGATGGCCCGAATGCTGGTCATCGAAAAAGGACTGCAGTCCCGTGTAAGCGAACATCTCGCCCAGACCCGGGTACCCGACAGCCCCCATTACACGATCAGCGTTTCCGGGCGCGTCCCCTACCTCGTGTGCGAAGACGGCGAGGGTCTGGAGGAGTCAATCGCGATATGCGACTACCTTGATGGCCTGGTGGGTGCGCCGCTGCTCACGCGTCCTGAGCCGTCTCAAACCCTTTCGGTTGCGCGACTCGACGGGCGCGCGGCCTCTCTGCTGGACGGCCTGGCGGTGTGGTTCCGCGAATTGGTGCGCCCTGCCAATGAACGCTCCCCCACCGTCATTCAGCACGAGCGCGACCGCGCTGAACGCCTGCTGTCCTGGTGGGAGACCCAGATCGGGCATCCCTGGATGAACGGTCCCTTCAACCATGCCCAGCTCAGGTTGGGGTGCGCGCTCGCGTTCGCGCTCAAGATTCGCGGCTTTGAGTGGCGACCCGATCGGCCCGCACTCGCGGCCTGGTTCGAGACGTTCAGCCGCCGGCCTTCGTTCGTGGCCACTGAGCCGCCCGCACCTAAGAAATAAGCCAGGGAGGCATTGAGATGAGCACGGTTTCACGCCGTCACCTGATGATCGCAGCGGCCGCCGCCACCGTTGTACCCCCCTCCACGGCGCAAGCCTTCCCCGCGCGCCCCATTCGCCTGGTGGTTCCCTATCCTCCCGGTGGTCCGCTGGATCTGGCTGCACGCGCGCTTGCCGAGGCCATGCGCGAACCACTGGGCACGGTCGTTGTCGAGAATCGAAGCGGCGCAGGCGGCAACGTCGGAGCCGACCATGTTGCGAAATCACCGGCCGATGGCCACGCGCTCCTGATTGGCGCGGTTGCCACGCATGCCATCAACCCGTCGCTTTACCCCCGCATGCCCTATGACGCCGAGCGTGACTTTGCGCCTATTTCTCTGATCGCGGTCGTCCCCAATGTGCTGGTGCTGAACGAAGCCTTCGCCCAGCGTGAATCGATTCGAGGTGTCGATGATTTCGTCGCAGTTCTCAGGCGCCGTCCCGGGGCGTTTCAGTTCGCATCGGGGGGCAACGGTAGTGCGGGACACCTTGCGGGCGAACTCTTCAAACAGCAGACACAAACCTTTGCCGTGCATATCCCCTATCGGGGCGCGGGACCCGCGCAGCTCGCGCTGATGTCGGGCGAGGTGCAGTTCATGTTCGACAACCTGGCCTCGGCCGCTCCCCGAATCCGCGAGGGTCGGATTCTGCCGCTTGGGCTCACCACGCTCTCGCGTGCCCCCGCCATGCCCGAACTGGCGCCACTTTCCGAGTTATCACCGCGCGAACTCAAAGGGTTCGATATCAGCACCTGGTATGGTCTTTTCGCACCCGCCGGTACCCCGCGTCCCATCATCGACCGTCTTCACGGGGCGCTGCTCGAAGCCATGAAGAGCGAGCGGTTTGTGCAGACCATGCGCACGCAAGCCGCCGCCGCCTCCCCCACCACGCCCGAAGCCTTTGCCCAGCTGATTCGAGCCGAGGCGGCCAAATACAAAGAACTGGTGGCGCGATCGGGCGCTACAATCGACTGAACCGGCCAGCGTCCGGGTGCGTTTTGAGGAGAACTTCGTGATTCACGTCGTCGCGGTCATCACCACCAAACCGGGCCTGCGCGATACCGTGCTACAGGCCTTTCGCGCCAACGTGCCTGCGGTGCTCGCCGAAGATGGCTGCATTGAATACGGCGCAGTGATCGACCCAGCGGAGGCCCCTGCGTTCCACACCCCGATCGGCCCCGACACGTTTATGGTGATTGAAAAATGGGCTTCACGCGAAGCGCTGGAAGCCCATGCCCGAAGTGCGCACATGGCGGCCTACGCCGCCCGCACGCGCGAGCACATCGCCCAACGTCTGGTCCACGTGCTAAGCGGAATCTGACCGCCGAGCTCCGCGCTAGAAAATAGCGAGGGAGCTGTTCTTCAGGTCGGTGACAAGCATATAGCCGGGCGCGTGGGTAATACAGTATTCGGGCCGGGCAGCGGCAATGACGGCCTGGGGCGTCACGCCACACGCCCAGAACACCGGAAGTTCATCCTCGCGAACTTCGATGGGGTCGCCGTAGTCAGGTTGGGCGATATCGTTGATGCCGATCAACCCGGGCAGGCCCAGATGCACAGGCGCACCGTGAACCGACGGAAAGCGCGAGGTGATCTGAACCGCGCGAATCGCATCCGCCGGACGGAGCGGGCGCATGGACACCACCATCGGACCATGAAAAACGCCTGCCGGCCGAGTCGCGATCGAAGTGCGATACATCGGCACGTTTGAACCGCAGTCGATATGCCGCATGGGCAGCCCCGCTTCAACGAGCGCTTCCTCAAACGAAAAGGAGCAGCCGAGCACGAAGCTCACCAGATCATCGCGCCAGAACTCGCGAACATCGGCAACCTCGGCCACCAACTCACCGTGCCGCCAGACCCGGTATCGCGGCAGATCGGTTCGAATATCCAGGTCATCACCCAGCGCAGGTAGCCTGGGATCACCTGGCGCTGAGGTGGCGAGCACCGGGCAGGGCCGCGGATTTTGCTGGCAGAAGCGCAGAAAATCATGGGCCAGTGCCGCCGGAAGGATTGCAAGGTTGCCCTGCACGTAACCGGGCGCTATGCCTGCGGTGGGTCGCCTGCACTCACCACGGCGAACCGCGAGCCGGGCCTCGCGTCCGGAGGCAAACACCTGAAACGAAGCGATCCCTGATTCGGCATTCATCGTGAACTCTCCAGCGGGAAGGTCGGCGCAGGCCGTTAAGTCGGACTGCGATGGTACTTCATGGACCGTTCCGACCGCCGTATCCGTGCCCCAGGCTGTCCCGGCGAATTCTGTAAAGTGCTGGCCATCCTGCTACCCACCGGAAGCCAAAACAATGAGTATTCGAGGCAAGGCCCACATCATCGGTGCGTATGAGCACCCCACCCGGCTCGCACCCGACAAGAGCGTGGCTCAACTCCACATGGAATGCGCGCTCGGCGCGGTCCGCGACGCCGGGCTCACACTGGGGGATGTAGATGGCTACTTCTGCGCGGGCGACGCTCCGGGTCTTGGCGCCCTCAGCATGATTGAGTACATGGGCATTCGTCCGCGCCACATTGACAGCACGGATACCGGCGGCTCGTCCTACCTGATTCACGTCTCGCACGCGGCACAAGCTATCGCTGCGGGACATTGCAATATCGCCCTCATCACGCTCGCCGGACGTCCACGCTCGGAAGCGTCCAGCGGCCTTCAACCCCGAAATTTTGGCGCGAACATTCCCGACCAGCCTTTTGAAGCGCCTTTTGGCCCGCTCACCATCAACAGCTACGCTCTGGTGGCCGCTCGCCACATGCACGAGTTCGGCACAACCGCCGAGCAACTCGCCTGGATCAAGGTAGCGGCATCGCATCATGCGCAGCACAACCCGCACGCCATGCTGCGTCAGGTGCTCACCGTCGATGAGGTGCTCGCCTCACCTATGGTGTCTGATCCGATTCGCCGCATGGATTGCTGTGTGGTGTCTGACGGCGGTGGTGCCCTGATCGTCGCCCGGCCTGAGATCGCGCGTACGCTCAAGCGTCCGTTGGTGCAGATTCGAGGCGCTGGCGAATTCGTGAAGGGCCTGAACGGCGGTCGCGTCGACCTGAGCTATTCGGGGGCGCGACACTCGGGCGCCGCAGCTTTCGCCGAGGCCGGCCTCACACCCGCCGACATTCAATATGTCTCTATCTACGATAGCTTCACCATCACCGTGCTCATGCAGCTTGAGGATCTGGGGTTCTGCGAGAAGGGCCAAGGCGGCCGGTTTGTCGCTGACGGCAACCTGATCGCAGGCAGCGGACGCCTGCCGTTCAATACCGACGGCGGTGGCCTCTGCAGCAACCATCCCGCAAACCGCGGCGGCATCACCAAGGTGATTGAAGCGGTACGCCAGCTGCGGGGCGAAGCGCAACCCGCGGTTCAAGTGCCAGGGTGCGCGCTTGCGCTCGCCCAGGGCACCGGCGGCCAGCTCGGTTCCCGCCACGGTAGCTCAACACTGATTCTCGAGAGGGTTTGAACATGGCCACGCCATACCAGGATCGCAAGCTGCCCGCCCCGGTCATCTACCCTGAGAACCAGCCTTTCTGGGACGCCGCAGGACGCGGCGAGCTACTGATTCCGCACTGTGCGGCTTGTGGTCCCTACTGGTATCCGCGGCCTTACTGCCCGCATTGCGGCAGCGACCAGACCGAGCTGAAACGCTCGGCCGGGCGCGGAGTCGTTTATTCGCTCAGCATCACGCGGCGCGCGGGCCCCATTGCCTACGCCATCGCCTACGTCACCCTCGACGAGGGAGTCACCGTCATGACCAACCTTGCCGACTGCGACCTGGACTCGGTTCGAATCGGTGATCGGGTTGAAGTGGTGTTCAAGCCCACCGACGGCGGGCCGCCGGTGCCGATGTTCCGGCCGGTCAGCTAAACAGTCAGCATCTGCGGGCGGCGCCTCACCAGCCCTTGCCCGCTAGCTCCGGCTGCACTGAACCGACTGCACCTTCATGGGTAGTGGGCCGCGTATCGCCTGAACCGCCACCCGCACCTTGGTACCTGGCGGATCGTTCGCCAGCTGCGTGCATGACGAGGGCAGTGCTGTCCGCGCAAGCAACGTACCCCGGAGGCTCCAGTTCCCGGACGCAATCTGCGCCAGCCGCGCCACGGGGATGTCCTCGCTGATCTGCACCTCGGCCCGCTCGACGTTGCCCGTCAGCTTGGGCGGTGACTTCATCTGCCAGCCCGACGCGCTCTTTTCGAGCTCGACCCGCGCGAATTGCTGCGTGGATATCGCACCCCGGAACTCAACAGGAACGGTGATGCGATTGCCCTGAATTTCAATCTCGGCACCATCGGCGCTCACCCGCGACACCTCGCCGCCCAACACCGTGCTCGCGACATTTGCAGTAGGTGCGAGCTTGGTAGAGATCGAACGATCGGCCTGAATCACTGCGGCCGGCTGCCCGCTAGGCGGTGGGGCCCACACCCGCACAACCTGATTCAACGATTGTTCAGCGAGCCCTGCAGCGCCTCCGAGGTCAACCTCGCGACCGGTTGCGGCATTCAAGCGCACCACGCTGCCATCGAGCTTACTCACCACACCGCTGACCAGGACCTTCGCCTGCGGATTGATCACTTCCACCCTTGAGGCGAGCAGGGTGTACGTGTTGGAGGCCACATCAAGCACCCAGGTGCCATGCGCCTGAATCCACTGATTGGCTGCAAACGCGCATCCTGGCGCGCAAGGCAGATCGCCAAAGTCGGTCCAGGTGGCCGCGGCGCCATTGGCACTCGCCTCGAGCTGCACGCGGACCTGCTGCCCCAACACGGTGAGGCGCTGCGCCTGCGCGCCATCGGCAACGATCTGGTCAATCGGGCCGACCAGCTCGGTGATCACTTCGATGGATTCAGCGACGTTATTCGCACTGCTGCTGATGCGCACCCGCTGGCCGATCTTGAGGGCAGCCTCCCGCACCCCGGTGGGCCCTTCCTCGGTGACTTTCGCCTGACTGTCATCGAAGCGTACGCCGTCGACGATGACGCTCCCGAAACCGGTGACCGTGCCCTCCGCAAGGCCGCTGCCACCGCTTCCCACCCCACCGGCGAGATCAGCGATACCGCCGCCGCCGCACGAGGCAAGAAGCGTAAACCCTGCAACGAGCAGAAGGCGTCGAAGACCGGCGCCAATCGTGCCAAACAGGCGAACCAGACAGCGCGCTGAAGGTTTCATGATGACGACTGATCCCCCGGCGCCTCAGGCGCGCTGAAACTGAAAACGCCGAGCCGGAAACGTTGCGGATTCGCAGTGCCTTCGTCCTGCTCGCAAAGAGGTACCGCCTGATCAACCACACGCTGGAGCGCGTCGGCCCAGATCTGGTTCGCAACCTGGTGCAGCGCGCGAACTGATTCCTCGCTCAGGCCGTCGGCAAACACGCTTTGCTCGAGAAATCGATGTCCAGGCACCCCACTGAGGTTGTGCACCCCGGCTGCGAGGTGATCAACCGCAGACCCGGCAAACAGCTGACGCGCTTCGGCAAAGCCTGGCTGTGGAATGAAAGCGTCACGGATCAGCCGCACGGTCGCGCCCTCTTCGCGTACTACCCCGAGACGAACCAGGTCATCGAGCACCGCACGGTGATGGAAGTCTCGCGATACACGGCGAGCGAGCGCCTCGAAAGATGGCTCGGGGCCTGTAAACGGAATCAGGTCGGGCCAATCAAGACTCAGCCAGCGCGTGGCAACCTGATTCGCTGCACTAGGCTTACCCCAACGCGCCCCCTGCGCCGCATTGTCAGCGGTGACCTGCTCGGCGGGCTCACCCAGCGCGCGGACATCCTTTCGATGGAGACCCGACAACAGACTGAGCGCAGAATCGGTGCGTTTTCTCCCCAGCCGGACAAGCTCCTGTTCGGCCTGCGCAAGAAACACCGGCTTGAGCGCGGCTGCAAAACCTGCGTACCCCACGCCTGAGCGAACCAGCCAGGTCACCAGTGGCTCGAGAATGGCGAGCACCTCGGCCAGCACCGCCTCCTGGGTATCGGAGGGATTTGCCGGACCAGAGGCATTGAGGGGGGAGTCAGGACGATCGACAGACATCATCTAATTATATCTGGGAAACTTTCCCAGCCGCTAGGGTGCATGGGATGTGGCCTGAATCCGGCGCACCCGTCGGGGCAGCACCGACCCGAGCGCTCAACCGAGCAGCTGTTGAACCACCTCGACCACCTTCTCCGGATACTCAAACGCGAGCCAGTGGGCGGCAGGCTCAACAAGGTGAACCCGATCCGCCCCCACCAGCGCACGGTACTGTGGAACGCGCTCGGCCAGCGCGGAACGTTGATGGGGATCCTGGCCGCCCAGCAACAGATGCACCGGGCAGCTAAGCGCTCGCATCTGCTCACGAATATCGATGGTTCGAGACAGCGGACGCGACTTGAAGCGCGAACGGCGCACCTGCTCGGCTGCGTCAGCGATCAGTTCGTCGGTCACCCGCGCGGGATCCGCGATCATGATCCGGCGTTGCGTCACCGCCACCCCAGCCTCCAAACCGCCCCGCCGGGTCTCGCGCACGCCCTCCTCGAGAATTTCCAAAACCTCCCGGGTGACATCGGGCCCCAGGGGCGGGTTGATCAGCACGACACCTCGGAAATGCGGGTTCGTTCGCCACTGACGACCCAACTCGGTGGCAACCAGGGTGCCAAATGAGAACCCGACCACCGCAGCAACCGGTGGCAGCGATTGCAGCGCCGTATCAATCAGCCCCGCATAACCGGCGAGCGAGATCTCTGCAGGCGGGGAATCGGACTCACCGTAGCCAGGCAGATCGATCGCAATAGGATCGGCGATTGCACCCAGCGACGCGATGTTGGCTCGCCAGTGGCGCCAGCTTCCGTGCCCGCCATGGAGCAGCAGCAGCACCGGTCGCGATCCGTCTGGATGACGGGCAGCCACCGCGTGCAGCGAACCACCCGGAAACGAGAGCGATAAATTGACCATGATGTGAGGTTGGCGTCATGAAGCCGTCAAGCGATCGCGGCAATCTGTGCCGTGATCGACCGGCGAGGCTGAAGCATACCTTTGACGATCGGTGTTTACCCTTGAGGCCAGCCAGATCCCACCGAATCGAAGCTGAATCAGGCTAGCATTCGCGCGGCCGATTCGTGCAATGCTCAAACAGCAAGCCGTCCTCTCAGTAGAACGACCACGAAGCGCCATCAGATCCGGAGGCATCATGTACAAGAAAATTCTGCTCGCGTATGACGGTTCGCAGAGCGGTCGCACCGCGCTATTCGAATGCTCCTACCTCGCCAACAGCGGCGAGGCCGACATCCATCTGATCGCGGTGGTGCAACCGGTTCCGGCGGCGGTTCTGTACGAGGTCGTCATCTCCGAGGTGCCCGACGCCACCGACGAAACCGAGCACCACCGCAAGGTTCTCGAAGAAGGCGTTCAGATGCTGCGTGAGCGCGGATTTGCCGCACAGGGACACCTCGCGCGCGGCGAGCCGGTCGAGCAAATCTGCGAACACGCCAGGCGTCTGAAGGCCGATCTCCTTATCGTCGGACACCGCCGCCCGAAAGGCTGGGCCGAGCGCTGGTGGCGGGGTTCGATCGGCGCCACGCTGATGGATAACGCCCCCTGCAGCGTGCTGATCGCCATGACCGGCGGGCGCTGAGGCAGCGGGTAGCGTTTTGAGTGACCCCGGTCGCGGCCGGGCATCCGCTCACCCTTCGCGAGTTCTCGGATAAGTTTTGCATCCGGCGAGCATTCCGCTAATGTTCCGCGGTTCGTCAGGACGTACTGGCCGCTTTGCAACAGTCCGGCCACCCATAACCCTCCAGGAGACCCTCATGTCACAAAAATCGAAGACCCCGCTGCGTCGTCGCTTTCTCAAGTCGGCCGCAGGCGGCGCCGTAGCCACCGGCGCGCTGGCCGCGCCGATGGTATCAACCGCGCAAACCATCAATCTGCGTTTCCAGAGCACCTGGCCCGCCAAAGACATCTTTCATGAGTACGCGCTTGACTTCGCCAAGAAGGTGAACGACATGGCCGGCTCCCGCGTGAAGATGGAAGTGCTGCCCGCCGGTGCCGTGGTGGGTGCGTTCCAGCTCCTCGAAGGCGTGGCCAAGGGCACGCTGGATGGCGGGCACGGCGTCGTGGCCTACCACTACGGCAAGAACTCCGCCCTCGCGCTCTGGGGTTCGGGTCCCGGCTTCGGCATGGATCCCAACATGCTTCTCTCCTGGCACTACTACGGCGGCGGTAAGGAACTGCTCGACGAGATCTACAAAGCGATCAACATCGACGTGGTGTCCTACCTGTACGGCCCGATGCCCACTCAGCCCTTCGGCTGGTTCAAGAAGCCCATCGCGCGTGCCGAAGACATTAAAGGCACCAAGTTCCGTACCGTGGGTCTGGCGGTCGACATGTACACCGACATGGGCGCGGCCGTGAACCCCCTTCCGGGAGGCGAAATTGTGCCGGCGCTTGATCGCGGCCTGATCGATGGCGCCGAGTTCAATAACGCCACCTCCGACCGCATACTGGGCTTCCCCGATGTGGTGAAGAACTGCATGCTGCAGAGCTTCCACCAGAGCACCGAGCAGTTCGAGATCCTGTTCAATCGCGCGAAGTTCAATTCGCTGCCCGCCGAGGTCAAGGCCATCATCGACTACGCAGTGCAGGCAGCCAGCGCTGACATGAGCTGGAAGGCGGTAGACCGTAACTCCAAGGACTACATCGAGCTCAAGAAGGCGGGCGTCAACTTCTACAAGACCCCTGACGCCATCCTGCGCGCGCAACTCACGTCCTGGGACAAGATCATGGACAAGAAGTCGTCCGAGAACGCAATGTTCAAGAAGGTTCTCGACAGCCAGAAGGCGTTTGCACAACGCGCCGGCAGCTGGCAGAACGATTACACCGTCGACTTCAAGATGGCCTACAACCACTACTTCGGTCGCCGCTAAGCCACCTGCCTGATCCGCGCAAGCGGGTGAGTGCCGGTTGCGGCCGCCCTCTCCGGGCGGCTGCACCGGCGGACCGGTGAGCCATACCGCAGGGCGTCACACGCCCTCTTCCCTTGCGGGTCTCCCATGCAAAAACTGCTATTGGCGGTCGACCGCCTGTCGTCGTGGGTTGGCCAGGCGTTTGCCTGGTCAATTGTTCTGCTCACGGCGCTGATCACCTGGGAGGTGTTCTCCCGCTACGTGCTGAACGAACCGCACGATTGGGCGCTAAATGCCCAGATCATGCTTTACGGCCTGTTGTTCATGTCCGCCGGCGCCTACACCCTCGCCAAAAATGGGCATGTGCGAGGCGACGTGTTGTATGGGTTCTTCCAACCGCGCACCCAGGCCACCGTAGACCTGGTTCTTTATCTTCTTTTTTTCCTGCCAGGAATTTTTGCACTCACCTGGGCGGGCTGGGACTACGCGCTGGAATCCCTCGCGATTCGCGAGAAGACATTTTCGGCGACGCCGCTTCCCCTTTACCCATTTAAGTTCGTCATTCCTTTTTCGGGCGCCATGCTACTGCTCCAGGGCCTGGTGGAAATCATCCGCTGCATCGCGTGTATCCGCGACGGCGAGTGGCCCTCGCGCGAGCAAGACGTCGAAGAAGTGGACGTTGAAAAGCTGAAGAAGATGGTCAAAGTGAGCGACGAGGATATCGCCGCCCTCACCGCCACCGCCCCGAGGAGCGCGAAATGAAGATCCGTCGCGAGTTGTGGTTCGGCTTCATTCTGATGGGCTTGATCATTCTCGGCACCGCTGGCGTCATGCTGAGCGCAGAGCAACTCAGCCGAGGACACCTCGGGCTTGCCATGCTGGCGTTGGTGGTGGTGGCCATCATGCTCGGATTCCCCACAGCCTTTACGCTGATGGGCATGGGCATGATTTTCACCTGGTTCGCCTATGACCGTGACATCACAAAAACGCTGGACCTGATGGTGCAGTCGGCGTTTAAGGTGATGAGTAACGACGTGCTGATCTCGATCCCGCTCTTTGTCTTCATGGGCTATCTGGTCGAGCGCGCCAACCTGATCGAAAAACTGTTTCGCAGCCTGCATCTGGCGCTCGCCCGTGTACCGGGCTCACTCGCGGTCGCCACCTTGTTTACCTGCGCGGTGTTCGCCACCGCCACCGGTATCGTGGGCGCGGTCGTCACGCTGATGGGGCTGCTCGCTTTCCCGCAGATGCTGCGTGCGGGCTATGACGTGAGGCTGGGCGCAGGTGCGATCACCGCTGGGGGCTGCCTGGGTATCCTGATTCCGCCCTCCGTGATGCTGATCGTCTATGGCGCTACCGCCGGGGTATCGGTGGTTCAGCTCTACGCCGGGGCGTTTTTCCCCGGCCTGATGCTGGCCGGCCTCTACATTGTGTATGTCATCGTGGTGGCAAAGCTCAAGCCCGAGCTGGCGCCGCCCCTCTCAGAGGAGGGGCGCCGGATCGACCTGCCGCCCCTGATGTCGCGCGTGGCATTGGCGTTCCCGGGCGTTGCGCTGTCAGGTCTACTCCGCGCGTTGAAGGGCAAGAACAACGCCGACGTTCCAGCGTCGTATCTGCTCAAGCAATTGCTCGCTGCTCTGTTGCCCGCCATCATCGTGCTTGCCTTGCTGGGGATGGTGTGGAACAGCGTCACGCGCCCAGATCCCAGCCAGGCTTATGCGGCCCAAGCGGGGGCCGCGGGAACAGGAACATCGTCAGGAGGTCTGGCTGAACCGCCGGGTTCGTCGGGGCTGGGCGAGCCGCCTGGCGCAGGCGGGCTTCGTGAGCCTCCAGGCGCAGGCGGGCTTCGTGAGCCTCCAGGCGCTGGCGGACTTCGTGAACCCCCCGGTGCGGGCGGGCTGCGCGAGCCCCCGGCTTCTGGAGGGCTCTCGGAGCCACCCAGTGCGTCGGGCGGTTTGCGCGAGCCGCCAACAAGCAGCGGCCTAGCCGAACCACCGGGCGCGTCATCGCTGCGCGAGCCACCAGGATCGGGAGGACTGCGCGAACCCTCGGGCAGCAGGCTCTCCGAGCCACCAGGTTCGTCGGCGCTCGAGCAAAATGCAACAGCCCTGCCTCGCGTTCCCGCACCGACAGGTTTCTGGATCGGCGCGGGGGCTGCTGCTGTCGCGTTGATTGCCTTTTATGCCGTGTTGAGCTTCCAGCGCTTTGAAGTGTTCAAGATGCTGCTGAGCAGCTTCTTCCCGCTGGTCGTGCTTATCCTCGCCGTGCTGGGCAGCATTGTGTTCGGGCTTGCCACGCCCACCGAAGCGGCTGCGGTTGGCGCGTTCGGCGGTTTTCTTCTCGCGGCAGCCTACCGTCAGCTCACCTTGACGGTCGTAAAAGACAGCGCATTCCTCACGGCTAAGACCAGCGCAATGGTCTGCTGGTTGTTCGTGGGCAGCTCCATTTTTTCCGCCGCGTTCGCCCTGCTTGGTGGTCAGGAACTGGTCGAGAAGTGGGTTCTATCCATGAACCTGAGCAAAACCGAGTTCCTGGTTCTCAGCCAGGTGATCATCTTTCTCCTGGGCTGGCCGCTCGAGTGGACCGAGATCATCGTGATCTTCATGCCGATCTTTATTCCTCTCTTGGATAACTTCGGCGTCGATCCGCTGTTCTTCGGGCTCCTGGTCGCGCTCAATCTTCAAACCGCGTTCCTCAGTCCACCCGTTGCGATGGCGGCGTTCTACCTGAAAGGCGTGAGCCCGCCCCATGTCACGCTCAACCAGATCTTCGTGGGCATGCTGCCTTTCATGGGCATTCAGGTGGTAGCCATTGTGTTGCTGTACGTGCTGCCTGAAATCGGGCTGTGGCTCCCCAAAACACTCTACGGGCGCTAAGCTCACTGACCGCGCCGAGGGGCCCCTCGCCGGGGCGCCTCGGCCTGGCCGTGAATCCCGTCTGAGAGCATGGCGAGGTCGCCGTGCAAGCCGACCCTGATTGTTGAAGGAACACACCATGTCAAAAGTTTCCTTGCGCCCGTTTCCCCGTCGCCGAGTGCTCGGCGCGAGCCTTGCCGCAATCGGCCTTTGCGCCGCCCCGTCGGCTTTCGCGCAGACTGCTGAGCCCTGGCCCTCACGGCCGATCCGACTACTCGTAGGCTTCGCACCGGGGGGAAGCTCCGACGTGGTGTCGCGACTCATGGCGCAACGCCTCTCCCCCATCCTGGGTCAACAGGTGGTGGTGGAGAACCGTCCGGGCGCAGGCGGCCTGATCGCCGCCGAAGCCGTAGCCCGCGCCCAACCTGACGGCTACACCTGGGCGCTTCTTCCCAGCGGGCACGCCAGCCAAGCGGCCATGCTTAAGAAAATGCCCGTGCACCCAATTGATGACTTCGCCTGGGTCAGCACCGTTACGGTCTATCCGATGTTTTACTGCGTTGCCAACGAGTCTCCGATCCGCAACCTTCGTGATCTCATCGATCGTGCGAAAGCCAACCCGGGCAAGTTGTCGTTCTCGTCGCTGGGAATCGGTGCGGCCCATCACCTGTTGGGCGAGTGGATCAATGCAGAAGCGGGGATCGATCTGGCGCACGTGCCCTACAAGGGATCGCCTGCTGCGTTCGCAGATGTAGCGGCCGGACGTGTTGACCTGATGGTGGAGACCGCCACCGCCGCACTGCCGCTCATTCGAAGCGGCAAGGTTCGCGCGCTCGCAGTCACCTCAACCGAAGGAAAGTCCCTCGTGCCCGGGGTGCCAGCGGCCTCTGAAACCATTCCCGGCCTGGAATATGAATCATGGCTGGGCATTGTCACCACCCCCAAGACGCCGCAGCCTGTCGTTGACCGAATCAACCGCGCCATTCGCGAAGCGCTGGCCGATCCCGATATCGTGAAGCGTCTGGAAGACCTGGGCGGGCGTCCTGGGCCCTCGTCTCCCGAGCAGTTCAGTGGCCGCGTGCAGCGCGACATCGATAGCTTTCGAAAGATTGTGACCGGCCGAGGCATTCCTCAGTTCTGAGCGGCTGCCGCATTCCTCCGCGCTCAGCGGCCCCCCGTTTTCGCCCGATTACACGGAGTCCTTCGACATGACACTGGACGTCACTCGCCGCGCCCTGCTCGCGCTCACCGCCGCGCTCCCTGTCGCCGGGTTTGCTCAAGACGCCTGGCCCACGCGCGCCATCACAATGATCATCCCGTTCCCGCCGGGCGGCGTCGCCGACACGGTTGGCAGACCTGTCGCCGACGCTTTGTCGCGCATCCTGGGTCAGCCTGTGGTCGTCGAGAACCGCGCCGGTGCAGGCGGTGGAGTTGGCATGGCGCAGGTCGCGCGCGCAAAGCCCGACGGCTACACGGTGATGATGGCGCTCTCCTCGGTCACGATCCTTCCCGAAGCCGATCGTGTGCTGGAGCGTTCGCCCATGTTCACCCTCGATCAGCTCACCCCGATCGCCCGCTTCACCGCCGATCCCACCGTACTGGTGGTTCGAGCCGACAGCCCGTGGCGTACCCTCGATGATTTCATCGCCGACGCCCGTCAACGACCGGGGGCCATCACCTTCGGTTCGTCTGGCAACTACGGCACCATGCATGTTCCGATGGAGATGCTCAAGCAAGCCACCGGCACCTTCATGCTTCATGTTCCTTACACCGGCGCTGGGCCTGCCATCGTCGGCCTGATCGGCGCCCAGGTCGATGCCCTGGCCACGGGCCCCGCCACCATCGTGCAGCATGTCAAAGCGGGTCGACTGAGGGCACTAGCGCATTGGGGCGAGGGCCGGCTCGCCTCGCTCCCAGATATTCCCAGCCTCGAACAGGCCGGAATGAAGGTTCGCTTCTCGCAGTGGTCCGGGCTGTTCGCACCAGCCGGCTTGCCCGAGGCTGTCACAGCGCGCTTGCGCGATGCGGCCGCGCGCGCAGCCACCGACGAACGCGTTGTGAAAGCGATCAGCGGCGCGGGCACCCCGATTCAGTTTCTCGACAGCGCCGGCTTTGCCAGCTTTGTGCGCGACGATGCCCGCGTCATGGGCGACGTCGTTCGCCGCATCGGCAAACAGTGAGCCCAGCGGCCCCTGACGGGCCGCATTTTCCCTGTTGTTTTTTTTGCTGTGCGACACCGTCGCACCGCATTGGGTCAATTTTTGTTGACATTTGTCTATGTCAAGTTACAATGACAGAAGGTTAGGCCAGAAGTATGGACTGACCTGTTGCAACAAGGCTCCGCACTTCGGTGCGGGTTCAACAGTGCACAGAGCTGTACCTTGCAAGGAGCAACACATGTCTGACAAAGACAAAGTCTGGCCGACGGGCTTGACCGAGGCCGAGTCGGAGGAAATCCACAGGCACCTGATTCAGGGAACGCAAATCTTCGGGATGATTGCGGCCCTGGCTCACCTGCTGGCTTACCTCTATTCGCCCTGGCTCAAGTAAAAGGAGTGCCTCATGATCTACGGAAAAATGTGGTGCGTCGTGAAGCCTTCCGTTGGCATCCCGATCTTCCTCTCCGCTGTCGCAATCGGCTCGTTCTGCGTGCATCTCGCGATCACGACGAACACGACCTGGGTGAAGGATTTCCTGAACGGCAAGGCTAAGCCTGCCGCGACGGTTCCTGCCAAGTCGTAGGTCCATGACCTGCCCGGGCCGGAGCCTTCGGGTTCCGGCCCGCTTGTCTTTATGAGCAGAGACTCTTCCTCACGCCGGGCCTCCTATCTGGCCACGCTGGGAACCCGTTTTCTGCCGTTTGCCGACGCAGCCTCACCCGATCTACCCCTACCCCGGCTGCTCAGGCTCTCGCTTTTTCAAATCTCGGTTGGCATGGCATTGGTCATGCTGATTGGCACCCTCAATCGCGTCATGATCGTTGAGATGGGTGTGCCTGCCGGACTGGTCTCGGTCATGTTTGCGCTGCCGCTTCTTGCCGCGCCGTTCCGAGCGCTCATTGGATTCCGCTCCGATCACCACCGATCCGAACTCGGTTGGCGCCGGGTGCCTTATCTTTGGATGGGAACCCTGCTGCAGTTCGGCGGGTTCGCGATCATGCCGTTTGCCCTGCTGGTGTTGGCCGGCGCAGGCGCCTCGGCCAGCGCGCCGGCTTGGGTGGGACACCTTGCTGCGGGATTCGCATTTTTTCTGGTGGGGGCAGGTATTCACACCACCCAGACCGTTGGGCTCGCACTCGCCACAGACCAGGCGCCGGTCGAATCCCACCCAAGGGTAGTGGGCCTCATGTACGTCATGCTTCTGGTGGGCATGATGGTCAGCGCCTTCGTCTTCGGCGAGTTGCTCTCCACCTACTCCCCTGGGCGACTGATCCAGGTGATTCAGGGTACGGCGGTGCTCACGCTGGTCCTCAACACCATCGCCATGTGGAAGCAGGAGGCTCGTAGTCGTGAGCGCAAGCCGCGTGCTGGCGTGCCCGACCCAAGCTTCGCCGAAGCCTGGCAGCTCTTCAGGCGTGGCGACCACGCACTCCGCAGGCTCTGGCTGATCGGTCTCGGCACCATGGCCTTTGCGATGGAAGATGTCCTGATCGAACCCTACGGCGGCGAAATACTCGGGCTCAGCGTGTCAGCCACCACCAGTCTCACCGCCACGCTCGCGCTCGGCGGGCTGCTGGGCTTTGGCTATGCCTCGCGCGTTCTCAGTCGTGGCGCCGACCCGATGAAGATCGCTGGCCTGGGGGCGTTTGTCGGGCTGCCTGCGTTCGTGTGCGTCATGCTCGCTGCGCCCTGGCAGTCCCCGGCGCTCTTCAGTACCGGCATTCTTCTGATCGGCGTCGGCGGCGGGCTATTTGGGCATGGCACGCTCACCGCAACCATGAACCGGGCCGTCCCCGGGCAGGAGGGCATCGCACTCGGGGCATGGGGTGCCGTACAAGCCAGCGCAGCGGGCTTGGCCATGGCAATGGGAGGCATCTTGCGCGATGTGGTGGCCTCATTCGGAGGCAGTTTGTCGGGTTATCTGTCGGTCTATGGGCTTGAGCTTCTCATGCTGCTGGTCACGCTCGCGCTCCTGCCGCCTCTACTGAGGCGAGGCCCGACGCCCGAACTGGCGCGGGCCAAGCCCGGGCGCTCGACCGAAACGCAGGGTTAATTGCGCTGGCGCGATCGTCTAGTGCGATCATCGCGGCACAAATATCCTCTCTGGAGATCGAGCATGAACGAATCATTGGCTGTCGTCATCTTCGTCGTCTTCTGTGCCTTCATCGTTGCGAACTGGATGAACAACTCGCGACTCGACAAGCTGCGTCGTAAGTAAGCGCCGCACTTGAGCCCGCTTGACAGTGCCCATCTCGAGGCGCTGAGGGCCGCAAACAACCGCGGCGCTACCGCTCCTCCCACGGAGCGAGCCCGGGTGATGCCGAAAGCGCGCCTTCTTTTGCTCGACACGATCGGTTGCGTGTTATCGGGCCGGTCGAGCCCCCAGGTCCACGCGTTCGAGTCATTGCAGGGGCGAATCGACCCCGGCAGTTTCAACTTCCCTCACGGCCCAGGCCTATCGACCAGCGCTGCCGCTTCACTTGCCGCGATGGCCAGTGCCTGGGACGAAGGGTGTGAAGGGCTTCCTTATGCGCATGGGCGCCCAGCGCTTGCGCTCGTCGGAGCCCTGCTCGCGATTGGTGTCGCTCGTGGTCTTTCCATCGGTCGCGTGATCGAGTCGCTGGTGGCTGGCTACGAGGTCGGCGCGAGGGCGGGGGGCTGGCTGCGAATTGCTCCGGATATGCATGTGGATGGCAATTGGCCGGCCATGGGCGTTGCTGCAGGCGTGGGGCATCTGCTTGAGCTATCCCCCGCTCTTCGCTGGAACGCGATGGCGATGGTGGCCTGCCAGTTGCCCGCGAGTCTGTACCTGCCGATTCGTACCGGTGATGATGCCCGAAACACCTATCCGGCTCACGCCGCCGCGCTGGGCGTGCAGGCTGCACTCGCTTCAGCAGCTGGAATCAGCGCGCCTGAACAGGCAATCGCCGACTATGCACGCAACCGTGCCTATCCTGACGGCCGCCCAGCCCCCGCTCACGACCGATGGTTCATCCTCGAGTCCTACTTCAAACCCCATGCAGGCGTGCGGCACGCACACTATGGCCTCGAGGCGGCGCTCAGCGTCCGAAATCAGTTGAGGGCACAAACCAGCTCGATTAGCCGGGCGCGGTTGCGTATCTACCCAGAAGCCACGATTTACGCGGGCAACCGAAACCCGCAAGCACCGATCACCGCACAGTTCAGCCTTTCCCTAGGGGTGGCTGCGGGCCTGCGCTTCGGCGCCATGGACCCCGACCTGTTTCGCGACGAGCGGTTACACGATCTCGAGCTGCGACGCCTAGAGCAGTTGGTTGACATCGAGGCTGTGCCTGAATGGGGGCAGGATCGGAAGCGAGCGGCCCATCTTCAGGTGGAGACCAGCGAGGGCGCGGTCTTCGAGCAATCGGTCGACACGCTCGCCGGCAACCCGGAGCGGCCCCTCGCGCCTGAGCAGGTGGTCGAAAAGTTTGTGCGCTACAGCGCATCATCAATGAATCGCAAGTCAGCCGAGCAGTTCTGCTCAGCGGTGCTCCACGCGTCAGAGGAAACCAGCATTGCACGCGTGTGGCGCGATTCGATGACATGAACCGTTAATATTCCTGTCCGGAACCGCACCGCGGTCACTGCCCCGACTGGAGCTGCCCATGAATCCGGCCAACGCCCCCTCCGCGCTCGACCCCATCCATCCGCTTCGCGATTTTATCGCCGACATGACCCGGCTGGTGAGTCGTACGAATTCGGAGCCTGAGCTGCTCGCTCAGGCCCGCCCGCTGCTCGCCAGGCTGCTCGCCCGAGCCGACTGGCTGCCAGAGGCCTACGCCCACGCCGAGCCCGGCGTCTACCGACAGTACCTGCTCTACTGTGACCCGCTCGAGCGTTTTTCGGTGGTGAGCTTTGTGTGGGGACCGGGAGCATCAACACCAGTGCATGACCACATGGTGTGGGGGCTGGTAGGCGTCCTGAAAGGTGCGGAGGTGTGCTGCGAATTCGAGCCCGACGGCCCCGACCGCGTGCGGGCCACGACGACCGATCATGTACTGCGGCAGGGCATGATCGAAGCGGTATCGCCCACTGTGGGCGACTGGCATCAGGTGCGTAACGCCCTCTCCGATACCAACTCGGTAAGCATCCATGTCTACGGCGGAAATATCGGATCAGTTCGCCGTCACCGGGTAGACCCCAGCACCGGCAAGGTTCTGGACTTTATTTCTGGATATTCTTCCGAGCACCTGCCCAATTTATGGGACCGCTCGGCCGCGGTCCGGGCTGCATCGGCCTGACCAGCGCCTTCTACACCCAGTTCCTCCGCCCAATGACCACGCACGATGCGACCCTTGCTGTCTCAGACGGTATTGGCTGGATCACGCTTGCGCGACCCAGTCGCGGCAATGCACTGTCCAGTACGTTGGTCGAGGCGCTCCTCGCCCATTTGACGCATTGCGTCAGCGACCCGCTGATCCACACGGTGGTATTCGTTGGTGCTGGCCGACATTTCTGTACAGGCTTTGATCTGGACCATCTCGAGCAGCGCACCGATGCGGAACTGCTCCACCGCCTGATCAGGATCGAGACGCTCCTCGATGCAGTGTGGCGTGCCCCGGTTCGCACCGTGGCCATCGCCCAAGGTCGTGTCTTGGGGGCAGGCGCAGATCTGTGGGTTGCCTGCGATCAGCGCGTGCTCGCACCCGACGCCGTGGTGCGCTTTCCCGGCGCAGGATTCGGTATCGTGCTGGGCACTCGGCGGCTGGGACGACGGGTGGGTGCAGAGCGGGCGCTTGAGTGGACGTCCACTGGCACCTCAGTCGATTCCGCGCTCGCGCTTCACTCAGGCCTGGCAACTTCGGTTGCAGCCACCGCAGCGCCCGCGTCCACACCGCCCGAGCCGGCACTCGAAGGCGAGCTCTACACCTGGCGCCTGACACAGCTCGCCCCGGCCCGGAGCGTGGACCGCGCCACCTATGCTGCGCTGAAAGCGGCGTCTCGCGGCGGCGACGGTTTCGGCGCGAACGGATATTCCGACCACGACCTGGCTGCACTGGTTCGATCGGCGGCGCGCCCCGGGCTCAAGGCTCGCCTGCTCGCCTATCGGGACCGCAACAGTCCACGCTGACCCCATCAGTCAGCTCAACGATTGCTGCGCTGCAAGATATAATCCACCGAGCCATGAGTAGCCCCACCGGACAGCGACTTCCTGCGCTGATCATCGCCTCGCTCGGCGTCGTCTTTGGCGACATCGGCACCAGCCCCCTCTATGCGTTCAAGGAAGCAATCGCCGCGCATGGAGCGAGCGGCAGCCTGCCGGCGGATACCGTCTTTGCGGTGCTGTCGATGATGTTCTGGGCAGTCACGATCATCGTGTCGCTCAAGTACGTCACCGTCATGCTCCGATTCGATTATCGAGGCGAAGGCGGTGCACTGGCCCTGTTGTCCATCGCGCTCACCCGGGCTCGTTCGAAACCCTGGCTGATTGGGCTTGTATCGACATTAGGAATTCTGGCGGCGTCGCTGTTTTATGGTGACGCCATCATCACGCCTGCTATTTCAGTGCTGTCCGCGGTTGAAGGTATTGCCATCGCCGCACCGGCGACCGAACGCCTGATTGTGCCGATCGCGCTCGTCATTCTTATCAGCTTGTTCCTGATTCAACGCCGCGGGACGGCAAAGATCGGCGCCTTGTTCGGGCCCGTCATGATCCTCTGGTTTCTGGTGCTCGCGGTACTCGGCGTACGCAGCATCGTCGAGACGCCAGAGATACTGTGGGCAATCAACCCCGTGCATGCAATCGGCTTTGCAATCGAGCATCCGGGTCTCACACTGGTTCTGCTGGGCGCTGTTTTCCTTACCCTCACCGGCGCGGAGGTGATGTATGCCGACCTCGGTCATTTCGGTCCGCGCCCCATTCGCATCAGCTGGTTTGCGCTGGTGTTTCCGTGCCTCATGCTCAACTACTTCGGCCAGGGCGCGCTGGTGCTGCGTGACCCCGAGGCGGTACGTAACCCCTTTTATCTGCTCGCGCCCGAGTCCCTGCTTGTACCGTTGATCATGCTCGCGACCTGTGCCACCGTGATCGCGTCGCAGGCCACCATTTCCGGTGCGTTCTCGGTCACGCAGCAAGCCTCGCGCCTCAATTACCTTCCGCGGTTGAGGGTGCGCTACACCTCGGAAACATCGCGCGGCCAGATCTACATCCCGGTGGTGAACTGGATGCTGCTGGTAGCCGTGGTGCTGCTGGTGCTCGGCTTTCGAAGTTCCAGTCAGCTCGCCGCTGCTTACGGAATCGCGGTTTCGGGTGACCTGCTGATCGGCACTGCGCTTTTGTCAGTGACTGTCCTCCTCAGAAGGCATACTGCGACGGCAGTCTGGCTTCTTCCAGCACTCCTTATTTTCGGCGCACTCGAAGTCGTGTTTTTCATTTCCAACGTGAGCAAGATTGCCGAAGGCGGTTGGTTCCCGCTCGCCGTTGCCACCGTCATGTTCGCCGTGCTATCCACCTGGCGCCGTGGCACTGAGATCGTCCGCTCGCGCAAGGACGCCTCGCCGCGTAGCCGGGGGGACGCCTTCGCGCTCGATCTCTCAGGCATACAGCGGGTGCCCGGCACGGCGGTGTTCTTCAGCTCTGGTCGAAGTGGTCACCCCACCAGCTTTCTGCACAACCTGCGCCATAACCGCGTTGCGCACGAGCAAGTGATTTTCCTCACCGTCGATTTCGTTGATGTTCCGCGGGTGTCTGACCACGATCGGCTGGAGATCGAACGCGGCGGTAACGGTATCGTCCGGATTGTGGCTTCATTCGGTTTTCGCGAAGAGCCCGATGTCGCCCGGGTACTCTCGCTCGCGCGACGTCGAGGCGTCAGCATTGATACGAACGACACCTCCTATTTCACCAGCAAGCCGGTGATCGTCTCCACCAGCCGCCGGGGAGTGTTTGGATGGCGACGCTCGCTGTTCGGGTGGATGTTGCAAAATAGCTCCAGCACAGCGAGCTATTTCGCCCTGCCGCCCAACCGGGTTGTTGAGCTCGGCACTCAGGTTGCGATCTGAGGCAATCATGGCATTCAAACTCCCGCGAAACTCCCTGTTTGCGATTCTGTTGCGATCCCCCTGGTGGATCAGCTTTGCTATCGCCGGTGCGCTGTCGCTAGCGGCCACGGCGCTGCTGCCCGAGGCCTATCGGGTGGTCGGAGCACTGAGCTCTTTACCCTTTGTCATCATCGGCGTGATGGCACTCAGACGCCAATGGAGCCTGCCCGGCGAGCGGGAAATTGAGCGCACGGCACGCCTTCTATCCTCCATGAACTGGCAGCAGTTTGCGCCGCTCGCCCAGGCTGCGCTTTCAAAAGACGGACAGGTCGTGCGCGAGCATCGGGGGCCCGCAGCCGACTTCATCCTTCATGACGCACAGGGGTGTCGCCTGGTCATGGCCAAGCGCTGGAAGTCCGCCCGCCTCGGTGTGGAAGCGCTGCGCGAACTGACTGAGGCCTTCGACGCGGCCGGCGCGAGCGCGGGCGTTTTCATTTTTCTGGGCGAGGTGACCGAACCGGCGAGCCGGTTCGCGACGTCAAACCGGATCGAGATCTGGGGCGCGGCCGAGCTGGCAGGTCGGCTCAGGGGTAAGCTCCCCGCGGAGTGAAGGTCGCGCAAGCCGCCAGGCCCCGCCTCAGCGCACCTGAAGCCGACTCAGGTATTCCACCAGCCAGAGCAGACGCGTTCTCACGTACGCTTCTGGGTCATAGGGTACGTCCATGTAGTATTCGGCGCCCTGAATCCGATAGTCACGTCCCCAAATGGGCATTTCGCGTGAGCCATGTGCGGTGACGGTGCCCCCCTCAATGGTTTGATAGACCCGGTCTATCGGGAACACGCCACCGTTCTTCCGCGAAAGCTGGGTCAGATCAGGCGGCGCGCGCTTCAGCAGTTCGACCACCGAGCCATCGCCCTGGCCGCCCTTTCCATGGCAGGCCGCGCAGTTCGACTCGAACTCTCGCTTGCCGGGATCGCCCCCCCGTCGCTCCTGAGCCCGCTGAGACGCGCCTGACTGCGCGCCAGACCCAGACTGCGCCCAGGCCCCACCCGCTGCCGTCAATAACGCCAGCGCTTCGATGACCACCACCGCCCCCATCACGCACGAACGTTTCACTTGCTTCATTTTGGCCTCCATCAGCTGAGGCCTTCACCCTGACACCGCCTGCTTCGAGCGCTTTGACCGAGCGCACCATTGGAGACAGCAAAGACGCCTCGCGATTTCGCCAGTAGACCCTTTGCTTGAGAAATATCGAACAAATCCGGCACACTGGTGGGTTATCCGACTGGTCGTGACGTTTACGCCCAGGGTTTCCGCACCAGACCCGGCGCCCTCCATGCTCGTATCCATCGTTCGTACCGCGCTAGACAAGCCCTACACCTTCGTGGTGATGGCACTGTTGCTTCTGATCCTGGGTCCGCTCGCCGCGATCCGAATGCCGACCGACATCTTTCCGGCAATCCGCATTCCTGTCATCGCGGTGGCATTCAGTTACACCGGACTTCCCCCCGACCAAATGTCGGGCCGGATCTGCACGCTGTTC
The DNA here is from genome assembly GCA_903866395.1 of uncultured bacterium. Classification (GTDB taxonomy): domain Bacteria; phylum Pseudomonadota; class Gammaproteobacteria; order Burkholderiales; family Burkholderiaceae_E; genus SYIM01. The sequence continues at coordinate 40,696 of CAIPNM010000032.1, forward strand.
CAGCGCGGCCTCACCACCACGGTGAACGATATCGAGCATATCGAGGCCAATTCCTACACCGGCATCTGCATCATCAAGATTTTTTTCCAGCCGGGCGTGAACATCTCGATCGCCAATGCACAGGTGACAGCTGCCGCGCAGGTGTCGGTCAGGCAGATGCCGCCCAACACCACACCACCCCTTATCCTTAACTACAACGCTGCAACCGTTCCGGTGCTGCAGCTCGCGCTGGCCGGTCAGGGTATGAGCGAGCAGCAACTGTTCGACGCCGGCGTGAACATGGTTCGACCGCAGCTGGTCACCGTACCGGGCGTAGCGATTCCCTGGCCCTACGGCGGCAAGCAGCGAATCGTCCAGATCGACATCGATCCGCTTGCGCTTCAGGCGCGAGGCCTGTCGGCGCAAGACGTGGCCAACACGCTGGCGGCGCAGAACATTGCAATTCCGGTGGGCTCGCAGAAGATCGGCGAGTTCGAGTATTCAATGCGTCTTAACAACATCGTGACGCAGATTGCCGAGCTGAACGACCTGCCCATTCGCTCAACCGGCGGCTCCACCATCTATGTGCGTGATGTGGCCAACGTGCACGATGGCAATGCCCCGCAGACCAGCATCGTGTCGGTTGAAGGTAGCCGCTCGGTTTTGTTGTCGGTGCTAAAAAACGGCGGAGCCTCGACGCTCTCTATCGTGTCGGGCGTGCGGGACAAGCTCGCTCAGATGCGCGCTGCGCTTCCTGAACAGCTATCCGTTACACCCATCAATGATCAGTCCATCTTCGTTCGAGCCGCAGTGACGGGTGTGGCCGTGGAGGGCGTCATTGCCGCCGCGCTCACCAGCCTGATGATCTTGCTGTTTCTGGGAAGCTGGCGCCCTACCCTCATCATCGCTACGTCCATTCCCCTGTCCATCATGGGCGCCATCCTGGGGCTGGCGGCCATTGGTGAAACGCTCAATCTGATGACGCTTGGGGGTCTGGCGCTGGCCGTGGGCATTTTGGTTGACGATGCCACCGTCACCATTGAAAACATCAACTGGCATCTCGAGCAAGGCAAGGATGTGGAGACCGCGATCATGGACGGCGCGCGCCAGATCGTGACCCCCGCCTTTGTCTCGCTGCTCTGTATCTGCATCGTATTCGTGCCGATGTTTTTCCTGGAGGGCGTGGCGCGCTATCTGTTCGTGCCGATGGCGCTGGCGGTGATCTTCGCGATGGTGTCCTCGTTCATTCTGTCCCGAACGCTGGTCAACACCATGGCCAAGTATCTGCTCAAGGCCCATGACACCCACGCTCATGGCGCGTTACTCGAGCGAGCTCCCACCCGCAACCCACTGGTATGGTTCCAGCGCGGATTTGAGCGACGCTTCGAGCGCTTCCGGCTCGGTTATCAGTCGCTGCTAGTCTGGGCGTTGGAGAACCGGAAAAAATTCGTGCTCGGTTTTATGGCGTGCGTGCTGGCCTCATTTGCGCTGGTTCCCTATCTGGGCACCAACTTCTTCCCGGCGGTCGACAACGGCCAGATCCTCCTCCACGCCCGGGTGCCTGTGGGTACGCGGGTGGAGGAAACTGCTGTGCGGTTTGCTCGGATCGGGCAGGTGATCCGTCAGGTCATTCCGCCGGAAGAGATCGAAGCGATGGTCGATATCATCGGGCTGCCTCCGTCCAGTATCAACCTGGCCTACAACAACACCGGTGTGATCGGCACCCAGGACGGCGATGTTCAGATCGCGCTCAAGAAAGGACACCGGCCAGTGGCCGACTACGTCCGGGAACTGCGCGAAGTCCTGCCCCGAGAATTCCCCGACACGGTCTTCTCGTTTCCGCCCGCTGACATCGTCAGCCAGATCCTGAATTTCGGCGCACCAGCGCCTATCGATATTCAGATTCGGGGGCTCAACCTCGAGGCGAACTTTGCTTACGCAGAGAAGCTCCTGAAGGAGTTGCGAAAGGTTCCGGGCGTGGCCGATGCGCGTATTCAGCAGTCACGCCGGTCGCCTATCTTTAATGTGGAGGTGGATCGAACCCGCATCCAGGAGTTCGGCATGAGCGCCCGCGACATCACCAACAGCATGGTGGTGAACCTTGCAGGCAGCAGTCAGGTGGCCCCGACCTACTGGCTGAACCCGGTCAACAGCATCATCTACCCAATCGTGATGCAAACCCCGCAATATCAACTCGACTCACTGGCCGCGATTGAGAATCTGCCGCTTACCCCGGCAAGCGCTGCGCCGGGCAGTTCGCCCCAGGTGTTGGGAGGCCTCGCCAACTTTCAGCGCGGATCCGCCAATGCGGTGGTGAGCCAGTACGAATTGCAGACGCTGGTTCAGGTGAACGCCACCACACAGGATCGTGACCTGGGTGCGGTCGCGCGCGATGTTCGAAAGCTCATCGCCGACACTGCAGGTGACGTGCCACGCGGCACGCGTGTGGTCCTGATCGGGCAGGTGCGCACCATGGAACAGGCCTTCTCGGGGCTGATGTACGGGCTTCTCGGCGCAATCGGCCTGATTTATTTGCTTATCGTGGTGAACTTCCAGTCATGGAAGGATCCGTTCGTGATCATCACGGCCCTGCCGGCTGCGCTGGCTGGCATTGTCTGGATGCTATTTGCCACCCACACCACGTTGTCCGTGCCCGCGCTAACCGGCGCGATCATGTGCATGGGGGTCGCCACCGCCAACAGTGTGCTGGTGATCAGCTTTGCCCGCGAGCGTCTCGACCAGGGCTTGAATGCGGTCGAGGCCGCGCTCGAAGCCGGCTTTGTCCGATTCCGTCCAGTGCTCATGACCGCGCTTGCCATGATCATCGGCATGTTGCCGCTAGCGCTGGGAGTGGGCGAAGGCGGCGAACAAAATGCGCCCCTCGGCCGCGCGGTGATCGGCGGCCTCCTGTTTGCAACTGTCGCCACCCTCGCCTTTGTTCCGGTCGTCTTTGCGATGATGCATGCCCGCGACGGAAAGCGCCCTAACCCCGCCTCACCTGCAGGAGAACCGTATGTCGCTGCCGCTTGAAAAGCTCCCCCACCGCCCGGTGTCGGGGCTCAAGCTGACCGCCGGACTCATCGTCACCCTGGGGCTGGCTGGCGGCATCGCCGCATGGGGCTTATCGGCCCGCGCAAGCAACGCCGACCGGTTGAGTGCGCGCGCACAGGAAGCCGCTGTACCCACCGTGCTGGTGGTCACGCCGTCGAAGCCTTCTACCAGCGTGACGCGCTTTGAACTCCCTGGAAGGATCGAGCCGCATACGCGGGCTCCGATTTTTTCCCGTATCGCGGGCTACCTGAAGGCGTGGCATGTAGACATCGGCACCTCGGTCACGGCCGGCCAGTTGCTGGCCGAGATTGAAACGCCTGAACTCGATCAACAAATTGCCCAGGCGCAAGCTGAACTCGCAAGCGTCCGGGCCAACGCGGCGCTCTCACGCACGACCGCCGAGCGCTGGCAATCGCTACGCGACCAGGGCTTCGTTTCCTCCCAGGCTGTCGAGGAAAGAAAGGGCGACCTGCAGGTCAAGGAGTCGCAGGTGCGGGCTTCCCAGGCAAACGTCGATCGACTGGTTGCGCAAAAGCAGTTCTCGCGCATCGTGGCGCCCTTTGCCGGGGTGATCACCGCCCGAAATATCGACGTCGGTGCGTTGGTCGTGGCAGGCGGATCAGCCAATACCGAACTTTTCACGCTGTCCGATATCAGCCGCGTTCGCATCTACGTCAACGTGCCACAAAACCGCGCGCTCTCCATTAAGCAGGGCGACCGCGCGAGCTTCCTCGTTCCCGAGCATCCGGGCCGCACCTGGACGGCAACCGTGCAGTCGCTCGCCCAGGTCATCGGCACGGGATCGGGCAGCATGCTCGTTCAGCTGGCCGCAGACAACACCGGGTCGAGGCTGCTGCCTGGCGGCTTCGCAAAGATCGTCTTCGAACTTCCCCGCGATGCCTCACTCGCAGTACCCGCCGGCGCGATGATTTTCGGTGCTGCGGGCCCGCGAATCGCGGTCGTCGACGCGGAGGATCGCGTGCGAATCCGCCGCGTGACCGTCGCCAAGGATAATGGCAACACCGTGGAACTTTCGGCTGGCGTGCAGGCCGATGACAGAGTGATCGTGAGCCCGCCCGACGGGATCGTTGAAGGCGACAAGGTGCGTGTCCGAACCGCGTCTGCGCCTTCAGGCACCTCGGCGCCCGGCGCTCCGCCACGCCGCAGTAACTGACACCGTGTCTCAGGCCTGCGCTTGCAGCGCGGGCCTTCGCTTGACGAACACGCGCCAAATCCAAGCATTTTGCTTGGATTTGCGGACATAGGCACCGAGCAAGCGCACGCGCCGCTTCAACTTGGTGCGCATCGGCGTGACATCGATCGGCCGCCGCATCCCTCCCACCTGAATTCGCTCCCGGCGCACCAGTTGTGCGCACGCTGGCCCTTGCGCAGCTTGGCACGGAATCTGCGGTACTCGCAGCAGAATCTAACCCCGGAGCCTCTCATGTCACTCTTTTCAAATCCGTTTGACAGCCGCATTCGCCTCCACTGCAGCTGCGGGTCACACGCGAACCAGAGCGAGCATGATGCGGCGCAGGCCGACACGGAAGCTCTCGGCAGTCGCGCGGTCGAGCAGGCTGTGGTTCGAGCCCTGTTTCCCAATGATTCGGTTCGGCGCTCGTTTCTGAGTGCAGTCGGTGCACCAACGGCGATCGCTGCGATTTCGTCCCTGTTCCCCCTGACCGCCGCAAAGGAAGCCTTCGCACAGGCGGCTGGCGCCCCGGAAAAGCGCGATCTGAAGGTGGGCTTCATCCCCATCACCTGTGCCACGCCCATCATCATGGCGCACCCGATGGGCTTTTACTCAAAGCAGGGACTCAATGTCGAGGTGATCAAAACCGCTGGCTGGGCCGTGATTCGCGACAAGACGCTCAACAAGGAGTACGACGCCGCGCATATGCTGTCACCGATGCCGATCGCGATCTCGCTCGGTCTCGGCGCAGCCCCACAGGCGTACGCCATGCCGGCCGTTGAAAACATCAACGGTCAGGCCATCACGCTCGCAGTCAAGCACAAGGACAAACGCGATCCCAAGCAGTGGAAGGGTTTTCGCTTCGCTGTCCCGTTTGACTATTCGATGCACAACTATCTGCTGCGTTATTACCTCGCCGAGGCCGGGTTAGACCCGGATCGCGACGTACAGATCCGCTCAGTGCCGCCACCCGAGATGGTCGCGAACATGCGCGCTGACAACATCGATGGCTTTCTTGCTCCCGACCCGGTCAATCAACGCGCCGTCTACGATGGTGTCGGGTTTATTCACATGCTGTCGAAGGAACTCTGGGACGGGCATCCCTGCTGCGCATTTGCCGCGAGCAAGCAGTTCATCACCTCAATGCCCAACACCTATGGCGCTCTGCTGCGCGCCATCATCGAAGCCACCGCTTACGCGTCCAAGCAAGAGAACCGTAAGGAAATTGCAGCCGCCATCGCACCAGCCAATTACCTCAATCAACCCGTGACCGTGGTGGAGCAGGTGCTCACAGGCACCTTCGCCGACGGTCTGGGCGGTGTTCGTAAGGTGCCCGACCGCATCAGCTTCGATCCGTTTCCCTGGGAGTCGTTTGCGGTCTGGATCCTCACGCAGATGCAGCGCTGGGGACAGCTGAAGGGCGATGTCGATTATCAGAAGGTTGCCCAGGAAGTGTTCCTCGCAACCGATGCGCGTCGCCTAATGAAGGAAGCAGGTCTCACGGCACCAGACCGAAATTCGCGGGGCTTCTCGGTGATGGGTAAGCCCTTCGATCCCCAGAAGCCCAAGGAGTATTTGGACAGCTTCAAGATCCGGCGGTCGGCATGAGTCGACTTGCGCCCGAGCGCATCCGCGCGCTCATCGTCAGCCTTCTGATCCTCGCCTGCTTTATTGGCGCGTGGCACATCGCCACCACCCCCACTGCGGGGAGCGTGAAAGTCGATGAGGAATACGCCAAGTTGGTGGGCGCTGCCGCCGCCACCGGACAGAAGTCAACCTTTCCGACTCCTGCTGACTTCGTTCGCACGATTGGCGGGCACCTTGCCAACCCCTTCTACGACAACGGTCCCAACGACAAGGGCTTGGGGATTCAACTCGCCTATTCCGTTGCCCGGGTCGCCGCGGGCTTCGCGCTGGCCGCGCTGGTTGCCATACCGCTGGGTTTCGTCATTGGCATGTCGCGCGTGCTCTACACCGCGCTCGACCCTTTCATTCAGGTGTTAAAGCCAATCTCGCCCCTCGCCTGGATGCCACTTGCCCTCTTCACACTGAAGGACTCGAGCATATCGGCCATCTTTGTGATTTTCGTCTGTTCGATCTGGCCCATGCTGATCAACACGGCCTTTGGGGTGGCCTCAGTTCGAAGGGAGTGGCTGGATGTATCGCGCACGCTGGAGGTGGGTGCGCTACGGAAGGCCTTCCTGGTGATTCTGCCGGCCGCGGCGCCCACGATCATGACCGGGATGCGGATCTCGATCGGCATTGCCTGGCTGGTCATTGTGGCCGCCGAGATGTTGGTTGGCGGTACGGGAATCGGCTACTTCGTCTGGAATGAGTGGAACAACCTTTCCATTACCAACATCCTCACCGCGATTCTTCTCATCGGATTGGTAGGCATGCTGCTCGACCTCGGCGTTGCCCGCTTGCAGCGACTCGTCACCTACCGCGACTGACAGGCAATGACCATGGACATGAGCGAGCCCCAACGACTTGCCGCCGGCGCTGCCGGTAAAGCCGGCCGTGGCTTCCTGCGAGTAGAGCATCTGAAGAAGTCATTCCCCGCCCTCCAGGGCAAGGGCGAGACCGTGATCTTTGATGATGTGAATTTCGCGATTGAGCGCGGCGAATTTGTTTGCATCATCGGCCACTCGGGCTGCGGTAAGACCACCATCCTGAACGTCCTGGCCGGACTCGAGCAACCCACCGGCGGGCACGCCTTCATTGATGGGCGCTCCATCGAAGGGCCCAGCCTTGACCGCGGTGTGGTGTTTCAATCGCATGCGCTCATGCCCTGGATGAGCGTGCGCGGCAATATTGCATTTGCCGTGCGCTCCCGGCATCCCGACTGGTCGCGCGAACAAGTCGAATCGCACGTGCAGCGCTTCATCGACATGGTGCACCTGGGTGGCTCGGAGAATAAAAAGCCGGCGCAGTTGTCCGGCGGCATGAAGCAGCGGGTGGGGATCGCGCGGGCGTTCTCCATTCAACCCAAGATGCTCCTACTCGACGAGCCATTCGGCGCGCTCGACGCACTCACTCGAGGAAGCATTCAGGATGAGTTGGTCGGCATCGTGCGTGAAACACGGCAGACCGTGTTCATGATCACCCACGACGTTGACGAAGCGATCCTGCTGGCTGACCGGATCTTTCTGATGAGCAACGGCCCGGGCGCAGTGATTGCTGAAATCGTCGAGAACCCGTTGCCGCGTCACCGCACCCGCGCCACGTTGCACCGCGAAGAGGGCTACTACGCGGTTCGTAATCATTTAATCGACTTCCTGGTCAACCGATCAGCTGACTATGCGGCGCGCGCTCGGGCTGGCGCCTGGACACCTGTTCGTGTGCGCCCCGGCGTCGCCCAATCATCAACCTGACCTTTCTTTTCACCTGATCTCAAGGATTGCTCACATGGCTGCTAGCAAGACATCTTCCAAAAAGTGGACGGGCGCGAAGCCGATGACCCGTGAAGACGTCACCGATCTCATCTACTCCACCAAGGTTCAAAAGGGCATCAAGTGGGCTGACGTTGCCAAGAAGATCGGCCACTCGAAAGAATGGGTCACCGCGGCGTGCCTGGGACAGATGACGCTTACCGTCGATCAGGCGAAATCAATCGCCAAGATCTTCGATCTGCCCACCGACGCGGTCGCACTGCTCCAGGCAGTGCCCTACAAGGGGTCGCTGCGCTCGTCCGTGCCTACCGATCCGCTGATTTATCGCTGGTATGAAATCGTTAATGTCTATGGAACTACCATCAAGGAACTGATCCACGAGGAGTTCGGCGACGGCATCATGAGCGCCATCGACTTCTCCATGGACATTACCCGCGAGCCCGACCCCAAGGGCGATCGTGTGAATGTGGTGCTGTCGGGCAAATTCCTGCCCTACAAGACCTACTGACGCGTCAGTCCACCTTGATACCCGCATCGCGCACCACTTTGCCCCATTTGGCAACCTCGGCCGCGATGTAGGTTCTGAGCGCCGCGCGATCGAGCGGCTGAATGGCAAGAGACTGTTTGGCGAATTTTTCGGTGATGTCCTGACTCTGCAGCGCCCGATTGAACTCATCGTTCAGGCGCTGTAGAACCGCCTGGGGTGTGGCCGCTGGAGCAAACACGGCGAACCACGTGCTGGCTTCAAAGCCCGGGTAGCCCGATTCAGCCACTGTCGGTACATCGGGCAGCACCGGGCTTCGCTGCAGCGACATCACGGCGATGGGGCGAACCTTGCCGCTCTTTGCGTGCGGCACCACGGGCGGCATGGATGTGCTGCCAACCGGAACGGCTCCACCAATCACCGCGACCGATGCCGCGGCAGGCTGATGCGGTACGTGTGTGATGTCGACGCCGGCCAGGCTACGAAATAGCAACTCTGCCCCCAAGTGCGTGGTGGTGCCGTTTCCCGACGAGGCGTAAGAGAGCGGCGCGGTCCGCGCAAGCGCAATCAACTCTGCCAGGTTGGTGGCCTTTAACGATGGGTTTACAAACAAAAGATTGGGTGTGACCCCTGCCATCGCAACCGGCTCGAAGTCCTTCATCAGGTCATAGCCTGCATTGCGGAAAAGCGAGGGATTGACCGAGACCGCTACGCTATGAAACAGGAGCGTATGGCCATCGGGCGTCGCTGCCTTCACCTGCTGGGTGGCGATATTTCCACCAGCACCGGGTTTGTTCTCCACCACCATGGGCTGACCCAGCGCTGTCCCCATCGGTTCGGCGAGCATGCGCGCGATGAGGTCGGTGGATGACCCGGGAGCAAACGCCACGGTGACACGAACAGGTTTATCAGGAAACGCCGCCCAAGCGGGCGCTGCAGCAAGCGCGGTCGCAAGCAGACCAGACAAGTAAAGCATCTTCACGGATCAACCCTCCTCATCAGCAATCCATCTCCCCGACGCGGGACTTGGCGTGCCACCCATGGCGGCGCGTCAGCATTGAGTCTATCGGTCTCGCGCGAGGCCGTCCATGTGGGGGGAGGCCGCGATCCTGCTCACGGCGCGCACCATTCAGCCGGCACCTCGATCTCAAGCTCGAGTGCTTGCTGGCCGTAAGCTTTTCCGAGCGCATCGATCTGCCGCGAGGCCATGCCCCCGCCGCCCAGCGCGCGATGCATCAGAAAATTCAACGCGTGCAAGCCTGGCACCTCAAACCGCTCGATCGGCCCGTGAACCCTATCGGCGAAATGCTCCGACACGCGAGCCACCGTCACCTGATCTCGCAGCCACGCGAAATGCTCGGGCTCCCGGCACAGGATCGCCACATTCACGCTGTCACCTTTGTCACCAGAGCGCGCATGCGCGAAGCGTCGGAGAGGCACTCGACAGGTAGCGCGGTCAGTCGATAAAGAAGCCGCCGAATGTTGTGATGCGCCGCTCGTGTCGGCCGCCTGCCTCGCCTCGATACGCGGCCTTTCAAGCGGCACATCCACAGGAAGAGGAAGTGGGACCGTGAGCCGCGAATCCGAACCGATTTGTACCGTAGAGTCGGGCATACGATGCTTGTCTACCAGGAAGCTGAACAGGCGCACGATAGGCGTGGGTTTCGGCCGTCCACCGATCAGAGCCGCCGTACCTTGTGCGAAGCTGAGCGCGGAGGACCCCACCTCGCGCGCGAACAGGTTAAGCGCTTTCGGGTCACGATGATCGACGACCAGACGAAGGACCACCTCTCGCGTCCCGCGCGCGCGCGTGCGGCGGCCGTAACTGGCTTCAGCACCAAGCACCTCCACATGGACCGCATCAAAATCGGGCCACTGCAGAGATTGGAACAGCGTGCGGGCGCGCTTCACCAGCGCATCGGCGCTTCGCTCTGCCTTCGCCACCGCTTCTTCGCCAATAATCACAATCATTGCGGTGGCCCGCCAACCCGACTGCCAGGTCGCCGAGACCTTCAGGCTCGAGGTGGGCGGATAGCCGCGGACACCAGTGACCCGCACGCAGTCGAGGCCCACCTGTTCGAGGTGTACCTGCGAAAAGTCGGCGACCACATCGGGCAACACATAGGCCGCTGGATCTCCCACCTCGTAGAGCACTTGTTCGGCAACGGTCTGTGGCGTGACGAGACCGCCGGTTGACGCTGGCTTTCCCAGGGTGAAACTGCCGTCGGGTTGACACGTTGCGATCGGATACCCGATGGACGCCCAGTCTGGCACCTCGCGCCAGTCGGTCAACAGGCCGCCGGTTGCCTGTGGACCGCATTCAAGGAGATGCCCGACCAGGCTGCCCGCGGCGAGGCGATCATAGTCATGCCCCTGCCATCCAAAGGCGTGAATCAGCGCACCAAGCGCAAGCGCACTATCCACGCAGCGACCGGTGATGACAATATCGGCGCCGGCATCCAGCGCAACCGCAATGGGCTCCGCACCGAGGTATGCATTGGCGGTCAGCATTTTGGGGGGGATGGGTTCGCCCGTCTGCCACTCGCGCGTGCCCTCAGCACGGAGCGAATCCAACATGGGCATCAGGTCATCACCCTCCACCACGGCCACCTTGAGCGGAAGACCCGACTGCGCAATCAACTGCTCGAGCGCCCGCTTGCAGGCCTGCGGGTTCACGCCCCCGGCATTGGTCACCACGCGCACGCGGCGCCGGGCAATCTCATTGAGATGCGGGCTCAGGTAGCTCACAAAATCGGGCGGGTACCCTGCTTCGGGGTCTTTCGCGCGCGCCCGCGCGAGGAGCGACATGGTGACCTCAGCCAGGTAATCCATCATCAGGATATCGACCCCTGCGGCAAGGAGCGGCCCGATTCCGATTGGACTGTCGCCCCATGCGCCCGAGGCGCCCCCGATACGAAGCACATCCCACCGGCCGCGCGTGAAGCGGCCAGCGGTCGGCTGACCGTTGCTCACCGGTTGCCCTCGGTGGGTGGCTTCGCGAGACTGCGCGATCGCGCCTCAGCGAGCACCTCCTCCGTATGCTCACCCAAGCGCGGTGCGTGCCGTCGTACAGACGCCGGCGACCCAGAGAAGCGAACCGGGAACCGCGACTGCCGAAGCGTCCCTTCGCTGGGATGCTGCACGGGCGAGAAAAGCGCTACCGCGCGAACATGGGGATCATCGGGGAGCGAATCGAGCGTATTGACTTTGCCGCAGGGCAGATCGATTTCGCGAAGCATCGTGATCCAGTCCTCCGTTGAACGGGTGCAGAAAAAACCCGCAAGCAGTTGACCGCAGGCCTCGGCATTGACGGTGCGCGCCTGCAGCGTCGCGAACCGGGGATCCGTATCAAGAAGGGTTGGCATCCCGACCAGAGCGGAAAAGGTACGCCAGTGCGCGTCGGTATAGATCACCACCGCCAGCCAGCCATCACTCGTGCGATAGGGTCCCCGATGGCGCGACATCAAGCGCGCATAACCCGCCGGGCCAAGCGCCGGAACGAACGCTTCCCCGCCGCTGTGGTCTCCCATCACAAACTGCACCATGGTCTCGAACATCGGCACTTCAATTGACTGGCCTTCACCCGTACGCTGCCGATGATGAAGCGCTGCAATGATCGATAGCGCCAGATAAAGTCCTACGATCCGATCGCAGATGTTTGCGGGAACATAGCGCGGTGATCCATCCAGCGCCTGGAATAAGCCCGCGATGCCGCTCGCGGCCTGCATCAGGTCGTCGTACACGGGCAGTCCGCTGCCCGGCCCACCCTCGCCATACCCGACAGCGCAGACATGGATCAGTGCTGGATTCACGCTGCGGAGCGCTTCCTCGTGGAGACCCAGGCGCTGAATCGCATTCGGTCGGATATTGCTCACGAACACATCGCAGTCGGCAGCAAGAAGCAGCGCCGCATTGCGCCCCTCTGCGGTTTTCAGGTCGAGACTTACGCTACGTTTGTTTCGATTGGCCTGAAGATAGAGGGGCCCCATGGCCTCATGGCGTTGCGGACCAATACGCCGCAAGGCGTCGCCCTCGGGTGCCTCGACCTTGATCACATCGGCACCCAGGTCGCCCAAGATCTGGGTTGCGCTGGGGCCCATGACAATCGTCGTGAGATCAAAAATCCGAACCCCGTGGAGGGGGCCTACACGGTCTGGCGTATCCATTTGAGCGGCTGCTGGCAGGCGGTCAGTGATCCGCGCTTACCCAGGTCTTTCTTGGGGGACTTTTCACCTCGATCTGGATGCAGTCTTCGAGCGCCTCGCTGAAGTGCGGGACGCCGCGCGGATGAATCCAGCAGTCTCCTGCCTCGGCGATGAACTCTTCGCCGCCGATGACCAGACGCATACGGCCTTTGATGAGATAGGCGACCGATTCATGATCATCATGCTGATGCAATGGGTCGACCATTCCCTTTGCTTTAAAAGCCTCGAGCATCAGCACGTCGGCGCCCACCAACAGCGACTTCACCGTGAGTTTCCCCGGCTCCTCAACAACGCCTTCCACGGCAGTGATCCGTTCGGCCACCACTTTCGAGCCCTGGCGGAAGAACACTCCCGAGGGTTTGAGCATCCGGTCTTCACCTTGCAGCTTCATAACTGACTCCTGATTGATGCGGTCGAGTCTATGTCCCGCCCGCTTGGCGGGTCAAGGTAGCGTCCCGTTCGGGCACCAGCGGTCACCGGGCGCGTGCTGAGATAATCTTCGGCCAACCAACTCGGGAACCGCGTGGAGGCCCCGCCTTGCGATCGAACTTCCTTGCCGACCGGGAGCAAAAACTACGAATCGAACCCGTTAGCGACACACTGGTTCGCTTTGTGAGCACGCTCACCGACACGTTTCGAACGCCCCTGGGCGAAGACCTGATCCATTCACTCAGGCTGGAGGGCACCCTTTCTCTCCCAGACCTGGTGATTTGCTCGATCAGCGCAAGCTCAACCGAGCAGCCCTTTGCGGGCTGCGCCGATAGTGTGCCGCCCATGCAGAAGCTCACAGGTCTTCGAATCGGGCCGGGGTACCGAAACCGCGTGATTGAGTTGATCGGCGGCACCCGCGGCTGTTCACACTTCCTGACCATGGCGCTTGACCTTGGCGCCTCACACACGCTCACTACCTATCTACAGATGGAGGCGCGGGCGCCGCGACGCGAGGTGGGCGTGAGCGACGGCCGGTGGATCGCCGTGGGGCTTGATATCGAACCGCGGCTTGAGAATGCCTGCATCGGCCTTCGTGCGGAGACGCCCATGATGCGGGCCGCACGATCAATTCGCGACACGCCCTAGCCTGGATCATGGCGATCACGCGGCGTAGACTTCCAGTCACTTCACTCTTATCCGGGGACATCCATGAACAGCCCGAAACCCACCTCATCAAACGCCTCGCCAGCCCCGCGAGGGGGACGCAAGGTCATCATCACTTGCGCGGTGACAGGTTCGATTCATACACCGTCCATGTCGCCCTATCTGCCGGTCACCGCCGAGCAGATTGGCACAGCTGCAATCGAGGCTGCCGAGGCCGGCGCCGCCATCGTCCATCTCCATGCCCGCGACCCGAAAGATGGGCGCCCCGATCAGCGTCCCGCAAGTTTTGAGCCGTTTCTCAAGGAGATCCACGCGCGCTCGAACGTGGTGATCAACATCACCACCGGCGGTGCCGCAACCATGACGGTGGATGAGCGCCTGCAACCCTGCGCGGTCTTCAAACCTGAGGTCGCTTCGCTCAACATGGGATCGATGAACTTCGGCCTCTATCCCATGCTCGCCCGATACAAGACCTTCGAGCATGACTGGGAGCGCCCCTACCTCGAGGGGTCAGACGACCGAATATTCAAGAACACCTTCCGCGATATCGAGAAAATTCTCCGAACCTGCGCCGATAACGGCACCCGATTCGAGATCGAGTGCTACGACATCGGCCATCTCTATACGCTCGCCCATTTCGTTGACCGTGGGCTGGTGAAGCCCCCCTTCTTCGTTCAGTCGGTCTTCGGCATCCTGGGCGGAATCGGCCCCCACCCGGAAGATGTGGCCCACATGCGCCGGACCGCCGACCGGTTGTTCGGCGACGGTTATCTCTGGAGTGTGCTCGGTGCCGGCAAGTCGCAGATGGCGATTGCCGCTCAGTCGCTCACACTAGGCGGCAACGTCCGAGTGGGTCTTGAGGATTCGCTGTGGGTGGGCCCAGGACAGTTAGCGCTGAAAAACGCCGAACAGGTGACCCTTGCGCGACAACTCATTGAAGGGCTGGGGCTGTCTGTCGCCTCGCCCGACGATGCCCGTCAGATGCTGCAACTGAAGGGCAAGTCAGGCGTCGCCATCTGAGCGCGCAGCCCC
>CAIPNM010000033.1 GCA_903866395.1 uncultured bacterium
CGTCGGTTCCGGCAAGGATGGAGCGCACGACTGCCCCCGAACCGCGCTCGGCGTGATAACCGGAGGGTAGTACGAGCGCGCGCTCGTAAGCCGCTGCGAGCGCGGCCAGCCTGCGACGATGGGCGAGACGGTCTGCCATCACGGCCACGATCACGCCGGCGAGAATACCGGCGAGCCCCACTCCCGCCCATACCGCAATCACGCCAAAGGCCGGGGCGCGCGCGGCAAGTGCATCCACGACCCGTGCGAGCAATACCTGTTCAATCACAGGTACCGCAGCGAGCATGAGCCCGGACAGGACGATCAGCGCTGCCTGGCGACGCTCCGCGAGCAATAGCCCGAGCGCGCGCCTCAGTGTGGCCGCAGGATGCCCGGCAGCGGGGTGCGCAGCGGCGCCGACAGAAGGGGACGAGTCAGTCATTGCTTGAAAAAGGCATGTGGCCAGACGGGACCGATGCCTTAACGATCAGAACGGGCGAGGATCTGCAGTGACTTGAAGGTGCCGCGCCGCTCGAAAGGCCGCTGGCGCAGCAGTTCCTCCTCCACACGCTCGGCGACATCGTAGGCATACGAGCCGGTGTAGAAGAGGATTTCGCCGCCGGGCTTGACCTGATCGGCCAGGAGCAGGGTCATCTCCAGATCGGTGAGCGCCCCGTATTGATCGTTTTCAGCCGTCCTGAATTCGCCGACGTGAAATAGGGTGACGTAGTCGAACATTGGAAGGAGTCGCGCATCCAATTGGTAGATATCTCCGAACCAGGCCTTGTAGGCGCGGCCCAGTTCCGGGTTGTCAATTAGAAGTCGAACATAGTCTTCGTACTCCTGGGGCGAGGCGGTGATGCCCAGGACTGCGCAGTTGCTGTCGGATTGCGCAAGCCGCAGGCCAACGATGTGGTGGTTACCAGTGCCGAAGTGAAAGATCGTGCTCGACCGCGCATCGCGCGACTGAAGATAGTCAAGAAAGTGCAGGTCGCAAGGGCACTGCGCTTCATCCAGTGGCCAGGTACTGTTCCAGAAGTTGAGTTTGCTCATTGGTGCAGGTCTCGGTGTAAAAAAGGCGTCAGGGAGCCGGTCGCAACGCGCCGGGGGCGAGCGGCAGAACCAGGTCGAAATGGTCGGTGCAGGCCGGGTGGCGAGACAAATACAGGACGGTGATCGATGGCACGGCGCGCCGAATCGCTTCAAGCAGGTTGCGTTGTGCGGCCTCGTCCAACGCCGAGAGGGCGTCGTCAATGATGAGCGCATCAGGCGCGGTGATCAGCACCCGCGCAACCCCCAAGCGCTGACGCTCGCCCAGGGATAAGAGCGCATCCCATCGCGCGGTGTCCTCAAGACGGCTGACCAAGGCGCCAAGTCCGGTCTGCGCAAGCGCTGAGCGCAGTCGCGGATCGCTGGCGGGCGGACTAGCTGCCGGATACGCCAACACATCGCACAACGAGCCAGGCGGCAAATAGACCCGCTGCGGCAGTACCATGGGTTCGCGTCCCGGGGAACCAGAGGCCATCTCGGGGATCCCGGCTGTGTCAGCGTTCAGGCCGCAAAGTTGACGAACCAGCGTGGATTTTCCGGTGCTGGAATCGCCGTTGAGCTGCACCCACTCGCCGCGACGGATCGTATGGGGACCAATGCGCCAGACGGGCGAATCGGTAAGCTTGCTAGGCTGCATGCTCGCTTCGCCTGCGTCATGGTCTGGGGCCAGTTGCTCAGCCGCGGGGCCAGCCGGAAACTCGTCGCAGGCCTCGACGATTTCCATCACCCGGCGTGCCGAGGCATACCACTCGGCGATTTTTCCGTAGTGATCCACCAGCCATGAAATCGCAATCTGCACCTGCACGAAGGCCGCGGCGAGTTGCGTGACCTGGCCCAGCGTCAGATCACCGCTGATGTATTTCGGCGCCGCGAAAAGCAGCGGCACGATCGGAATCATTGGGCCAGATGCGTTGGTGATCCAGGTGAGGCGGGCATGCTGGCGGACGATCGCAAGCCAGCAATCCACCACCCGATCGTAGCTGCGCGCGAGGATCCTGCGCTCACCGGGTCCGCCCGCGAGCAGGGCGACGCTTTCCGCGTTGTCGCGCAGTCTCATCATGCCGAAGCGGAAGTGCCCCTCGGCCTCATTGCGGCGCGCCACGCAGCCGGGAAGCGCGGCCCCGACCTTGAGCATCAGCCATGACGCGAGAATTCCGTAGGCAAGTGCCACGACCACCAGGTAGGCAGGGATCGTGATTGCCTGCTCGTCCCCCAGGCGCAGGGTGTAGCTGCCACCCACGGTCCATAGGATGGCGATGAAGGCGGCTGCATTCACCACAGCGAGCACCAGGCCAATGCCGAGATCGACCAGCGGCTCGGTGGCCCAGCGGGTGTCATCGGCGATCCGGTACTCGGGGTTTTGCGGCTCTTTCCCGCTTGCACTCAGGCGGTGAAAGCGCTGCGCCGACAGCCATCGGTCGAGCATGCGGGCCACGATCCATTCTCGCCACCTCACCTGCAGCGTTTCCCGGGTAAACACGATGCCCACGCCGATCGAGGCCATCGACACAATGATGATGGCGAATATCAGGACCGCACGGCCGAGCGCACCCACATCACGCGATTCGAGGCTGTCGAAGAACCAGCGATTCCAGTGATTCATGGCGATCGTAGCTGCAGTAGACAGAAGCAACAGCACGAACAGACCGAGCGTGAGGAGCCAGGCGCGCGTGGCCCCTTCATCCGCCCAGAAGCCCCCGGAAAAGCGTGCAAACGCGCGGGCCACACGCGGCTCGAGCCGGTAGCCGACACTGTCCTGCGGGGAGGCGCTTGCGGTGCTCATAGGGGAGGGGAGAAGCGTGGTGCTGGGAGGAGAAAACGCTCGGCAGTGTAGCCTTCAGCACTGAGCAGGCCGGCACAGTCCGTGCGGGTCCAGGGGCCTTCTGTCCTGGCGAGTTCCTGGCGGGTGTGTGGGGCGCGACCGGGGCACGACCTCTCAGGGCTCGCGCAGGCTCTCTGCGATCTGGTTGAACGCGCCATCCAGCGGCCGGAATTCGAAGCGCACCTGGTGCCTGCCAGGCTCCACGGCGACCGCTCGGAACAGCACATTGGCGCGCAGGAGCGGCAGGGGCGCTTCGGTGTCAGCGCCCAGAGTCGAGGCGAACCACCAGGGGTGCCAGATGTCGTTGAGCACCAGCCAACCCCCGTCCGGGCTGTCGACTTCGACATCAATGCGGGTGTTGCCATAGCGTGTGATACGCGCCTGGCCGGGGCGTCTAGGCTTGTCCGGGCCGAGGCTGTCGGACTCAAGCAGGACGGTTGACTTCAGATCGTGCTGGGGCCAGCGACCGCTAGCAAGAAGGTCGTCGAAATCAACTTCAAGCGCTCGGGTGGCAAACAGCACTCGGGGCAGGGCATTGGGATTTTCGTAAATCCAGGCCTCGCGGGTGCGGGCCACCAGCCGGACATCGCCCGGCTTCAATGCGGGGTCGATGGATTCGATCGGCACCCCTGTGGCGATGAAACGCAGGCCCAAAAGATTGGCGAGTGTGCAGCGATAGGACGGAAAGAGCGGCGAGAAGCGCCGCTGGTCGGGTAGTCCCACGTGATCGTCGGCGCCTGTGGCGGCGCTGTAGTGGCCGAGCCGAAGCGGGTTATAGCCGAGGATGTTTTCCAGGCCGTGCGTAAGGCTCGCATTGGGCCAGTGAAAGCCCAGGCCGGTGAGTTCGACCCGGTCACGCCGCGTGTCGTTGGCCACGACTCGCGATTTGAGCGCAGTGATGGTTTCGTTGCGCGTGTCAGGGGCCAGTACCTCATACATGGCTGCAGGTTGTGCGGTGGCCGAAGACGGTCCGTTGTGATGGGCCAGATCGATCACCGTGAGGGCTGCGAGGGCGGCGAGTCCGATGCTCGCGGGAGCCCCCGTGCGGCCACCCAATCGCCCGAGGGTCGAATCCGTTCGCCCCGCACATCGCGCCACCCATCCGAGCGCGAGCGCTGCGAGCAGCAGGCTCAACAGGCTCTCGCCCAACGCGGGCAGGACTTGCGGCAGGCGTCCGAACTGCAGTGCGAGGCCGATCGAAGCACCTGCGGCGGTTCCGCCCAATAGCCACGCACACGCGCCAATCGGTAGCCTTCCGGGATCGGGCTCGGTAACCAGGCGGTGCACCGCATAGCCCGCCAAAATGGCCAGCAGGGCGCCAATCAGAAAGCATGCATCCGCTGGGCGTCTGAACAGATCAACGCCGGGCAGCGCCGAATGCATCAACTCGAAGGCAGGCGTGTACCAGCCCAACGCATAGAGGACCATCAGGCCTGCCGCTACTGAAAAGAAGCGCACTTCGCGTGCCCATAGCCAGCCTCGTACGCCGGCGCAAACCAAGAGCAGCGCTGGGGCTGCGCCAATATAGAGGCCACCCATGTTTTGCGCGAGGAAGAGACCGGTATCCGGCCAGGCCGCGCTTGGGGGGCCCCAGTATTCGGCCGCGCGTCCGGTTGCGCCAAACACGTCGGGTACGAGCAAGGTAAGAAGCAGGGCTGGATGGAGCGACCCGCGGCCCGCATCGAGGTAGCCGATTTCCGGGCGGTTGGAATCTCCCGCCATGAGCGCGGTGAGCAGTACAGGCACCAGGCTGAGCGCAATTCCGATCACGCCGGCGACGCAGAGCGGTACCAGGCCCACGAGACGGTCCCGCCAACCGGCGTGGCGATCGGTGGTGGTGGGTTCCGGGGGGGCGCTCAACACCCGCCATAGGCTGAACGCGGTCAGAACATAAAGCGCGAGGAGCGCCACCTGGTCGCGTCCCAGGGCAATTCGCGCGAGGACAACGCCTGCGAGCAGCGCCCAGAGGAGACTGCGCCGCGTGATTGTTCGCTCCAGGCACAACATGGCGACTGGCAGCCAGACCAGGCTCAGCACCTGGCCCACATGCTGGATTCGCCAGGCCATGGATGCTCCCCAGCAGAAACAGAGCGCTGCGATCAGCGCGGCGCCCCAGTGCCATCCCTGGTCGCGAACCCAGACCATCAGGCAGGTTCCACCGAAGACGATCATGCCCATTTGCAGCATATCGACCACCCAAGCCTCGGGCGTGCTGTCGATCAGGGCCAGCAGCAGATACGTGGGCGAAAACAGCAAGGATTGCGGATCAGCGACCTGCGGGTGGCCGCCGAATACGAACGGTGACCAGAGCGGCGAGTCGCCTCGTGCCAGGCTCTGGGCGAGAAACTGGATCTGCGGCAGGAAGTGCGCCTTGGCGTCCCATGGAATCGCCATCGCGCCTGATAGCCACGGCCAGGCAAGGATGGGCGCTGCGAGCGCGAGGAGCAGTAGCGCCGGTCCCAGCGGCGATTGCTCTGCCCTAGCTCGCCAGTGGGCAGCCGGTTGCCTTTTGATGTCGTGGCGCGATGGGCCCACGTGTCCTCCCTCCGGTGAATACGCGCCTGCTTCGGGACGCGCTTATTGGAGAGAGTGTAGGCCGGGTAGGCCCGACCCCGCCAGCGGATGAGGGAAAACACCGAGGCCCGGTGACGGGCCAGGTGGTCAACCGCCTCGTTTCATCAGGTCGAAAAACTCCTGATTACTCTTGGTCTGGCGCATTTTGTCGAGCAGGAACTCCATCGCTTCGAGGTCGTCCATGTCGTGCAGGAGCTTGCGCAGAATCCAGATCTTCTGAAGCAGGTCGGGCTTGATGAGCAGCTCTTCGCGCCGCGTGCCCGAGCGGTTGATTTCGATCGCCGGATACACCCGCTTCTCCGACATGCGGCGGTTCAGGTGCAGTTCCAGGTTGCCGGTACCCTTGAACTCTTCGTAGATCACTTCGTCCATGCGGCTGCCGGTATCGATCAGCGCCGTGGCAATAATGGTGAGCGATCCGCCTTCTTCGATATTGCGCGCAGCGCCGAAGAACCGCTTGGGGCGTTGCAGCGCGTTGGCGTCGACGCCGCCTGTGAGTACCTTGCCAGAAGCCGGCACCACGGTGTTGTAAGCGCGTGCGAGGCGAGTGATGGAATCGAGCAGGATCACCACGTCGCGTTTATGTTCGACCAGCCGCTTGGCTTTCTCGATCACCATCTCGGCCACCTGCACGTGGCGCGTGGCGGGTTCGTCGAAGGTGGAGGCAACCACCTCACCGCGCACCGAGCGGCTCATCTCGGTCACCTCTTCCGGGCGTTCGTCGATCAACAGAACGATCAGCGTGACGTCAGGGTGATTGGTGGTGATTGCGTGTGCGATGTGCTGCATCAATACGGTTTTACCCGCCTTGGGAGGCGCCACGATCAGTCCGCGCTGGCCCTTGCCGATTGGCGCGATCATGTCGATGATCCGGCCGGTGATGTTTTCCTCTGCGCGAATCTCGCGCTCGAGCACCATGGGCTTGTTCGGGTGAAGCGGGGTGAGATTTTCGAACAGGATCTTGTTCTTGGACGCTTCGGGCGGCTGGTCGTTGATCTTGTCAACCTTCACCAGCGCGAAATAGCGCTCGCCGTCTTTTGGAGTGCGTACCTCACCTTCGATGGAGTCGCCGGTGTGCAGATTGAAACGGCGGATTTGCGAGGGCGAGATGTAAATGTCGTCGGTGCTGGCGAGGTAGGAGGTTTCAGGGGTTCGCAGAAAGCCGAAACCGTCTGGGAGAACTTCCAACACACCGTCACCGAAGATGGTTTCCCCTGTTTTTGCCTTGCGCTTGAGGATCGCAAACATCAGCTCCTGCTTGCGCATGCGCTGGGGATTCTCGATATCGAGGCCGGTGGCCATCTCGATCAGCTGCGAGACGTGAAGCGCTTTGAGTTCGGACAGGTGCATGGATGGAAAACTCGGGATCGGGTGACGGGGCCGACAATCAGCGGTGGGGGGTGATGACGGCGCAGCAGGCGCGGGTAGAGGCGAAGGGCAGACAGTGGTTCAGGGGGTGGTCGACGCCCGCGCGGACCCTGGGGTCACCAGGAAGAAGCGGATGAGCGGGGTCGGGACTTCCAGTGTGCCTGCCGCCTGGGGCGAGCCGGCGCGGTCGACTAACGACCTGGAAACAGAGACATGACGGAAGGGTTCACCTCCCGCCAACCTCGAGAACTGTACAACGAATCAGAGATGGCTGTCCAGAAACAGCGTGAGCTGCGACTTCGAGAGCGCGCCAACCGAGGTGCCGATGACCGCGCCGTTGCGAAACAGCATCAGTGTGGGAATGCCCCGCACACCAAACCGCTGCGCGATTGACTGGTTGTCGTCGACATTAAGCTTGGCCACCTGAACTTTGCCAGTGTAGTCACGGCTGACCTCCTCGAGAATCGGGGCGATCATGCGGCAGGGACCACACCACTCTGCCCAGTAATCGACCAGCACTGGCACATCCGACTTGAGCACGTCCTGATCGAAACTCGCATCGGAAACCTGCTTGATACCGCTCATCGTTACTCCTGAAAGCTGCGTCGGGCGGGCCTGGGGCGCCGGCGTGACGCGGGATCGATAAACATAGCACAGCGCTCTGAGGCTGTTGCTGCTAATAGTAGAATGTTTGCGGGCGGGCCCCCCCGCATTGCGGTGTGGTCAATCTGGTCAGGTCCGGAAGGAAGCAGCCACAGCCATTTCCCGTGAGTGCCGGGGTCCCGGCTCGCCCAACGGTTCGATGCGGTTCGCCGTTCGCACCCCCCTCGTCGCACACCGTTCCGTCTCAATCCTTTCCGGATGGTTGCCCGGCCACCGAAGCAGCCCGAGTTGATGCGCCCATGACCCATCAGGTGCTTGCCCGGAAGTGGCGGCCACGAGACTTTGAAACGCTGGTCGGCCAGCAGCATGTCGTTCGCGCGCTCACCCACGCGCTCGCGAGCGGCCGACTGCACCACGCTTACCTCTTGACGGGCACGCGGGGGGTGGGCAAGACCACCATCGCTCGAATCCTGGCGCGCGCGGTCAATTGCGAGACCGGCGTGACCGCCCGACCTTGCGGCCAGTGCTCGGCCTGTAGCGGCATTGATGCGGGTCGGTTTGTCGACTACATAGAGCTTGACGCAGCGTCAAACCGCGGCGTCGACGAAATGACGCAGCTGCTCGAAAACGCGGTCTACTCGCCAAGCGCCGGCCGCTACAAGGTCTACGTGATCGACGAAGTGCACATGCTGTCCACGCATGCATTCAATGCAATGCTGAAGACGCTGGAGGAGCCCCCGCCGCATGTGTTGTTCATTCTGGCCACGACCGACCCGCAGAAGGTTCCGGTCACTGTGTTGTCACGGTGCCTGCAGTTCAACCTCAAGAACATGACACCCGCTGCGATCGCCTCGCATCTGGCCGGGGTGCTCGATGCCGAGCGCATTGCCTACGATGCGCCAGCGCTCGCCCTGATTGGACGCTCTGCCGGCGGCAGCATGCGCGATGCG
Organism: uncultured bacterium; assembly: GCA_903866395.1. GTDB lineage: Bacteria > Pseudomonadota > Gammaproteobacteria > Burkholderiales > Burkholderiaceae_E > SYIM01. The sequence goes on from CAIPNM010000033.1 coordinate 8,347, forward strand.
CTTTCGCTGCTTGACCAGGCGATTGCTTATAGCGGCGGTAGCGTGGCTGAGGCCGCTGTCGGCGAAATGCTGGGGTCGGTTGACCAGGGCTGGATTGACGCGGTTTTTGACGCGCTCGCAAGCGCAGACGGCGCGGCCCTGGTTGGGGTCGCTGATGCCATCGCGGAGGCGGGTTCGTCATTCGAACGAGTGCTCGATGAGCTCGCGCTGCGGCTGCACCGTGTGGCGCTGGTTCAGGCAGGCGTGCGGGTCGATGACGCCAGTCGTGAAGCCTGCGAGCGGCACGCCAAGCTGTTTGCAGCCGAGGATGTGCAGGTCTATTACCAGATTGTGATTCACGGCGGGCGCGACCTGCCGCTCGCCCCCGACCCGCATGCCGGTTTCTCCATGACGCTCTTGCGGCTGCTGGCCTTTCGTCCGGAAACGGGCGACGCGCCACTGCCGGTCCCTGCTGCGGGCTCGGGCGGTGTTGGCTTGGCCTCCGACACATCGGGCGGCGCGCCGCGCTCGCCGGGTACGGCGGCCGGAACGCAGGCGCTCCAGGCACTCCGCGCAGCGACGGCCTCCCGATCGGTGCGCGGTGCAGCCGCGCCCGGGGCCGCGCGCGAGGCGTCGGAACCGGTCGGAGCGAGTGATCGGCGGCAGCCTGCAGCGGCCCCCGAGGTCATGCCTTCCGGAGCCGCTGCGCCACAAGGCCTTCGGGTCAATGCCGAGCCCGTTTCGGCCGTCCCCAGCGTTAGCAGTCGCGCCGAGCCCTCGCCGGCCATGTCCGTAGCCAGTCCGGCTGCGCACGCACCGCCCGTTGCGTTCGATGGTGACTGGCCCGCGCTCGCCCGTCGGCTGGCCGCGACCGGCCTCCTTGGCCAGTTCCTACAGCAAAGTGAGCTCCTTTCTGTCGACCAGGACAGTTTTCGCGTTCGGGTGCCGATCCGGCCGCTGGCCGAAGCTGCTACCGTCACCCGGGTCCGGGAACTGCTGTCGCAGCACTTTGGCCAGCCCGTTCGTCTGCAGGTCGAGGTCGGCGCCGTGGCGGGTGTCACGGCAGCGCGTGTCGTCGAGCAAGAGCGGGGCGAACGTCTGGAGGCAGCGCGGGAGTCCCTTGAAACCGATCCGTTTGTCCAGTCGCTGCTCAGCGATCTGGGCGGGCGAATTCTTCCCGACTCGGTGGTGCCGGTTCCCGGTGGAACAGGCTGAGTCGCAGCCCTTTTTGCAGGAGATTTATCGATGATGAAGGGACAGCTTGCGGGCCTCATGAAACAGGCCCAGCAGATGCAGGACAACCTCAAACGGGTGCAGGAACAACTCGCCGAGGTCGAGGTTGAAGGCCAGGCTGGTGCCGGTCTGGTGAAGGCAGTGGTCAATTGCCGCAACGAAGTCCGGCGACTCACCATCGACCCCAGCTTGCTCGCCGACGATCGCGACATGCTCGAGGATCTGGTGGTGGCTGCGCTGAACGACGCGCTGCGGCGCGCCGAGCAGACGGCTTCTGAGCGGATGGGGTCGGTCACCGCGGGCCTACCGCTGCCCCCCGGCTTCAAGATGCCGTTCTGAGCGCCAGGGCAACACCGGGTAAGCAATGAAGGGGCTGGCTGCGCTCGACCGGCTGACTGCGGCACTCAAGCGACTGCCCGGGGTCGGGCCGCGCTCGGCGCAGCGCCATGCGTTCTATCTTCTCCAGCATGACCGCGAGGGCGCCGAGCAGCTGGGGCGTGCGCTCGCCGATGCGCTGGCCCAGATCCGCCATTGCGCGCGCTGCAATACCTTCAGCGAGGCCGAGCTCTGTGAGACGTGCTCCTCGCCGCGCCGCGATCCATCACAGCTCTGCGTGGTCGAAACGCCTGCCGATCAGCTAATGCTCGAGCAGACCATGGCCTACAACGGCCTCTACTTCGTTCTCATGGGGCGTCTGTCGCCGATTGACGGAGTCGGGCCTCGCGATTTGCACTTTGACCGGCTGATTGCGCGGGCCACCGATGGTGTGGTGCGCGAGGTCATTTTGGCCACCAATTTCACCCATGAAGGCGAGGCCACCGCGCACACCATTGGCGAAATGCTGCGGGCCCGCGGGCTCTCGGTCACGCGACTGGCGCGCGGCGTGCCGGTAGGCAGCGAACTCGAATATGTCGATGCGGGCACCATCGCGCAGGCGCTGCGCGACCGGCGTTCGGTCTCCGAGTAAATCTCTTTCGAAAACACTCACGCCATGAATTCCACTTCTTCACCACCACCCGTCGGGCCGATGGCGCTCGAGGGACTAAAGGTTCTCGAACTTGGCCAGCTGATTGCAGGCCCCTTCGCAGCGCGGCTGTTTGCCGAGTTTGGGGCTGATGTCATCAAGGTCGAGCCGCCGGCAAAGCCTGGCGTCGAAGGCGGCGACCCGCTTCGCAAGTGGCGCAAGCTTCATCCCGATAACCCATCCGGTACCTCGCTTTGGTGGTTTGTGCAGGCGCGCAACAAGCGTTCCATCACCATTGACATGCGCCAGCCCGAGGGCCAGCAGATCGTGCGTGAGTTGGCCGCGAAGGCCGATATCGTCATTGAAAATTTCCGGCCGGGCGCGCTCGAGAAATGGGGGCTGGGCTATGAGCAGTTGTCGGCGAGTAACCCGGGCCTGATCCTGGTGCGGCTGTCAGGCTATGGTCAAACCGGTCCTTATCGTGACCGGCCAGGGTTCGGTGCCATTGCTGAATCCATGGGGGGCATGCGCTATGTCACCGGGTTTCCCGATCGCCCGCCGGTGCGCATGAACCTGTCCATTGGCGATTCCATCTCGGCCCTGCACGCCGTGATCGGCGCGCTGGCGGCGCTGCAGTCGCGTCATGCCACAGGGCGAGGGCAGGTGGTCGATGTGGCGCTCTTTGAATCGGTGTTCAACCTCATGGAGAGCACGCTGCCGGAGTTCGACCGTTATGGCGTGATTCGCGAGCGCACCGGTACCAACCTGACCGGCATTGTGCCGTCCAACACGTATCCCACCGCCGATGGACGCCATATCGTGATTGGCGGCAACGGTGACTCCATTTACAAGCGCCTCATGAATGCGATTGGCCGCCCTGATCTTGCCGATGATCCGGCGCTTGCCAACAACGCGGGGCGGGCGCTCAGGGTGACCGAGATCGACGAGGCGATTGCGGCGTGGTCGCGCGGCCTCACGCTGGAAGACGCCCTCGCGGTGATGGAACGGGCCGATGTGCCGAGCGGTCGCATCTATAGCATCGAGGACATCGTTAGCGACCCACAGTACCAGGCGCGTGGCGTGATTGAGCACACCACACTCGACGACGGTTCCAAACTGGCCATTCCTGCGGTCGTGCCGCGCTTGTCAGCCACGCCGGGTGGAACGAAATGGCTGGGCCCGACGCTGGGCGAGCATACTCACGAAGTGCTCGCCGATCTTGGCTACGACGAACAGACGATTCAGCGTCTTCGGGATCAGGGAGTCATCTAGGGGGCGCGTTCCTTTCGCTTGCGCCCAGAGGCGTCGGCAAAGGGGAGACAAGATGTCGTCTGATGGACTCGTAGATGTCATTGTTGTTGGAGCGGGGGGGGCCGGTTTATCGGCTGCAATCGAAGCCGCGCGCGCCGGTGGCCGGGTGCTTGTTCTCGAGAAAGGCGACCAGGTGCGTGGCAGCACTGGCTGGTCGGTGGGGTCACTGAGCGCCGCCGGCACCGCGCTGCAGCGCAAGGCGGGCATCTCGGATCATCCGGATCATCATTTCGAGGACCTTGGGCGCTTTAACGCGGGCAAGGGCGACGGCGATAACCTGGCGCTCAGGCGGATTCTGGTAGATGAAGTGCCGGACGCAGTGGCCTGGCTGGAGCGGCTGGGCGTATCGTTTGTCGGACCGAGCCCAGAGCCGCCGCACCGCGTGCCGCGAATGCACAACGTGGTGCCGAGTTCGGCGGCGTTCGGGGCCTGTCTGGTTCGAGAGTGTGAGAGGCTGGGGGTTGAGATTCGATGCGGCTGGCGCATGTCGGGCTGGCTCGCTGAAGCAGGCCGGATCGGCGGTGTGCAGGCGGTAGGCCCCGACGGGCGTACCCATTCGCTTGCCGCCCAACGCGGGGTGGTGCTTGCCGCCGGTGATTTCTCCGCTTCGCGCGAGTTGAAGGCGCGCTTTTTCGGGCCCGAAGTGGTGGAGGCAGATCCGGTCAACCCGCTCTCCACCGGAGACGCTTTGCTGCTCGCCGAGTCGATCGGCGCCCGGGTTCTGAACGGGCGCATGGGTAATCCGCCCAAGCTTCGCTTTGTTCCGGCGCCCCCCAGCTGGTTGCAGCGTCTGCCAACACAGCCCTGGGTGGGGCGCGCGCTGGCGTTTGCCTGGCGAACTGCGCCTCAGTGGCTCATTCGCCCTTTCGTGGTTCGCTTCCTGACCACTGCGATGGGGCCTGAGCCCACGCTGTTCCGCTGCGGCGCGGTGCTGGTCGATCCTGATGGACGCACGGTACCGATCGACTTCAAGAACACCGCGCGCAACCTGCCGCTTACCCCAGCTCGGCTGGGGTACATCGTGTTTGATTCGCACTGCGCCGAGCAACTGCGGAGCTGGCCGAATTTCGTGTCCACCGCACCGGGTGTCGCGTACGCGTACCTTGACGACTATCGGCGGGGGCGCCCCGACATCTATCGCAGCGCAGATTCCGTTGAGGCGCTCGCTGCGATGATCGGTGCACGCGCCGAACTTCTGTCCGAGTCGCTGGGCGAACACCGGCGTGGCCCCTGGTTTGCGTTGGGGCCACTGCGTGGGGTGGTGACGCTTACCGATGGTGGGCTCGCCGTTGACACACGACATCGAGTGCTCGGGCAGGACGACCAGCCCATACCGGGCTTGTACGCCGCAGGCTCAACCGGTCAAGGCGGGGTTCTGCTGGAGGGGCATGGGCACCATCTGGGTTGGGCGTTCGTATCGGGCCGGCGTGCCGGCCGCAGCGTGATGGGTGATCTGGAGACTTGAATGCGTTATCCCGCAATTGAATTCGTGGCCCTGCATGGCCGGAAACTCGCTGTTGCCGTGGGGGCGCTCGCTGCGCTACTGGCGGCGCTTCATGTGACGCTATCGGGCTTTGGGCCGGTCGCGACCGTCATTGCTGGCATGGTTTCGGGGGCAGCAGGCTGGGCCCTTGCCAGGGTGGGGGCCGAGATCGTTGAGTTGATCGCTGAAACGCTGATGCCTCACTAACGCTGCTTTGCCGGTCCGCAATCCCCGGGGTGCTATACTCCAAAAGTTTTACCTTCTCTGGGGAGCCCGGCCTTGGTTTTGACTTCGTCCTCCGATCGCGACCCTTCCCGTTCCTCGGTAGCTGGGCAGACAGAAAAAGGGCTGGCAAATACAGGACTGACGGAGAAGATGCTGTCAGAAAACCGCCCGGCCGCGGAAGGTCTCCGGCTTCTTCCCGAAACAGTTCCAGCACTTCTGGTGCTTGCTGACGGTAGCGTTTTTCGAGGCGTGTCGGTGGGCTCGTCTGGCCAGTCGGTGGGCGAGGTGGTGTTCAACACCGCCATTACCGGCTATCAGGAAATTCTTACCGATCCCAGCTACAGCCGGCAGCTTGTCACGCTCACCTATCCGCACATCGGTAATACCGGTGTCAACGATGAAGATGTCGAAGCAGGCCAGGTCCACGCGGCTGGGCTTATTGTCCGCGACCTCCCTTCCCGGCTTTCGAACTGGCGCTCCGGGGCTAGCCTTGGCGACTATCTCAAGCGCGAGCAAATTGTGGCGATCGCCGGCATTGATACCCGTCGTCTTACGCGGGTGCTGCGCGACAGGGGCTCTCAGAATGGCTGCCTGATCGCTGGTTCAAGGCCCGGCGATGTGCTTGATGAGTCGGCGGCGCTGGCTGCCGCGCGTGCGTTCCCAGGTTTGGCGGGGATGGATCTGGCCAAGGTGGTGAGCACCGGGCAGGCCTATGCCTGGACCGAGGGTTCATGGTGCCTGGGTGAGGGCTTCCGCAAGCCCCAATCCAAGCGGTTCCGCGTGGTGGCCTACGACTTCGGCGTCAAGCGAAACATCCTTCGCCTGCTGGCCGATCGGGGGTGCGAGCTCACAGTGGTCCCGGCCCAAACACCTGCCGCCGAGGTGCTGGCTGGCCGGCCCGACGGCGTGTTTCTGTCCAATGGCCCGGGAGACCCCGAGCCCTGCGATTACGCGATCGCCGCGGCGCGCGAAATCATCGACGCAGGCATTCCCACCTTCGGCATTTGCCTGGGGCATCAGATCATGGGTTTGGCGTCCGGGGCGCGCACCCTCAAGATGAAGTTCGGCCACCACGGCGCCAATCATCCGGTCAAAGATCTCGACACCGGCTCGGTCATGATCACCAGCCAGAACCACGGCTTCGCGGTCGATCCGCTGTCGCTTCCCTCCACACTGCGCGTCACGCATGTTTCGCTGTTCGATGGTTCGATTCAGGGACTTGCGCGCGTCGATCGGCCCGCATTCTGTTTTCAGGGACATCCTGAAGCCAGTCCGGGGCCTCATGACATTCGCCCGCTGTTCGACCGCTTCATCGGCCTGATGCAGGGTCGCGCGGATCACACGCTCGCGAGCCGCTGAAGTCTCCACCATGCCCAAGCGAACCGACCTTAAAAGCATTCTCATCATTGGCGCGGGTCCGATCGTCATCGGTCAGGCCTGCGAATTCGACTACTCCGGCGCTCAGGCCTGCAAGGCGCTCCGCCAGGAGGGGTTCCGCGTCATTCTGGTCAATAGCAATCCGGCCACCATCATGACCGACCCGGAGACGGCCGACGTCACCTACGTTGAGCCCATCACCTGGCAGGTGGTCGAACGCATCATCGCCAAGGAAAAGCCCGACGCGATCCTGCCCACCATGGGCGGCCAAACTGCGCTCAACTGCGCGCTCGATCTCCATCGCCATGGTGTCCTCGAACGGCACGGGGTCGAGCTGATCGGGGCTTCGCCCGAGGCGATCGATAAGGCCGAAGACCGGCGGAAATTCAAAGAGGCCATGACCCGTATCGGGCTTGGCTCGGCGCGCTCGGCCATTGCCCACTCGCTCGAGGAAGCCTGGGCGGGTCAGAAATCAATCGGCTTTCCGGTCATCATCCGCCCGAGTTTCACGCTCGGGGGCACGGGCGGTGGCATTGCCTACAACGCGGAAGAATTCGAGACGATCTGTCGCCGTGGCCTTGAAGCCTCCCCCACCCACGAACTGCTGATCGAAGAGTCGTTGATCGGCTGGAAAGAGTTCGAGATGGAGGTGGTCCGCGACCACAAAGACAACTGCATCATCGTCTGCTCGATCGAGAACCTCGATCCCATGGGCGTGCACACGGGCGATTCCATCACGGTGGCGCCGGCGCAAACCCTCACCGACAAGGAATACCAATTGATGCGGGACGCATCGATTGCCATCCTTCGGGAAATCGGCGTTGACACGGGCGGCTCGAATGTTCAGTTTGCGATCAATCCGCGCGACGGTCGCATGATCGTGATCGAAATGAATCCGCGCGTCAGTCGCTCGTCGGCACTCGCCTCGAAGGCCACCGGATTTCCGATCGCCAAGATCGCCGCTAAGCTGGCGGTGGGCTACACGCTTGATGAACTTCGTAATGACATCACCGGTGGCGCAACGCCGGCGTCCTTCGAGCCCACGATCGATTATGTTGTTACCAAAATCCCTCGCTTCGCGTTCGAGAAATTTCCCCAAGCCGACTCCCGCCTGACCACGCAGATGAAGTCGGTGGGCGAGGTCATGGCCATCGGCCGGACCTTCCAGGAAAGTTTTCAGAAGGCTTTACGCGGGCTCGAAACCGGCATCGACGGGCTCGACGAACGAAGCACCGACCGCGACGAAATTTGCACCGAGCTTGGCGAGCCAGGTCCTGAGCGCATTCTCTACGTGGGTGATGCGTTCCGCGTCGGCATGAGCGTTGAGGAAGTGTTTGAAGAGTCGGCGATCGACCCCTGGTTTCTGTCCCAGATCCAGGAAATCATTCAGATCGAACAGACCTTGCGCACGCGTGATGCGGCGGGTCTTTCGCGCGATGAATGGCAGTTCGTGAAGTCGCGGGGTTTTTCCGATCGTCGTATCGCCAGGCTCACAGGTGCTAGCGCCGATGCAGTGCGGGCACACCGTCATGGTCATGGTGTGCGGCCGGTGTACAAGCGGGTCGATACCTGCGCGGCGGAATTCGCCACCGGCACTGCCTACATGTACTCCACGTATGACGACGAAGACGAATCGCAACCCACTGATCGTCGCAAGGTGATCGTACTGGGCGGCGGGCCGAATCGGATCGGGCAGGGCATTGAGTTTGATTACTGCTGCGTGCATGCGGCGTTTGCGCTTCGCGAAGACGGCTTCGAGACCATCATGGTCAACTGCAATCCCGAAACCGTCTCCACCGACTACGACACCTCGGATCGACTCTATTTCGAACCGGTCACGCTGGAAGACGTGTTGGAAATCGTGGCGGTTGAGAAGCCGTTTGGCGTGATCGTCCAATACGGTGGGCAGACACCGCTCAAGCTCGCGCTCGCCCTGGAGGCCAATGGCGTACCTATTGTGGGCACGTCGCCCGAGTCGATCGATATTGCCGAAGACCGCGAGCGTTTCCAGAAGCTGCTGCAGCAGTTGCAGTTGCGTCAGCCACCCAATCGCACCGCGCGCACCGAACCCGAGGCGCTCGCGCTGGCGGCAGAGATCGGTTATCCCCTGGTCGTACGTCCGAGTTATGTGCTGGGCGGGCGGGCGATGGAAATCGTGCATGAGCAGCGCGACCTTGAGCGCTACATGCGCGAGGCGGTCAAGGTTTCGGAAGACAGCCCGGTGCTGCTGGACCGTTTCCTGAATGATGCGATCGAGGTTGACGTCGACTGTCTGTCAGACGGGGCAGAGGTCTTCATCGGTGGCGTGATGGAGCATATCGAGCAGGCTGGCGTGCACTCTGGCGACTCAGCATGTTCCTTGCCGCCCTATTCGCTGTCGCCCGCGTTGGTGACTGAAATCAAGAGACAAACTGCAGTCATGGCGCGGGCGCTCGGCGTATGCGGACTGATGAATGTGCAGTTCGCTATTCAGCGCAGCGACAATGGGTCGGGCGACGGCACGGTGTTTGTGCTCGAGGTTAATCCGCGCGCCTCGCGCACGGTCCCTTATGTCTCCAAGGCTACCGGTATGCAG
>CAIPNM010000034.1 GCA_903866395.1 uncultured bacterium
CACCGGGATGCCGCGCTGCGCGCACAGCCCGCGCATCAGCTCCATCACCTCGACCGAGGTCTTCGGGTCGAGCGACGAGGTCGGCTCATCGGCCAGCAGCAGCCGCGGCTGCTGCATCAACGCGCGCGCGATGCCCACCCGCTGCCGCTGGCCGCCGGACAGCGCATCTGCCCGCGTCTTCGCGAAGTCGGCCAGCCCCACCGCATCGAGCAGTTCGAACGCACGGTCGATGTCTGCCTGCGGAAAGCGCCGCAGCCACGCCCGCAGCGCGCCGACATGGCCGAGCCGCCCGCACAGCAGGTTCTCGATCACCGTCAGCCGTTCGACCAGGTTGTATTCCTGGAACACCATGCCGATGCGCCGGCGTGCCAGCCGCAGCGAACGTCCGCGCAGCGCGGTCAGGTCTTCGCCGTCGAGCAGCACCTGCCCGCCCGATGGCTCGACCAGCCGGTTCACGCAGCGGATCAGCGTGCTCTTGCCGGTACCCGACGGCCCGATGATCGCGGTGAGCCCGGTGCCGGCGATCGACAGGTCGATCGCATGCAGCACCGGCTTGCCGCGCACATACGACTTCTGCAGCCCGCGCAGTTCGAGGGCGGCGACAGGCGCAGCGTCACCCGCAGCGTCACCCGCAGCGCCAGCCCCCGCAGCAGCCTCGCTCAACATCCCCTCACTTCGGCGCCGCCTTGGCCGCGGCTGCCTTCTGCCGCGCCGCCTCTTCCCGCTTGGCCAGCGCGTCGAACGCCTGGCTGCCGAACGACTCGCCGCTGGCTTCGGCCACCTTGCGCACGTCGGCCCATTCCTTCGCATAGGTGACCGGCACGAAACGGTCGGCGCCGTCGAAGGCCTTCTGCATCGGCTCCGGGAAACGGAAGTCGTAGAAGCACTTCAGCATCTGGTCGCGGAACTTCGGCTCCAGGTCGTGCGCATAGGCGAACGACGAGGTCGGGAACGGGTTGCTCTGCCAGATCACCCGGAACTCGCTCTCCTTGATCACGCCGCGGTCGGCCATCCGCTCATAGACGTCGGAGGCGACCGGCGCCGCATCGAAGTCGCCCGAACGCACGCCCAGCACCGAACGGTCATGGCCGCCGGAGAACTGCACCTTGTAGTCCTTGTCGGGGGTGATGCCGAGCGAGGGGAACAGTGCGCGCGGCGCCAGGTTGCCCGAGTTCGACGACGGCGAGGTATGCGCGACGCGCTTTCCCTTCAGGTCGGCCATGGTCTTGATCGGGCTGTCGGCCCGCACCAGCAGCAACAGCCGGTAGCTCTGGAAGCCCTTGGCGTCGCCCTTCACCGCGAACGGCACCGCACCGGCCAGGTTGACCGCGAACGCGGTCGGCCCGGTCGAGAAGCCACCGACATGCAAACGGCCCGAGCGCATCGCCTCGACCTGCGCCGCATTGCTCTGCACCTGGAAGAACACCACCCGCTTGCCGGTGCACTTGCCCAGGTAGTCGGTGAACGGACGGAACACCCCCTCGTAGACGGCGGGGTCTTCCACCGGGGTATAGGTGAAGACGATGGTGTTCGGCGTGCGCAGCCGCTTCGGGTCGGTCGGCGTGTCGGCGACCAGGTCCTTGTTCGCGTCGCAATAGTTCGCGTCGAGTTCACCGCGGAACGGACAGTCGGGCTGGGCCAGGGCGGCCGGAGCGGTGGCGAGCAGCGGGAACAACAGGGCGCCGAGCAGGGCGCTGAAGACCGAGGTGCGGAGCAGGGCGCGGCGGCACAGGCCGGCGATGGGGGTCGGGGTCATGCGATTCCTCCTGGGTGGGATCCGGAGCGCTGCAGATGGTGCGCGGCGTAGCTTATAACGTTCGACTTCCCTCGAGGGTGTTGGCATTGTCTCCAATATGAAGGCGCTGGAACGCGTACGCACCCGGGTTAACCTGTCGGGCACTCCCTTCGCGGAACTGGTGCTGTGGCGTCTCCCGGTGCCGCTCTCCGGCTGCACCCACCGCTTCAAGTACCGCCCCGACATCGAAAGGTGGAATCGTGAAAACGGTAACCCTTGATATCAGAACACCTGCCGTAGCCATGGCCGACTTCACCCAGGCCTGGAAGACCGGCAAGGGTGCGCGCGCGGCGCGGATCAGCTTCGCGGCGCCCGAGTTGCTCTGGCAGGTGCTCACCGCGAGGCGCTGGGAACTGCTGAAGGCACTGTGTGGCGCCGGCCCGATGTCCATTCGTGAGGCAGCCCGCCGGGTCGATCGCGACGTGAAGGCCGTGCACGGGGATGTCACCGCGCTGATCGAGGCGGGCATCCTGTGCCGGGCTGAAGGCGGCGGCATCGAATTCCCCTACGAGGCGGTGAAGACCGAGGTGCGGAGCAGGGTGCGGCGCAGCAGGCCGGCGCGCGGCACCGCTTAACCGGGCCGCAAACGGTGTGCTAGCGTCCAGTGATTGCATCTGCTTGCGCGAAACGCTAGCATCCGCCGATGAACGCACGGCATCGCAAGACGCTCGCGTCGATCTTTTCTCGCCCGACCCCGGCGTCGATTCCATTCGCCGACATCGAAGCATTGATCGTTGCGCTGGGCGGCTCGATAACCGAGCGCGCCGGTTCCCGGGTAAAGATCGTACTGAAGGACGGCCACTGGCATTGCCACCGTCCTCATCCCGGCAAGGAGGCACGTCGCTACCAAGTAGAAGAAGCGCGCGAGTTGCTCTTACGCGCAGGAGTCGCACCATGAACACCATGACCTACAAGGGATACACCGCTCGAGTCGAGTTCGACGAGCGCGATGGCATCTTCGTCGGACGCGTCCTCGGGCTGCGCACCATCATCAGCTTCCATGGCGAAACCGTGAAGGAACTGCGCAGCGCGTTTGCCGCGGCCGTGGACGAGTTTGTTGCCGACTGCAAGGAAAACGGGCTCCGGCCCGAGAAGCCCGCGTCCGGCAAGCTCATGTTGAGGGTACCGCCTGAAGTGCACGGCGCCGCCCTGGTCGCCGCCCAGGCTGCCGGCAAGAGCCTGAATCAATGGGCATCCGAAGTGCTGGAGGAAGCCGCCCAGGGGTGAATTCTCCTGCAATATCCCCTACGGTCGCCGAATCCCGCATGCTAGATTCTGCAACATGAACGTCGTCATCCTCGCTGCCGGACAAGGCAAGCGCATGCGCTCCGCGCTGCCCAAGGTGCTGCATCCCCTGGGTGGCATCCCGCTGCTCGCCCACGTGATCGAGCAGGCGCGCCAGCTCGACCCGGTGCGCATCGTGGTGGTCTACGGCCACGGCGGCGAGCAGGTGCCCGATGCCTTCAAGGACCAGCCCGACCTGCTGTTCGCGCGCCAGTCCCAGCAGCTCGGCACCGGCCATGCCGTGCAGCAGGCGTTGCCGCACCTCGACCGCGCCCACCCGGTGCTGGTGCTGTACGGCGACGTGCCGCTGACCCGTGCGTCCACGCTCGAGCGGATGCGTCTGGTCGACGACAACCAGGTCAAGCTGCTGACGGTGAAGATCGACGACCCGACCGGCTACGGACGCATCCTGCGCAACAGCAAGGATGCAGTGATCGGCGTCGTCGAAGAGAAAGACGCGAACGACAAGCAGCGCCAGATCCGCGAAGTGAACACCGGCATCCTGTGCGTGCCCGGCATGAAGCTGGGTCAGTGGCTGGCCGACATCGATAACGACAACGCTCAGGGCGAGTACTACCTGCCCGACGTGATCCGGCTGGCGGTGGCGGACAAGGTGCCGGTGATCACCGAACAGCCCGACGAGATCTGGGAGACGCTCGGCGTCAATTCCAAGTCGCAGCTCGCCCAGCTCGAACGCATCCACCAGTTCGAGATCGCGCGCAGCCTGCTCGAGGCCGGCGTCACCCTGCTCGACCCGTCGCGGCTCGACGTGCGCGGCGAACTCGGCTGCGGCGTCGACGTGACGATCGACGTCGGCTGCGTGTTCGAAGGCACGGTGAAGCTCGCCGATGGCGTGAGCGTCGGGCCGCACTGCGTGATCCGCAACGCGACCATCGGTGCCGGTACCCGCGTCGAGGCGTTCAGCCATATCGATGGCGCGCGCGTCGGTGCGCGCGCGCGCATCGGCCCGTATGCACGGCTGCGTCCGGATGCGGCGCTGGCCGACGAAGTGCACATCGGCAACTTCGTCGAAGTGAAGGCGAGCACCCTGGGCGCGCGCAGCAAGGCCAACCACCTCGCCTATGTCGGCGACTCGGTGGTCGGGCGCGACGTGAACATCGGCGCCGGCACTATCACCTGCAACTACGACGGCGCGAACAAGCATCGCACCGTGATCGAGGACGACGTGCACATCGGGTCGGATGTGCAGCTCGTCGCGCCGGTGAAGGTGGGCAAGGGCAGCACCGTCGGCGCGGGCACCACGGTGTGGCAGGACGTGCCGCCGGGCGGGCTGGTGGTGAACCCGAAGCAGCAGCAGCACCGGGCGGGGTGGCAGCGGCCGAAGAAGGGGAAGTAACCGGGCGGAAGACGGTCATATCGTGATTGAAGCGGGTCGAATCTTTCGGATACGATGAGGCCATGAAGATCGCCACCGGAACCGTCATCGAAGGCAAGGTCGTGCTCGAAGGAGCGACGTTTCCTGAAGGCACCGTCGTCGCCGTTATCGCCCACGACGACGAGCCCGCCGTGACGTTGCCGCCCGCGCTCCAGGCTGAGCTGGAAGCGGCAATCGATGAGGCTGACCACGAGACAGGCGAACCGGCGGAACACTTTTTCGCGCGGCTGAAGCGCGCCGGCTGACCTTGGCGCATCGCGTTTTCGTCCTCGCCAGAGCACGGCGGGAGGTTGAACACGCGATGCGGTGGTGGCGCGCGAATCGCCCCGCCGCGCCTGACGCGGTTCAAACGGATCTCAAAGCTGTGCTAGCCCTGATCGCCGTGGAACCCGGCGTGGGCTCTCGAATCAATACCTCGACATCATCCCTGGTACGGCGAATCTACATGCCGCGAACCGGCTACTTTGCCTACTACCGCGTTCGGGATGACTGCATCGAAGTGCTTTGCGTTTGGCACGAGCGAAGGGGCACTAGACCTCGAGTCTGATTGTGGCAGGACGTGCCGCCCGGCGGGATGGTGGTGAACCCGAAGCAGCAGCATCGGGTCGGGTGGCAGCGGCCGAAGAAGAGGGAGTAGGGGCGCGCAAGGCAGTGTTCTTCCCGTTGTAGCCGACGCCTTTGTCGGGGCACGATGAGCGCATGAGAACTGCTCTTGCCCTGACGCCCTGCCCACTCCCCGGCTCTTGCGAGTGCTGTAGCTCGCAGGCTACAATGCACCGTGCGCGTCGAGAAAACCGACGAGTACCGTGACTGGATCGATGGCCTTAAGGATGTCAACGGCAGGGCCCGCATCCTGATGCGGGTCGATCGATTGATCCACGGCAATCCAGGCTCGCATCGCAACCTGAAGCACGGCGTGTCCGAACTGAAGGTGGACTACGGTCCTGGGTACCGGATTTACTATGCGAAGCGCGAGGAGCGACTTCTGCTGCTTCTGGCCGGTGGAGACAAGTCCACGCAAGCGAGGGATATCGTCCGCGCGATACGCCTCGCGCTTGAACATGGAGAGTAGCGGAATGCGTGTCGCTGCCCGCAAGAAGCCCCGGAGCTCGAAGTCCTCTCCCTACGACGTGGCGGAGCATCTGCGCTCGCCGGAGGAAATGGCCGCCTACCTCGACGCGTGGCTTGACGGGGCTGCGGACGACGTTTCCGGCATTGCAAGGGCGCTTGGCGATATCGCTCGCGCGAAGGGCATGAGCCAGGTCGCGAAGGCAACAGGACTGAGCCGGGAAAGCCTGTATCGCGCGCTGAGTGAAGGCGGCAACCCAAGCTTCGCGACCGTCCTGAAGGTTGCCCGTGCGCTGGGCCTGCGCCTGCATGCGCAGGCGGCGTGAGAAGGCCAGGCAGTGCGAGTGCTTCGGTGGTGATGGTGTGTGCGCTGAGCCAGTTCCTGGCGGTCCGCCATCGCGCGTACGCTGGTGGCAGCGACCAAAGAAGGGGGAGTAAGTGTCTGGTGGTGGCTGAACCTGGGCGCGAAGGAGCGCGGCAGTTCGCGCAGCATTGTCGTTCCACCCCTCTTCATGTTAGCGAATATGCTAACATGCCGCCTGCATGTTTTCTGTCGAGTATTACCATCCGAATGTCCTCGCGGATATCGAGTCATGGCCAGTTGACGTACTTGCCGACTATGCACGGCTGGTCGAGTTGCTCGCGGAGCACGGACCTGACCTGAGGTTTCCGTATTCACGAAGCATGGGGCAGGGTCTGTTCGAACTGCGGCCTCACGGTCGCGCCGGTGCGGGTCGGGCCATGTACTGCTTCCTGGTCGGCAAGCGCATAGTCGTCGTGCATGCCTTCATCAAGAAGACGCGGCAGACGCCGGATTCAGACCTCAAGATCGCCCGCAGGCGGATCAAGGAGTTGCGGAATGGCTGAACTGAAACACGTTCCTGTCGAACACGATCACCAGGCCTTCCTCGCGAAGGCGAGCAAGCGCACGGGTTTCAATGAAGCCTATGCTTCGCTCGAGTTCGAGTATCAGGTCGTCAGCCAGCTGCTCAAGGCGCGCACCCGGGCGGGGCTCACGCAGGAAGCGGTCGCCGTGCGCATGGGCACGACCAAGAGTGCAGTGTCGCGGCTGGAATCTGCTGGCAAGCACGCGCCGTCATTGGGAACGCTGAAGCGATACGCCGAAGCAGTGGGCTGCGAGTTGCAGGTCAGGCTCGTGCAACGGTGATGCGGCCATGCCGAGCGTGAAAATGCGATCCACATCATCTCCTTCAGCAAAGCCACGAAGCGTGAAGTCGCGCTCCCCCTCCGCTAGCTCCGGAACCGACCGGGCGCGCCTGCACGACGCCGCCCGGCCGGGCGTGCCGTCGAGCGACCATCCGGAAGCGGATGTCGCCCATGTGGTTCGCGGCATCGTCAGGCACCGCTTCACTCCGCCTTGATCCCCGCCTCCCGCGCGATCTTGGTGAACCGGGCGATATCCTCGCGCACCTGCTGCGCGAACTGTTCCGGCGTGCTGCCGATCACCTGGAAGCCCGCCTTCAGCAGCGGCTCGCGGATCTCCGGCAACTGCAGCGCGCGCACGCCCTCGCGGTGCGTCGCATCGACGATCGCCCTCGGCGTACCTGCCGGCAGGAACAGCCCGAACCACGCGCTCGCGGTATAGCCCGGCAGTCCCGCCTCGGCGAAGGTCGGTATCTCCGGTGCGATCGAGATGCGCTGCGTCGAGCCCATCGCCAGCGCGCGAAGC
>CAIPNM010000035.1 GCA_903866395.1 uncultured bacterium
ACCGAATCAACCTCTAGCCGCGGATCTGCCCGACGCGAGGCGGCACGTTTAGCCCGAAGACGATCGGTGTTGTGTTTAGCAGCCATGATCAAGGGTCTCCTCAAAGGTCATCGGCCAGGCATCGCAACACGCGAGCCCAGCATTTTTTGAAAGCGATTTCAAGATGGGACGAAAAAGACAGCGGCGGGCGACCATCACAGCCTCTCCCCCCTTTGGTCAAACAAGTGGCAGTTCGCAGCACTCGCGGTGATCCGAAGCGATTCGCCCCGGGCAGGCACCGCGCCGGAGGCGGGCCGACGCACCGCAACCGGTGCCGCTTCGCCCTCGAGGCTGCAAAACAGAATCACGCTGTCACCCAGGTGTTCAATCCAGCCCACCGTGCAGGCGATGCCGTCCTCGGCCGCATTCGGATCGACCAGCTCCCAGGCTTCGGGTCGAACCCCGATTGCGGCAATGCTCTCGGGAAGCGGTAGCGACGCAAGCGCGGGCAGCATCCGCCCGGACACGGTGTGCGCACCGATCTGCCAGGTTCTTTCAGCCGCCCGCCAGGACACGCGCAGCTGATTCATGGGCGGCGAGCCCAGGAATGCACCGACGTATTGGTTGCGAGGGTGATTGAAGAGTTCGAGGGGCGTGCCCTGCTGCTCGACTGAACCCTTGCGAAGCAGCGCAATTCGGGTACCCAGGGTCATGGCCTCGGTCTGGTCATGGGTGACGTAAAGGATGGTTGCGCCGATCTGCTCGTGCAATCGCAGCAGTTCATGCCGCATTTCGCCGCGCAAGGCAGCATCGAGATTCGACAAGGGCTCGTCAAACAGGAAAACCCGCGGTTTGCGAACGATTGCACGACCGATGGCAACCCGCTGGCGCTCGCCTCCCGACAAGGCACGCGGCAGACGATCGAGCAGATGACCGATGCGAAGGATCTCAGCCGCTCGCCCCACCGCTTCCCGGATGACCGCCTTGGATTCTCCCGCCACCTTGAGCGCAAAACCCATGTTCTGCGCCACCGTCATGTGGGGATAGAGCGAGTAGTTCTGAAACACCATCGCCACCCGGCGCTCTGCGGGGGGAAGCTGATCGGCCCGCTCGTCGCCAATCCAGATCTGGCCCGAATCCAGGCGCTCAAGCCCGGCGATGAGTCGCAGCAGCGTGGATTTGCCGCAACCCGATGCGCCCACCAGCACCATAAATTCGCCGTGCGCGATATCGAGATCAATACCGCGCACGATCGGTTCGGCGCCGAACGACTTCCGAACCTGGACCATACGCACTGAGCTCACGATACCCTCTGGGCGCGCAGCGCCTTCCACTGACGCAGGAGCTCGCCCACCCAATGCGCGCTTCGCTTGGGCGTGCGCTCAAGCGTTGCGTAGTCGACATGCACGATGCCGAAACGCTTGCGATAACCAGAAGCCCACTCGAAGTTATCCATCAGGCTCCAGACAAAGTAGCCCGCAATATTCACGCCTTGGCGGGCGGCTTGGTCAACCGCTGCGAGATGCGTCGCCAGATACTCGACCCGGGGGTGATCGTCCACCGCACCGTCGACCCGTTGATCGGCAAACGCGGCACCGTTTTCGGTGACCAGCAGACGCGGATGGTTCCAGTCACGATCCAAGCGCACCAGCAACTCGGTGAGACCATCGGGATAAATCTCCCAACCCATATCGGTTACCGCAGCGCCCGTCTTCTCGGCTGACCAGGGCTCGCCTGTACTCGCGAAACTGCGCGTGTAGTAGTTGACCCCGACAAAGTCGACCGGCTGGGAAATGAGTGTGTTGTCTCCGGGAAGCTGCTGCGGCGAATCAGCGCCCAGGTGTGCGAGCACGTCCGCCGGGTAGTGTCCGTAGTGAATCGCATCCATGTACCAGCGGTTGATCAGGCCATCATCGATCACAGCCTTGGTCCGATCTGCATCACTGTCGGTCAGCGGATGAATGGGAGACATGTTCAGAACGATGCCCGCCTCGGCCCGGCTGCTTGCACGGATCGCCTGTAACGCGAGACCGTGCGCCACCAGCAGATGGTGACTCGCCTGCATCGCGATGGCACGCGAGCGCAGCCCCGGCGCGAAGATTCCCTGCTCGTGGCCCAGGATCGCCACCACCCAGGGCTCGTTCAACGTGGCAAACGAGACGATGCGATCCCCCAGATGACGCGCCACCTGGTCCGCATAATCGCCAAACCGAAATGCCGTCTCGCGCCCGGCCCATCCACCGTGTCGCAACTGCAGCGCCTGCGGCAAATCCCAGTGATAAAGCGTCGCATAGGGGCGAATGCCACGAGCGAGCAGCCCGTCAATCAGCCGGTCATAAAACCCTAGTCCCCCACTTGATGGCGCGCCGCTACCCTCGGGCTGAATACGCGGCCAGGCAATCGAGAAGCGATAGGCTTCGACCCCGAGCGAGGCGATGAGATCGAGGTCGGACTCCAGACGGTCAACGTGATCACAGGCAGTCAGTCCATCCGAACCGTCAGCGATCGCGCCAGGGCGCCGGCAGAAGGCATCCCAGATTGACTCTCCGCGGCGATCAGCCGCCCCCTCGATCTGGAATGCGCTGGTTGCAACGCCCCAGACAAAATTGCCTGGCAGATGTTTGAGATCTGGAATAATCAGCTGATCACGATCCACGTTGACTCCTGTTTCCTGATGGCCCGCGCCTCTGCGCCTAACCACGCACCGCACCGGCCGTGAGACCGGCAACCAGCTGCCGCGAAAACAACGCGAACAGCACCAGCAGTGGCAGCACCGCGACC
>CAIPNM010000036.1 GCA_903866395.1 uncultured bacterium
GGTACAGATCGATGCCGACGGTCGGACGACGGAGACCCGTTTCGATGACCTGGGACGGGTGATCGAGGAGCGCTCGGCGCAGCGCGGGGTTCGCCAGGTATTCCATGATGCAAGGGGCCATCCGGTGAGGATGGTGCTGCCCGATGGCAGCCTCGAGCTGCGCGAGTTTGATGCGGCCGGGCGGCTGCTCTCCCGCGAGCAGGCGGCCGCGGGCGGGCGCGTCAGCACGCGGTTTCTGTGGACAGGGATGCGGCTCGTCGGCCTCGATCACCCGGAGCATGATCTTCGGGCCACGCATGATGAGGCTGGCCGTTTACGTCGTCTCACGCATCGCCTGGGCACCCAGACAATCCACTATGACTATAGCTATGACGGGGCTTCCCGACTTAGTGAGCGCTCGCTCGGTGACGGAATTCGGCTGCGCTATGAGTATGATTCAGCGGGTCGTCCCCACCGGCTGGGGCTTGTCTTGCCCGAGCGCGCCGAGCCCGTCTGGCTGGTCGAGTCGGTCGAGTATCAGGCGGGCGAGGCCGTCTCCGAGCGGCTGGGCGCGGGGGTGCATGCGCTTCGCCGGTTTGACCGCGAAGGGCGGCTCGCCTCGCTTGAGTGGCGCCGCGAGCGCGGCGGCGAGTCGCTCGCTCGCTTCGAGATCCGGCGCCGTGATGACGGTCTGATGGCGGCGATCGAGCGCCTGGACGGCGAGGAGCGCTTCGGCTTCGATGCGGCAGGCCGGCTGATCGTGCGTGAGTGGCAGCGTAAGGGTGGCGCGACCCAGCGTTCGTTCTATCACTACTCGCCGGGGGGTGACCTCAGGCTGCTGCGCGATGAGTCGGGCCGTACCGAACCGGTGCTGCCAACCCTGTCGGACCCAGCGGGCCGGCCGCTTCGCCATGGCGCCTGGCTGCTGGGCTATGGGGCGTCGGGCCGGATCGAGCGGGCGGAACGCGGCGCCGAGGCGCTGCCCGCCCGCGAGAAGACGCCGCCCCTCCCCAGCGCGATCGACTATCGCTACAACGCGTTGGGCGAGCGGGTGCTGAAGCGCGTCCACGGCCCGGCGCCGCGCACCACGCGCTTTCTCTACCACCAGAACGCAATGGTCGCGGAGCTGGACGCGGCGGGCCGGATCACGCGGCACTTCATCCGTTGGCAGGGCCGGGTCGTGGCGATTGTCGAGCCGGATGTCCAACCTCAGGGGGTAGCGCGGCGTGGCGCGCGCCCGCCCGCCATCACCTGGCTTTTGGCCGATCCGCTGGGTACGCCGCAGGTGGCGGTCGATCAGACCGGCCGTGTGGTCTGGCAGGCTCGGCTGGGTGCCTATGGCGAGGTGCTCGAGGAGAACGGGCGATTTGACCAGCCGCTGCGCTTGCCCGGCCAATATCACGATCGGGAGACCGGGCTCTACGACAACTATCAGCGCACCTATGATCCCCGTCACGGGCGCTACCTGGAGCCCGATCCGCTGGGGCTTGCGGCCGGCTGGAATCTCCACGCCTACGCAGCCGGCAACCCGGTTCAGGCGACCGACCCCCTCGGGCTGATTCTTTTTGCCTTTGATGGCACCGGCAACAGTGATCCCGCGCGCGCGCCCGACACGCTCTCCAACGTCGCCAAGTTTTTTAGTCTCTATGGCGCGAGCGACCGCCACTATATGAGCGGCGTGGGGACCTTGGACCGTGGCTCAGGGATCGGCGCCGATGCCTTCGATACGCTGCAGGCCTCGAGTGCGCGTCGCCGGGTCGATCACATGCTGGGGGTGCTCGACCGCGCGCTGCGTTCGCCCGAGACCCGCGGCGTGCCCGTCAATGTCGATGTGATCGGTTTTTCGCGCGGCGCGGCGATGGCGCGTGACTTTGCCAATACCGTCGCTGCCCGAATCAGTAACGGCCACTATCTGTCGCTTCAGCGCTGCGTGTCGCTCAATTTCATCGGGCTCTGGGACACGGTGGCCCAGTTTGGCTTGAACGGCCAGGCGAACGCGCAGTGGAGTCTGGGCGTTCCGCCCCAGGCGCGCGTGGTCGTGCACGCGGTGGCGCTAAACGAGCAGCGCCGGTTCTTTCCCCTGGAATCGATCGGCCCCGATCAGGCGGCCCCGGCCGGGGGCTGGCGACTTGAGCGCGGGTTCATCGGTGACCATGGCGATATCGGCGGCAGTCATGCCGAGGGCGATCTGTCAGACGTCGCGCTCGGCTGGATGGTTGAGCAGGCGCGCAAGGCGGGGGTTGGGCTGAAGGCGCTCGATGTGGCCTGGCAAACGGTGACCGAGCCGCTCCTTCATGATGCGCGCAGCCTCCTTGCGCCCGGGCCGGATCGGGAGTTCCGCGTCCCGCTCACACGCGCGGCAAGCGAGCGGACCAGCCCGCCGCCCGCCGGACACGCGACGACTGGCGCCCGCCCGATGACCTCAGCTGACCCACGGGGCAGCGGCCGGCCCATGGCCCAACTGGGCACGGGCCTCGACCGCAGTCGGGCTGAGACCATGATCCGGCGCTATCCGTACCTGTTGCGCGGCCACGACGGCGCGGCAACGCTTGCGGGCACCGTCGACATGGCGGCGTATGCGACCTGGCTCGCCGAGCATTACGCTGTCGACGTGCGATATTGACGTTTACGTTAACGTCAATTAGATTGCCGACTCTCTTTTACTAGCGGGCAGCCTCTGGTTCGGCCCCGCTGGCCGCTCGCAGGATCCGCCATGTCCGACCTCTCCGAAAGTGCCCGGCTTGCGCAATATCGCGCGACCAACAAGGTGCGGTTCGTTACCGCTGCCTCGCTGTTTGACGGCCACGACGCCTCGATCAACATCATGCGTCGCATCCTGCAGTCAATGGGTTGCGAGGTGATTCACCTGGGACACAACCGCTCGGTGCAGGAGATCGTGAACTGCGCGCTTCAGGAAGACGCGCATGGCATCGCGGTGTCGTCTTATCAGGGCGGCCATGTTGAGTTCTTCAAGTACATGATCGATCTGCTCGCCTCGCAAGGCGCCTCGCATATCAAGTTGTTTGGGGGCGGCGGCGGGGTGATCGTGCCCGCCGAAACTCGAGAGCTTCACGACTACGGCGTCGCGCGCATCTACTCGCCTGAAGACGGTCAGCGGCTGGGGCTACAGGGCATGATCGGCGATATGATCAGTCGCTGCGATCGCGACCTGTCCGAGTTTGCGCCGGCCTCGCTTGCATCGCTCGTCGATTGCGCGCGGCGTGCGCCCGATCCCAGCACGCCGGTGCACGGTCACACCCGGGTGCTCGCGCAGCTCA
>CAIPNM010000037.1 GCA_903866395.1 uncultured bacterium
ACGTAAAGCTAGGGTTGAGGAAGAGAGTGCCGCTGCGGCCAGCCCTACCAGCTAGTCCTTGAGCCAAGGTCGCCCCCGGCCCCGACGATGATTTCCTCGTTTTTGGAGCGCTCGATCGTGATCCGTGAGCGCCAGATGTTGATGAGAATCTCGCGCTCGCTCAGGAGACAGTTGAACATGAACGTGACGCACCCGTCCGGCGTCTGGCTGTCAATGCTTTTCTGGATGATAGCCAGTTTGACTGTTGGGCGCGCGGTAAGCCAGCCGTGGAACCGGACCGCGCACTTGAGGCTCCCCGTGATCTGGTCGGTCTTGACGATTACGATCGCGTCGAACCCACTCTTTCTCCGCCTCGCGCAGGATACGCGCCTGAAGGAATAGCAGATAGCGTTGTTGCCTGCCGCAGAGGAACTCAGTCGCTTGGGCCATGACCCATTCGAGCCATTGCAGAGGCATCTTTTACCCCGCGCTTGGCGTACCGACGACTACAAGGACAGGTAATTGCCTAAGCGCTACCTCATGCGAGAGTTTTTCGCCACTTGTACTCGCGAGGATTAGCTCTATATACAATTCAGCTAGAGACTGCAGGACTGTTGAGCCGGGAAGTTGCACCGAAGCGATACCGCAATTGCGTTTGTTGCTCGACTTGCTCAAGTTCTGGTATTCGCATTCGTCATTCCTCCCCGATGTGAGAAGCATTGTCCTCAGCGGATCGACTCAGCTTATCGCTACGTACGGCGTCACGTCTTCAAACCGATTGCCAAGCCGTTAGCCTGACGTGCACATAAAGAGACCGTGTCGACTTGCCGATGATTGAACCTACGGTTTGATTTGAATGGTGTGACAACGGGAGGGGCGATGACGAAGAAGAAGGCTCACGGCCAACGAACGTATCGGGTGCTGACGCGACAGGCGCACTCTGTTGGCCTGCAGGACCCACTGTCGTTTCCGATCACAGTGGGGCAGTACCACTGCAATGTCTACTTCAAGCCCAGCCAGGACGACCCGAGTCTCCAGCGGGAACTCGGAGGCGCGGACATTCAGATCGAGTTCGAGTCATCGGAGACGGATTTGGTTCGAGCGGCAGCGCTCGGCGCGAGCTTGATTGATGATGTGCTCGCCGGCCTCTCCGTGGTGACCGGCGTGCCGTTCAGCAACGTGACCCCGGTTCAGCTAGTCGATATCACTCTCGAAGCACGGACGCCGTTTCTGTTCCTGCTGACTCCTCATCACGCACACAGTGACGAGCCCGTCTCTGCATCGAATATCAAGCACCTGCAGTCCATGCTGGCCCACTGGAATCACCTACCCAAAGGTAGTCGAGTGCGACGGGCCGCGCGGCTCTACTGGCGGATGCTGCGAGAAGAAGACGACATTGTGTCCTTTCAAGAGGCGTACATGGGGATCGAAGCCCTTGAGCCGCCGTTGGCCGAACTGATCGGCGTTACCCCTGGTGCCGAGGAGGTCACGGGAAAGTGCGAATCGTGCGAAGTAGAGTACACCCGTAAGCGATCCGTCCTGAATGGCGTTCGTGCGTACATCAGAGGAGCGAAGCAACCCGATCCGGCATCCAGCCCAGAACGCGAGAAGGAATGGAAGCAGATCAATAAACTAC
>CAIPNM010000038.1 GCA_903866395.1 uncultured bacterium
GAACTCCCCGATCAGACGGGTGACGCTCACCGGCGTGACGCCGATCAGCTCGGCCGCCTCCTGCCGACGTAGCCGTGCCTGAGCGCCCAGCGTATCGAGGAGAAAAAGGATGTAGCGTGCAAGCCGCGCCCGGGCCGGCCCCGTGGCAAACGCAGCGATGATGTGGTCCGTGTCATCGAGCGCGCCCTGCCAGTGAGCAAGGAGCGCAAAAGCCCCCTGCGGGTCAGAGCGAATTCGTTCACGCAGGCGCGTCACCGGCACCCGACAGGCTTCGCCGTCACCCACCACCTGTGCCGAATGGCGATGGGGTTCGCCCAGGAGCGCCGCGAGGCCCGTGACCCCAGCCACGCCAATCAACCGAACCACCCGCTCACCCTCGTCGGCCTCGAGCGTCTCTTTCACCAGCCCGCGATGAAGCACAAACACCGCGTCACCCGTCTGACCTGCGCCATAGAGCGCCTGCCCGGCGCGAAGCCGCACCGCCAAGGCGAACGACCGCTCAACCGACCCCTCCGGTGCAGGCAGGCGCTGACCGCGCTCATTACCCGGCCTGGCTGCGGCCGGGTCGCTCGCCAACCTAGGCGCTTCCCACGCGCACATCCCGCACCGCTGACACAGCGCAACCGCTGCGCGAGGCGCACCGCCTCGATGTAAAAACCTGGTCACCATGAGCCAACGAGCCGCCCGAAAGGGGAATCGCTGTCACTTTAGTGAAAGGCAATGAGCCGCGCGCCTTGGGACGCGCAGCGCACTTGACCCGGATCAGCGCGCGCGCGCCGATCCGAAGCCGACCTGACCTGGGAGGTCAGGCTGCGAGCTTGTGCTCGAGTTCGCGCTTGACCGCCAGCAACTCGGCAGGCATGCGCTGCGCGAGCGACTCAAAGAGCTCGCCGTGCAGCCGGAACTCCTCGCGCCAGGCAGCAAGATCGATCGAAGTGATGCGCGCAAACCGCTCTTCGGGAAACGCGAGACCACTCCAGTGCAGATCACGATAGCGCGGGCTGATACCAAAGACATGTTCACCGCCCTCCGCCCGACCCTCGACACGCTCGACGATCCAGCGCAGCACCCGCATGTTTTCGCCAAAGCCCGGCCACACGAAGCGACCGTTCTCATCGGTGCGGAACCAGTTGACGCAATAAATACGGGGCAGCACCGACCCGCGCGCGGCGAGCTTGCCGCCGAGCTCCAGCCAGTGGCGGAAATAGTCGGCCATGTTGTAGCCGCAGAACGGCAGCATGGCAAAGGGATCACGCCGCACCACACCCTGCTGGCCCATGGCCGCAGCCGTGGTTTCCGAACCCATGGTGGCCGCCATGTAGACGCCCTCGACCCAGTTACGCGCCTCGGTCACAAGCGGCACCGTGCTGGAGCGCCGGCCACCGAAGATGAAGGCATCGATCGCCACGCCCTCGACGCTGTCCCACGCCGGGTCGATCGCCGGATTTTGGGTGGCCGCCACCGTGAACCGGGCATTGGGATGCGCGGCCTTCCGACCCGCTTTGCCGTCCGCGGGGGTCCAGTCGCGCCCCTGCCAGTCGATCAGGTGATCGGGAGGGGTATCGGTCATGCCCTCCCACCAGACATCGCCGTCATCGGTGAGCGCCACATTGGTGAAGATGGTGTTTTCGCGCAGCGACGCCATGCAGTTGGGGTTGGTGCGCGTATTGGTGCCGGGCGCAACACCGAAGTAGCCGGCCTCAGGGTTGATTGCTCGCAACCGGCCATCCGGCGAGGGCTTGATCCAGGCGATGTCATCGCCAATGGTGGTCACGCGCCAGCCTTCGAATCCCTGCGGCGGAATCAGCATGGCGAAGTTGGTCTTGCCGCAGGCCGACGGGAAGGCCGCCGCCACATGGTACTTGCGGCCCTCGGGGCTGGTGACGCCCAGGATGAGCATGTGTTCGGCGAGCCAGCCCTCGCCATCGGCCGCGACGTCCTGCCGACCCATGGTGGAGGCGATTCGCAGCGCAAAGCATTTCTTGCCAAGCAGGGCGTTGCCGCCATAACCGGAACCAAACGACCAGATTTCCCGGGTCTCGGGATAGTGAACGATGTACTTGGTGGGGTTACACGGCCACGCTACGTCGGCCGCGCCAGGCGCAAGCGGCGCGCCGACCGTATGCACACACGGCACATAGGCGCCCGACTCGCCCAGCAGGTCATAGACGCGCTGACCCATGCGGGTCATGGTGCGCATGCTGACCACCACGTAGGGGCTGTCGGTGAGTTCAATGCCCAAATGCGCGATCGGACTACCGAGCGGTCCCATGGAAAACGGCACGACGTAAAGCGTACGGCCGCGCATGGCGCCTTGGAAAAGGCCGCGCATGGTGGCGCGCATTTCCGTCGGATCGACCCAGTTGTTGGTGGGGCCTGCGTCTTCGCGCCGCGCGGGGCACACGAAAGTGCGGTCTTCGACCCGGGCAACGTCTGACGGGTCCGACCAGGCAAGGTAGGAGCCAGGCCGCTTCTCGGGATTGAGCGGACGCAGCGTGCCCGCAGCCACCATCTGGTCGCACAGCCGCCGGTATTCCTCATCCGATCCGTCACACCAGACGATGCGCTCAGGCTGCGCGAGCGCGGCAATGGAAGCGACCCATTCGATCACGCCACGATGACGGACATGGGCGGGGGCACCCACGTTGGCGGCATTCCAAACCGGCGTAGGGCTGACAGCAGAAGCGGCGCTTGGCGCATTCATCAGATGGATCTCCTCACGACCCGTGCGAACCGCCGGACTTCCCGGCAGAATTCGACTCGGAAAAACTTTCGATCTTACACTCGGGCTCATCTCCAAGCCGTCAATTCCGGACTCCGCCATGAAACCTCTCACTCCCGAGCTGCTGCTCGCCGCGATGGATGCGGGCCACACCGTGCAGCGTGACCAGACCCTGCCGATCACCGACTGGGCCGACGGCGAACGGGTCGCGCAGGCGATCGTCGCGCTCCGGCGGGCGCGCGGCGACCGGCCCATCGGCTGGAAGGTGGGCCTCACCAATCTCTCGGCCTGGCCGCGACTCGGGATCGACCGACCAATCTGGGGCCGGATCTATGACCGCACCGTCACGCTACTGGACAGCACCCGCGCCGAGCTGTTTCTCGATGGCCTCTCCACGCCGCGGATCGAACCCGAAATCGTGGTGGGGCTTGCCCGCACCCCGGCCGCCGACACGCCGCTTGCGCTCATTGAGGCCTGCGCCTGGATCGCCCACGGCTTTGAAATCGTCCACACGCCCTACCCCGACTGGCGATCGGCCCCCATGGAAAGCCACGCCGCTCAAGCCATGCACGCCGCGCTGATCGTGGGCCCCCGTCTGCGTCCCGATCAACTGGCGGACAGCCCCGCGGCGCTCGCCCGTGCCCTCGAGACCTTCACGCTCACCATGACCCGCGAGGGCGGTGAGCGCTGGTCGGGTCACGGTGCCGTGGTGATGGGCAGCCCGCTCGCCTCACTCGGCCGGCTGGTGCGCGAACTCGCCGCGCGCGGCGAACAGCTCGGAACCGGTGATGTCATCACCACCGGCACGGTCACTGACGCGCAGCCGCTCGGCGAACCTGGCCTCTGGCGCACCGAGCTGCAGGCAATAGCGCTTCCCGGTCTGACACTACGCAGCCAATGGCGCAGCTGATCGCCGCAAGCGTCGGCCGCGCCGCCCCGCTCCTTGCCCAGGACGGGAGCGCGCGGTTTGCCACCGAAAGCGCGATCAACAAGCGCCCGGTCAGCACGCTCGCCGACCCGACCCCCTGGACGGTGAGCGACACCGGACTGGCGGGCGACGAGTCGGTCGAGCGTCGCATCCACGGCCCGCCGCTACAGGCAGTCTATGTTTACCCGGCCGAGCACTACGTGTTCTGGCAGTCGCTTGCCCGCCAGCACGGCCGCCCGCCGCTCCCGGAGGCAGGCGCGCTCGGTGAAAACCTGACGGTGGTCGGTCTTACCGAAGCGCAGGTGTGGATTGGCGACCTGCTCGTGATCGGGGGCGTCCGGCTGCGGATCACCCGTCCGCGCGACCCCTGCTTCAAACTCAACGCCCGGCTTGGCCTGTCAATGGCCGCAAAAATGATGGTGCAGTCGGGCTACACCGGCTTCTACTGTGCGGTGGTGCAACCAGGCACGCTCACAGCCGGTGAACCGGTCGAACTCCTCGCCGGTGATCGGACGATATCGGTGCTCGATCGCCACCGGCTTGATCATCGAAGCCCGCGTCAACTTCCGTTTTGAGCGAACGTCGCGACCCGACAACCCTCGGGTTTTCAGCCGACCGATGTTCGGGTAGATTGCGGTTCATGATCATGGTTCAAAGACAACCCAGTCCCGCCCAACGTACCGCGGGCACCGCGCGCGTGCTGCTTCTTGCCGGCCTTGCCTTCGCCCTTGAGGCGCTCTGGCGTGATTCGGTCGGTCGCGTGCTGGTCTCCGGCGCCGTCCTGTTTGCGGGCGCGAGCCTGCTTGTGTTTGCCAAGCGTACCGGTTGAAACACGCCACCGCACTGTTCATCGACCCGCATCCGGTCGATGAGGCGCTGCGCGACGCAAGCCACAGCGGACCCGAACTCGCACACCTTGCCGCCACCTACTCGGCGAGTCCGCGCGCACTGATTTTTCCTTCGCCGTCTTCCGACTGGCGGCTGCTCATGCTGCTGCTTCCGTTGGGCTCGCGACTGTCGCTCATGACGCACCCGGTGTTCGCACAGCTCACCCGCACCTGGGGCATGGGCATCCGCTTCATTGGCGTAGACCGCGACCGCCTGGTCTATGACTTCCGGGCGCTGCTTAGCAATCGCACGCTCGAACTGGTGGTGGACCTCCTCGCCCGTCACGAGCGCGCGATCAGCGCATCGGCACCGCACCCTCTCACACCCGCTGCAGCCCGCGCCGCGAGCGAGCCCGCACAGGCTGACGCGTCGGCACCGCTACTCGATCTGCTCTTCGAAGCGCTGGCCGGCGAGATGCTCACCACACTCGAGCGCCGGCGCGCCGACTGGGTGCGGCACCTCGATCGCGAACACCGGCTGGATGTCACCCCCCCTGCGCGGCTCTTCGGCCACGATGATCGCTATCCCGACTTTCTCGCGCGACTGCGCGAGGCGCTACGCAACGAGACCATTGACCCGGCCTTCTACGGTCGCGTCCTGCGCTCGGTCGATCAGCGGGAGGCGCTGGTCGACGCCCGGATCGCTGCCCTCGTCGAAGACGCACTCGACCCCGCAGCGCTTGCGCTTCTTGCGCGCACAGCCGTGGGTCGGCATCTGGGCTGCTACAACTGGCTGGTGCTTGCGCCGCGCCACGCCGCGGCGCGCGCTCATCTGCTGTCGCGCCTGCCCACGCTTGCCAATTTCCTGTCCGAAACGCTGATGCCGATCGAGGCGCGCGCCCGGATCGCCCAGGGGGCGCTCGCGGCCGATCCCGATGACCGGGCCTCTGCATCCCCGCCCACATCCGCGTCCATTTCAACGTCCCTATCCGCGCCTGCCTCCACCCCCGCTGGATACGACCTTCGCCCGCTCATCGAACGGCAGGCATGTCTCACCGGCAGTGAGTTCACCGGCTGGCTGCGTCGCGCCATCGACGCGGGACAGGATCGCCAGATCATCGATGCCCTCGCCGCACGGCTGGGCGTCACCGCCAATCTGGTGCGCCGACTCTGGCGGGAACCGCCGCGCGCGCTGGGACAGCCACCCGCCTGGCTCGCCGCCACGTTGGTTCGCCATCTTGACCAGCTGCCCGAGCGCGCCTGGCCGCAGGACGATGAGAGCTGGCAGCAGCTCATCGAGCGCGCAAGCGCCGCCCAGACCGGTTAACCGACCCACACCGCGCTCTGCCAGACCCCATCACCATGCCTCTTCGACTGCTCACCACCGGCGGTACCTTCGACAAGCACTACGATCCGCTCACCGGCCAGCTGGTATTCGCCGACGCTCATCTGCCGCAATGCCTTGCGCAGGCCCGCTTTGATTCGCCACCCGTCGTTCAGGCGCTGATGGCCGTCGATAGCCTTGAGATGACCGATCACCATCGACAGCAGATTCTCGCCGCTTGTCGCGAAAGCCCCGAGCGTCAGATCGTTATCATTCACGGTACCGACACCCTGGTCGACACGGCTGCGGTGCTAGGCAACGCCCGGCTCGAGGCCACCATCGTGCTCACCGGCGCCATGGTGCCCGCC
Organism: uncultured bacterium; assembly: GCA_903866395.1. Taxonomy (GTDB): domain Bacteria; phylum Pseudomonadota; class Gammaproteobacteria; order Burkholderiales; family Burkholderiaceae_E; genus SYIM01. The sequence goes on from CAIPNM010000038.1 coordinate 6,170, forward strand.
GAAATCGAGGGGTCGGACGCCCTGTTCAACCTCGGCTTTGCGGCGGCCTGCGCGACTACGCTCGCCCACGGCGTGTGGGTCGCCATGAATGCGTGCGTCTTCGACTGGCGCAACGTGCGCAAGAACCGTACGCTCGGGCGTTTCGAACCCATCGCCCCGCCCATGCCCTGACCCACAGGCAGCGGGATCTCTCAACCATCGGACCCCTATATCCCATGAATTTCGACCTGATGGCCCTGGACACGGGCCTGCGCTACAAACTCCTTTCCAGTCTCGTGCTGCCGCGGCCGATCGCGCTGCTCTCCACCGTCGGCCCCACCGGCGTGGTGAACGCCGCGCCCTACAGCTTTTTCAATCTGATGGGCGATGATCCCCCGATCCTGATCGTGAGTCTGGAACGGCGCGCCGACGGCACTCTGAAGGACAGCGCCCGCAACATTCTCGATACCGGCGAGTTTGTGGTGAACCTGGTCGATGAGGCGCTCGCCGACCGCATGCACGCCTGCAGCACCGCCTACCCCCCCGAGGTGAGTGAGCCCGAGGTGCTGGGGCTTGGCGTCGTGCCCAGCACCGCCGTAAAGCCGCCCCGGCTCGCCGATGCGCCGGCGGCGCTAGAGTGCACGCTCTATCAGCAAATCGAGATCGGCACGCGCCGACTGCTCGCCATCGGCCAGATCCATTGGCTTCATGTGCGAGACGGCGTGATCGATCCGGATACGCTGCGCGTGAACATGGCGAATTACTTTCCGATCGGCAGGATGTTCGCCGATCGCTACGTCAAAACCCGCGATCAATTTACCGTCGACACGAGCCCCGATTTCATTGAGCGCATCAAGGCCGAAGGTCGGGTCTAGCCGGTCTTGCGCGTTAGCTGCAGCAGCGATCGCGCATCAGCCCCGCCGCCTGCACCTCAGCCTGCCAGGCCCGCTCGCGAAGGCCGAGCGTGCGCCGAGCCTTGAGCGGCACCACCCGCGAACCGGCCGGCGGCTCGGCCCGGGACGTAAGGGGCTGATCTTTGGGCAACCCCATCGCCCGCATCCGCGCACGCAACGCCTTGGTGGCCGCCACATCAGCCTTCATCGACACCGGATCGATCACCACCCCGTACTGATCGCGCGCGGCCTCAACCGACACATAGCCCTGGCGCACGTCATCTTCCACCTGCTCGCGCCGCCGGTCGGTGGGCTTGCCAAAGCCACCGCCTCCGCCTGAGCGAAGCACATAGGCATCGCCGGGTTTCAAGAGCTGCGAAAACACTTTGCCGGTGGCATAGACGGTTTCGGGTTGCCCGCCCCGATGGATGGCGACCTGATTGCCGTGCGCCGACAGCCCGCCAAACAAGCCCCAGGGCCGGTTCTCCACCCGCTCGATCTGCGAATTGAACATCGTGTCTGAGAGCACCCGCACCACCTGCTCGGCGCCCAGCCCGCCTCGGTGCTTACCTGCACCGCCCGAGTCCTCACGCAGCCCGTAGCGCTCGATGATGAACGGGTACTTCGCCTCGACCTGCTCGGACGGGCCGTTGTGTGTATCGCCATCGTTGATGGCGATCGTCGCGCACATGCCATCCTCGTTGTGCTTGGCACCCCAGCCGCCGCCAATGAGGCCGCCCAGATAAAGGAAGAGCTTCCGGTTGGCCGGATGCCGGCCGTTGATATTGGCCACCACCAGGTCCGCATGGTGAGCCGCTGCCACGCGGGTCGGAATCGCAGGCGCGAGCGCCTTGAAGATGGTGTCGATCACCGTCATGGGATAGGTCATCCACATCCGCATCGGCGCGGGGCGCGTCGCATTCACGAATTTGCCCTCGGGGAGAATGACGGTAAGCGGCGCAAAACTGCCGTCGTTGATCGGCATCTCGAGCGGCGCCACAATGCATTTGAGCGCCACCTGCGCAGCCGACAGCCCCGCCGGCCGGCCGGAGTTGAAGAAACCCCGCACCTGCTCGCCCACATTCGAGAGATCGACAGTCATCTCGTCACCCTTTACGGTGACGGTCACGCGAACGGGTATCGGCTTACCGAGCTCCACCCCGTCATCGTCCATGAACGACTCGGCACTGTAGACGCCATCGGGGATCTCGCGGATCTGCTCGCGACTCACCGCCTCGCTCTGCCGATAGATCGCCTCGATCGCGCCCTCGAACTCTGCGCGGCCGTACTTGTCGAGCATCTCGATCACGCGGCGCTCGCCGGTGCGCACCGCCGCGATCTGCGCGCGCAGGTCACCCATCGCACGCTCCGGCACGCGTACGTTCAGCCGGATGATGTCGAACACGTCGCGGTTTTCCTCACCCTTTCGCCAGGCCTTGACCATGGGCATCTGCAGGCCCTCGGAGTAGATGTCGAGCGTCATGCCATCGAGCGGGCCGCCCACATCAATCCAGTGCGCCATACAGGCCGAAAACGCAACAATCTCGCCCCGCCAGAACACCGGCACGACAAAGGTCATGTGATTGAGGTGACTGCCAGTGGTGTAGGCATCGTTGGTGAGGAGCACATCCCCCTCATCCATGCCCTCGCGGCCGAAGTGGTCGATCATCCCCTTCACCGTGTTCGACATGCCGCGAATGAAGGTCGGGAGTCCGATCCCCACCGAGACGGTGTTGCCTTCGCGATCAAAGAGCCCAACAGTGAAGTCAAGCGCCTCGTAGATGATCATGTTGTAGGCCGTGCGCATCAGGTTGGCCTTCATTTCCTCGGTGGTGGCCACCAGGCCATTGCGCAGGATCTCGGTGGTGACCGGATCAGCCCGGTGCGTGCGCGTGTCAGTCATGGTCGATCTCGATCACAAGGTTGCCGAAGCGGTCGACCGTCATGCGGTCGCCCGGTGCGAGCACGGTGGTGGAGGCATATTCTTCGATCAGTGCCGGCCCGATCACGCGGTTGCCCGAGAGCAGACGATCGCGCCGCCAGGTGGGCGCATCGACCCAGCCCCCGCGTGAGGAGAAATAAACCGGTCGGGCGCCGGACGACGCTTCGGGCGGCGGAACCTCTCCCCCCGCGGCAAGCAGCGGGAGCTCGGGTTTTGCAAGCGCGCCCGTCACCGAGGCACGCACGCTCACGATTTCGGCCTGCTCGGTTTCCGAGCAGTAGCCATAGCGCTGCGTGTGCACGCGATCAAAGGCCGCCTTGATCGCCCCGGCATCGCGACTCGCGAAGGCCGCAAGCGGCACCTCCACGGTCACCGCATGCTCCTGGCCCACATAGCGCATGTCGAGCGCGCGGCTCGCAACCGGCTGGCCGTGTTCGCCCGCCACGCCAGCCACATCGCGCTCACCCTCGGACTCCATCTCGCGGAACACGCGCTCGAGCGCCTCGAAGTCGATGCTCGCGAGCGGCACGAAAAGGGTCCGGACGAAGTCGCGCCGCAGATCGGCCACCAGCATGCCAAACGCCGAGAAGTGGCCGGGCGCAGGCGGAATGATCACCTTGCCGATGTGGAGCTCACGCGCCACGAGGGTGGCGTGAAGCGGACCCGCGCCGCCAAACGCCACCATGGGGAAATCGCGCGCATCGAGCCCGCGCTCGGTGGTCACCCGCTTGACCACTGACGACATGGTCGCCGCGGCAATCCGCACAATGCCTTCAGCCGCCTGCTCGATCGGGATCGAAAGCGGCTGGGCGATCGAGCTGTCGATCGCCGCGCGCGCGGCGGCCGGATCAAGCCGCATGTCACCTCCCAGAAAGCGCTCCGCGGACAGTCGCCCCAGCACCAGGTTGGCATCGGTTACCGTGGGCTCGGTGCCACCCAGGGCGTAGCACACCGGCCCCGGTACGGAGCCCGCGCTCTGCGGCCCCACGCGCAGCGACCCCGCCGGTCCCAGCCGCGCGATGCTGCCACCGCCGGTGCCCACCTCCTGGATGTCGATCATCGGGATCTGCACGGGCAGCCCCTCGGTGTAGCCGCCGATCATCGAATTGGAGGTCATCAGCACCTCGCCATCAAGTATCACGCCCGACTTGGCGGTGGTGCCGCCCATATCAAAGGCGATGGCGCGATCGATGCCCACGGCTGCACACAGCATGCGTGTACCGATCACGCCAGCCGCCGGACCGGACTCGAGCATCCGGATGCACTCCTGCTGCGCCTGCGATACGTCATACAAGCCGCCGGTGGACTGCACCACCAGGAAGGTGCCGGGGAAACGCTCGGCCGCCAGGTGAGTCTCAATACCCTTCAGATATTGGCTGACACGCGGACCGATGTAGGCGTTGGCCGCGACGGTGGACGTGCGCTCGAACTCGCGATACTCCTGGGACAACTCGTGCGAGGCGCTCACATAGCGGCCAGGCAGACGTGCCTCGAAAAAACGTTTGGCTGCGAGCTCATGCTCGGGATTGCGATAACTGTGCAGAAAGAGAATCGCCACTGCCTCGATCGATTCGGCCTCGAGGGCCTTGGCAATCCGCTCCAGCTGCTCCTCGGCAAGCGGCGCCAGTACCTCGCCCGCCGAATTGATCCGCTCATCGACCTCGAACCGCAGCGCCCGCTCAACCAGCGGCACATGCTTTCTGAAAAACAGGTTGTAGGCCTCGGGGCGGTTCACGCGGCCAATTTCATAAATGTCACGAAAGCC
>CAIPNM010000039.1 GCA_903866395.1 uncultured bacterium
CGCGTTCGCGCCGAACAGGACGGCGCCGATGCCGCCCACGCCTTCGAGCGTGTCGGCGACCGCGCGCGGCTGCTCGAAGATCTCCTTCTGCATGAAATGGCGATAGGGCTCGAGCTCGACGGCAGCACCCGAGGCTTCGATCGTGATCACCGGGCGCTGCACGCTCCGGCCGCGCGCATCGTAGATCGCGTACGACTCGCGGCGGATGTCGGCGATGTCGCCGACCTCACGCCCGAGGGCTACCGCATCGTCGATCGTACGGGTGCCACCGTCGAGCGCGAAGTGCGCACCGTGACCGCCGAGGCGGCCGACGCCGAGCTCGGGCCCTACCGGCACTACATGCAGAAGGAGATCTTCGAGCAGCCGCGCGCGATCGCCGACACGCTGGAAGCCGTCGGCGGCATCGACCCGGCCCTGTTCGGCGAGGGCGCGGCGAGCGTGTTCCCGCAGGTGGACGCGGTGCTGATCCTCGCCTGCGGCACCAGCTACTACGCCGGCTGCGTGGCGAAGCAGTGGATCGAATCGATCGCCCGGCTGCCGGTGCAGGTGGAGATCGCCAGCGAATACCGCTACCGCGACTCGGTGCCCAACCCGCGCGCCCTGGTGGTGACGATCTCGCAGTCGGGCGAGACCGCGGACACGCTGGCCGCACTCAAGCATGCACGCGCGCTCGGACACACCCACACGCTGGCCGTGTGCAACGTGGCCACCAGCGCGATGGTGCGCGAAGCGACGCTGCGCTTCCTCACCCGCGCCGGCACCGAGATCGGCGTCGCCTCGACCAAGGCGTTCACCACGCAGCTGGTGGCGCTGTACCTGCTGGCCAACACGCTGGCCAAGGTGCGCGGCCGCCTGGACGCCGAGGCCGAACACGCTGCGATGGCCGACCTGCGCCACCTGCCCGCCGCGGTGCAGACCGTGCTGGCACTGGAGCCGGCGATCATCGCCTGGAGCGAGACCTTCGCGAAGAAGGAAGACGCCCTGTTCCTCGGCCGCGGCCTGCACTACCCGATCGCCCTCGAAGGCGCGCTCAAGCTGAAGGAGATCAGCTACATCCACGCCGAGGCGTATCCCGCGGGCGAACTGAAGCACGGCCCGCTGGCACTGGTGACCTCGGCGATGCCGGTGGTGACGGTGGCCCCGAACGACACGCTGCTGGAGAAGCTCAAGAGCAACATGGCCGAGGTGCGCGCCCGCGGCGGCGAGCTGTACGTGTTCGCGGACGGGGACTCGCAGATCACCGCCAGCGAAGGCGTGCAGGTGATCCGGCTACCGGAGCATTACGGAGCGTTGTCACCGATCTTGCATGTGGTGCCGCTGCAGATGCTGGCGTATCACACGGCGTTGGCGCGGGGGACGGATGTGGATAAGCCTAGGAATTTGGCTAAGTCGGTGACCGTGGAGTGAGGCCAAGACTCAGTCCACCGTTAGGTCTAGACCAACCGGGAACACCGTAGCCTGAAAGGTTTCGATGGGATCCATCGGCAGTGATGGGAGCGATGACGAGCTAATGAGGGCTTGTGCGTTCGAGCACATCAAGAGGCTGCAGGCTGTACACGGCACCCTTTCCAGCTCCCACCTCAGGGCAGGCTTTACTTGGAATGGTCAGCGCTTCCCCCTAATTAATCCTCAGCGAGGCATCTTCAAGCCCGCGAAGATGAAGTATCTCCTCTCGATTCTTACCGCCTTTCCGCGTACCGGAGCTCGCGTGTGGTACGACGATCAGCGGCGGGTGCACGAGCAGATCTTCGGAGGCAGTGAATTTGTTGACTATGCCTTTATGGGCAATAACCCGGAACACGCAGAGAACAAGTGGCTGAAGGCAGCATGGGAAAACCGCGTCCCGATCGTGTACTTCCTCGGCGTTTCTCCAGGTAACTACGAAGTACTCATTCCAACATTTGTAGCGGGCTGGGATCCGGTCGCGCTGCAAGCAAAGATTGCATTCGCTATGCCTGGGGAGGATGTGCTCGCAGCGCGTGAGCCCGAGCGGCGCTACGCGTTCCGCGTCATTCAGCAGAGACTTCACCAAGCATCATTCCGCGCAGCAGTCATTGCAGCTTACGGGAGCCGATGCGCTCTCTCTGGCTTACCCGAGCCGATGCTCCTGGACGCAGCGCACATTGTGTCCGATCGTGAAGAGAAGCTAGGCCAGCCGGTCGTCCCAAACGGCTTACCGCTTTCAAAGATCCACCATGCTGCGTTCGACTCGCACCTGATTGGTATCGATGCCGACTACCGCGTGCATGTCTCGAAGAGATTGCTGATTCAGAGGGACGGTCCGATGCTAGAAGCCCTGAAGCAATTAGGCGGCATCCAGATTCATTTACCTCGTCGGCAACAGGACCGGCCCGACAGGGAGCGACTTGAACAGCGATTTCGCGAGTTTTCCAACGCCTAGCAGCTAGGGATGCTCTGAACAAAGCAAGTTATCGATCCGCTCAGGCGGTATGAATCGATGCAATCGTCGGATCAGTGCTGGAATGCGTGCTAAATGTGTGCTGGCGAGCGCGTTTGCTGGCCTTTATGCCATTTTTGGACGGAC
>CAIPNM010000040.1 GCA_903866395.1 uncultured bacterium
CGGCAGCCATGCTGCTTGCCTGGCTGTCACAGCGAAGCGGTCATGCGCAGTACCTGCTGGCCTCGCGCGCGATCGAGACCGCCATGGAGCGGTGCATCGCCGAGCAGCAGGTCACGCGCGACATCGGCGGCCGTCTGGGCACCCGCGCGGTGGGCCAAGCGCTGGTGAGGCACCTTCGCGAGGCATGACCCCGCACCTGCGCGAGGGGTTTTCCTACATCAAGCCGTCATCCCGGGCATGCGCTCGGGCGGGCTTTGCTCAGCTTGGTATTGATCGCTCGGCAAACGTCTGTGCCCAGGCGTCGCTCAGAGCCGCTTCCAGCAGTTCGCCTGCTGCATAGCGGGAGAGACTCTCCGGACGCGCGACGCCAGGTCGCAGCCGCGCACACGGGGCCGGCGCGCCAATGACCGTACGCACCGGAATACGTTCGGCATAAATCGGTAGCGCATAGTCTTCATCGTCATCGACAACGCCTCGAGCTCGAATTTTCGCCGATGCCTCCTCGATCTCCATCCAGACCACCGCGGTGGCTTTGATCTCTTGAGCAGAGGCGGGCCTGAGGCTTGCCGTTCGGCCAGGAAAAAACCGATCGACCATCATCGCGAGCGCATGGGCCTTTTGTTCAGAATCCTCGAGCAGACGCGCACAGCCAAAGGCCATCACCGAGCGATAGTCAGCCGAGTGGTTGTAACCGCTACGCGCCAGGACCAGGCTGTCAAAGTGGGTCACCGTGAGACACGCGCGCTCGCCGTCGGACAGGTTTCGAAGCATGCGGCTCGCACTGCTGCCGTGCCAGTAAAGGCGCGATTCCTCTCGCCAGAAAAGCGTGGGCGCACAAAAAGGTTGACCATCGATCACGTAGGCCACATGCGCAAGCGCCGCGGCATCCAGAAGTTGGTGCACCGTGGCGTGGTCGTAGTGGCCGCGATCATGGCGGCGCCTGACGCGATTCCGGTCGCTCACTGGATACTGTTCGGTCGATTCATCCTGCGGTTGACGGGACTCAGCCATGGGGACCCTCTCAGAGACCACGCTCATGAGTCGATGCTATCACCGCACCGCCAGCCGCCCGCGACGGACACCTGCGCCACGTGCGCCTGAAACGCCACGCACACAGACGAGTCGAGTGTGTAATAGTCTGGCAGCCAACTTTGCATCGGAAATCATCATGGATGTGTCTTCAGCATTGCGCGCCGAACTCGCACCAACCGGTGTGCTGCGGGCCGGGATCAACCTCAGTAACTTCCTTCTGGTGCGCGGCCGCACCGAAACAGGCGACCCGGTGGGCGTCGCCCCTGACATGGCCCAGGCGCTCGCCGAAAAACTCGGCGTGGGCGTTCGCTATGTCCCGTTCCCAAGTCCAGGCGAACTCGCCGACGCAGCAGGCCAGAATATCTGGGACGTCGGCCTGATTGGCGCCGAGCCCCAACGTGCCGAAAAAATCGCCTTCAGCGCGGCCTATGTCGAAATCGCGGCAACTTTTATGGTTCGCGCCGGGTCGCCTATTCAGTCCATCGAGGACGTCGATCGTGCGGGCGTACGAATCGCGTCCACCGCTCGCGCAGCCTACGACCTGTGGCTCGAGCGCAATATTCGACATGCCGAAGTCATCCGCGCGCCCTCCATCGATAGCGCCTACGAGGTGTTTGTCTCCACGAACCTCGACGCGCTCGCCGGGTTGAAGCCCAGGCTGTTAAGCGATGTGAAGAAACTTCCCGGCGCGCGCATCCTTGACGGCCAATTCGCATCGGTTCAGCAGGCGATCGGCACCGGCCGAGCCCATCAGGCGGGTGCGGCCTTCATTCGCGCTTTCGTTGAGGAAGCCAAACGCTCCGGGCTGGTGGCCCGCCTCATCGAAAAGCACGCCGTTCAAGGGCTTTCGGTGGCGCCCCTGGCATAACAGACGAGGGCCGTCCTTCGTCCATCACCCCGATTCAACACACCCACCCCTTTGGAGGCACACAGATGAAAGCAACGAAGCCGCCCCTGCTCGTACGATGGGCCTTCCTGGCCTGCGCCCTGCTCGCGGTGTCAACGGCACCCGCGCAGACGAAAATCGTGGTCACGAACTATGGTGTCTCCGCCAACGGGATGCCGTTTGCGATCGCGCTCGAAAAGGGATTTTTCAAGCAGCAGGGTCTCAACATCACCGAGATCATCTCGTCCGCAGGTGGCGGCACCACCATGCGCAACATGATGGCCGCCGGCGTTCCCTATGCAGAGATCAACCCTGGCGCTGCGATCGGTGCTATCCAGCAGGGTGTCGATCTTAAGATCATCGCCGACAATGTCCTGACCGTCGCCGAGTTTGCATGGTTCGTCAAACCGGAATCAAAGATCCGTACCATCAAAGATCTTAAGGGCGCGAAGGTGGGCTTCAACAACCCCCGCTCCACCAGTGCCGCCCTGCTTCAGGTGCTGCTCGATCAGGCAGGGCTTCGCAAAGACGACGTGCAGATGGTCCGCACCGGGGGCTTTGGCGAGAGTCTGACGGCGCTTGATATCAACACCATCGACATGACGCCGATCACCGAGCCGTTATGGTCCCGCTACAAAGACAAGTTCCGGGCGATCGCCGTTGCCAGCGAAGTGCTGCCACCGATGAGCAACGTGGTGGGTGTCGCGCTGGCCAGCCAGATGAAGGAACACGACAAGTTCATCCGCGGCGTGGTAAAGGCGCGCCGCATGGCGGTCGAGTTCATGTCGGCAAACCCCCAGGAAGCAGGCGACATCGTCGCCCGCGCCTACAACATTGACCCGGCGCTTGCGCGGGCGGTCGTCAAAAATCTGGTCGAGTCCCGAACGCAGGGCATTCCTTATTGGGGCACTGGTCAGATTCATCTCGCCGGGCTCGAACGCACGGTCGCGGCGCAACGCTCCGTTGGCGCAATCACCGGTGAAGTCGACCTGATGAAGATCATCGACACCCGCTTTCTCGATGAAGATATCCGTGCGTTGGTCCGATAGCCAGCGCTCGCAGCCTGCCCTCACCAGGAGCGGTTCATGACCACGCCAGACGCGGACGATCCGTCACGCCTCGAACCGCACGTCACCTTGCAGGCGGTCACCCGCACCTTTGCAGGCCAGAAATCCACGCCTGCCGTGCACGCGCTGGGCCCGGTCGACCTGACACTGCGAAAAGGCGAATTTTTTGCCGTGGTGGGTCCCTCCGGATGCGGTAAATCAACCTTGCTCGAAGTGCTCGCGGGCATCAGTGCGCCCACCAGCGGTCAGATTATTTTCGAGGGCCAGCCGATCACAGGTCGAGTGCCCGACGGCGTCGGTGTGGTGTTCCAGGAAGATGCCTGTTTCCCGTGGCTAAACGTCACCGACAACATCGCGCTCGGACTGCAGGCTCTGCCGCTCAGCGAAACGGAACGCCGACAGCGTGTGGAAGACGCGCTCGCACTCACAGGGTTGAAAGCCTTTGCGCAGGCGTTCCCCGCGCAACTTTCTGGCGGAATGCGACAACGGGTATGTATCGCTCGCACCTTGATCATGCGGCCTCGATTGATCCTGCTCGATGAGCCGTTCGGCGCCCTGGACCAGCAAACCCGGCTGCTGATGGGCGAGGAGGTGCTTCGGCTCTGGCGGCAATCGGGCGCAACGATCTTCCTGATCACGCACGCCCTCGACGAGGCAGCCATGCTCGCTGACCGAATTGGCGTCATGTCGGCACGGCCGGGCCGCCTCATCGATCTGGTGGAGACAGGCTGGCCACCGGAGCGCGACAGCCGCATCGTCGAACTCCCGCAATTCGGCCAGTTGACTGCGCGTCTGTGGCGGTCGCTTCGCGGCGAATCACTGAAATCGCTGGATTCATCGCAGGCGACGCAGTGACCCGACTGGCTTCATTCAGGCTCCTCGCCATCATCGCAGCCGTGGCGCTCGTTGAAGCGATGTGCCGCATCGGCTGGATTGATCGGTTCACGATGCAACCGCCGCTTCAAATCGGAATCGACCTCTGGAAGCTTCTGCTGTCAGGCAAGCACGCGGATGCGATCGGGAAGACCATGGGGAACGCGGCGATCGGCTTCGCGTTGGCGGTGTCAGTGGGGGTTGTCGTCGCCGTTGCCGTTCATCGCCGACGCCTGCTTCGCGAAACACTGGAGCCATTATTCGCCACCTATTACGCCATTCCGGTGTTGGCCTTCTATCCCCTGCTGATCATCCTGTTTGGCGTTGGCGACGGGCCCAAGATCACGATTGCGTTCATGCTGGGGGTCATCGCAGTCATCGTCAACCTGCTGAACGGCCTTGACCGGGTGCCTCCGGTGCTGATCAAAACCGCACGCGTTGTCGGCATGGGACGCACACAGATCGTCTGGCGTGTCACGCTGCCTTTTTCCGCCCCTTATCTGCTCACCGGCGTGAAATTTGCGCTCGCCTACTCCCTGATCGGAATCATCGGCTCCGAATTCATCATGTCCACCGATGGGATGGGTTTCGAGATTTCGTTCGCCTACAACAATTTTGATAACGCCACCATGTATCCGCTGATCCTGCTCATTTTGCTGATCTCGATCTCGCTGAATTTTGCGCTAGGCACGCTTGAGAAGCAGATCCTGCAGCGACGGGGGCTTCGATGAACCGGATCGAAGCGGGCCTCTGGCAGGCCTGGCGAGGTCCGCTCATCCTTATCGTCTCGGTGTTTATCCTATGGCAGGGGCTTTATCTGCTGGCCGGCGAAATGGCCATGCGTTCGCCACTGCAAACCTTTTCCTACCTGAGCAAGCTCCTCGCGGGCGACCGGATTTGGCCCCATATCCACGAAACAGCCAAGGCATCGGCCCTGGCGGTCATGTTCTCGGTGGTCCTGGGTTTGGCGATTGGTCTGGCGCTCGGATTTCGCAAGCTCGCGGGCGATGTTTTTGAGCCCATGCTGGTCGCTGCATATTCCATCCCCAAGCTCACCCTCTATCCGATTCTGCTGCTGTCCTTCGGTCTCGGCATGTCGGCTAAGGTGGCCTTCGGCGCGCTGCACGGCATCATCCCAATTGCCCTCTTCACCATCAATGCCGTTCGCAACATCCGGCCTATCCTCATCAAGACGGGTCGCGTGCTGCGCTACTCGCCCTGGGAGATGGGCTGGCGAATTCTGATCCCCGCTGCTTTGCCGGAAATTTTTACCGGAATTCGAATCGGCTTCTCGCTCACGCTGATCGGCACGCTCCTTGGCGAAATGTTTGCCTCGCAGCGCGGTCTGGGTAATCAACTCATGAAAGCGATCGGACTGCACGACGTCGATCTGATCGTCGCGATCGCATTTCTCCTCACCAGCGTTGCGGCGCTGGGTAGCGGCATTCTGCTCGCGATCGATCGTAAATTTCAGCGAAGAATGCAGACTCAGCCGGGCCAGACGCCGCAATCGTTTTGATGATGGGTATCAGGCGGCGAGCGAACAACGGTCATCTGTGAGGCGCTGCGGTGAATCGAGTATTTCAGAGGGCCTCGGGTGCGGTCATGGTCGGAACGGGCGCTACTGCCCGGCGGGCCCAATGGCCTTCTTCGCCGAGTCGTTTCCCGCTGGCTGATTGCGCGAACGCAGGCCGGCGTGCCTCATGAAGCTTCTGGCCATTGCCGTCGTCGCGCATGACGCCAACGCCGCCTATTTTGATGGCGACCGCGTTCACTATGTGAAGTTCGAACGGCCGCGCCAGGAAAAGCGCTTCAGTTTTCAATCTCCCCCTGACTGGTACGCCGAGACCGAGGCTCTGTTCGGGATCGGCATATCCCAGGTTGACCATATCGCGATCACCTTCGATCCGTCGGCACTTCCTTCAACGGTGGGGCGTCATCTGTCGCCCGACGCGCTACGACGCCTTGCATCGGGTCAGTCGATCGCCGAACCGCTTTCGCCAGAGATCTGCGCGTATCTGCGGGCGCCCTCTGCGACCTGGCTGAGCCATCACTTCTGTCATGCGCTGAGCGGCTGGATGATCGAGCCCGAGCCGATTGCGCTTCGAATCGTGATCGATGGTTTAGGCGATGGGCGACCCTGGAGTGTGTACCGCGGCGGCAAGACGATCGCGGCTGGCGATATCCGCAACGGTTCAATCGGCTGGGGGATTCGCGAGGCGGGTAAGGCGCTGGGGATCAAGGCCGCGCACTTCAACGACATCGCCGGTAAGGTGATGGGGGTTCAGGCCTATGGACGAATCGACGAAGGCTATCTCGACGCGCTGCGAAAACTCGAGTTCGATCGCCTGGACGAAATGTGGTCAGTGCAAGGATGGTTACGCTGGAAACATGATCCGACGATCGCCAGGCTGACGCTTCTCGACTGGGTGGCTACGGTCCACCATCGGACAGCGGAATGGTTACTCGATTTTTTCTCGATTCATGCCCTGCCTTCCGAACCCGTTGTTTACTCTGGCGGAGTCGCGCAGAACGTTGTCTGGAACTCGGCATTGCGAAGCCGCTTTCCGAACCTCTTCATCGCGCCGCATTGTTCTGATGAAGGGCTCAGCCTCGGCGCGCTCGAGTGGCTCAGACAGCGCCATGCACTGCCGCCGCTATCGTTTGCCGCCTTCCCGTTCGCCCAAGCCGATATCGATGTGCAGGCGCCCTCGGAAGACACCGTCGACGAAGTCGCGCAATTGCTGGCGGCGGGAAAGGTGGTCGGCTGGTATCAGGGGCATGGCGAGATTGGCCCACGGGCCCTGGGTCATCGGTCCATCTTGATGGATCCCAGACTTGCCGATGGACGCGCCCGAATTGATCGCATCAAACGGCGTGAGCCATTTCGTCCCTATGGTGCATCGGTACTCACTGAAGATTTCGGACGATATTTTGAGGGCTCGTCAGATCCCTTCATGCTCTATTCATGCAAGGTGGTTGGGCAGACGCTCCCAGCGATCCGACATATCGACGGCAGCTGCCGTGTACAGCGCGTAGAAGGCAGCCCGCGGCCGTTGCGAGCGCTGCTAGAGCGATTTCGAGCCCTGACAGGCTGCAGCGTTTTGCTCAACACCAGTCTGAATGTCGCGGGAAAGCCGCTCGCCGCGCATCCAACCCATGCCATGCAGCTTTTCTCGGAGTCGCCGCTCGATGCGCTCTGCGTGGGCAACACGGTTTATCGCCGCTGATCCTCGTGCACCGGGTTGGCATCCGGGATCAGATTCAGGTTGAGCACCAGACGTGCCGAAGAGTCTGTGCAGGAAGCACCGGTGTGCCGAAGATTGGCGTTAAAGATGACTAACCGGTTGGCGACGCTCGCAATACGTGCCCCGTCTTCAAACAGCGTGTAGCCGTTATTGTCATTCAAGTAATAAATCGCGGTCAGTGCATTGCGGTGTCGCGTGTCGACATGAAGGCCGTACTCCAGATGGCGCGACCGACCCGGCGTCCGGTTGAGCTTGGCCTTGATCAGCCGCATGGGTCCGAACCAGTTCAGCACCGGCGCAATAACGGGCAGAAACGGGGAGCGGTAGAGGCTGCGGTTTCGCCACGCGTAGAAGCCGTGCACGAATTGCAGGTTGTCCTCAGGATCCAGGCCCGGAAAATGTCCCCGCAGGATTTCGCTTCGTTCCCATGGGAACGATTCGGACCGCACCGCCTCAAGGATCCCTTTCAGGGCCTCGGGGCTCAACAGCGCATCAATGATTCTTGGAGTCATGAGCTCGGTGAATACCGATCGGGATTCAGGATTCAGCAGCAGCGCCAGATTCGTCGCCTGTCTACGGCCTGGCCATCGGCGCCAAAGATGGCACATCGACGCCCGGTGCGGCAAGCTGGCGGTGGGTATCCCCAGGCCTGGGGAGATCGCCGCCGTATGAAGAGCCGCGGGAATCGTCGGACGAAAAGTGCGAGGGCGGCACATCGGTTGGCCAGACGCACAACGTTGGCTATAGTCTGCGCATTAGCGCTCGCAGGGCGGGAAGTTTGGCATGCCACTGCCGATGCGCGCCCACTCCGTGGTTCAAAACCCTGATGAATGCACTTGTCGATTCAGTTGCCCCTGACCTGCGCGCCGTATCAGCGTGGGCGTCGCGCTTGCGTCAGAGCGAAGGGGCTGAAGCGGCTTACCTGGCGCTGCAGTCGCTCTGCGAACGCTTCCCGGCGAACGCCGCGCTAGCCACGCTTTGCGAGTGGAGCGACCCGCTCTGGTGGCACAGCTTCGGTTTCGGAGGGATCCGGCTTGTGCGGCGTGGTCCCCAGCATTTTGATTTTGTATGGTCGGTCGTTCAGAACCGGGAGTTCGCGCGCAGGCTCAAACAGATTCCTGGTGAACTGACCCCTGGCGTGGTACTGGACAACCTGGACCAGGACGCGATCTCACTCCTTTCCGAGCGCCACAACATTCAGTGGGTGGTTTTTCGCGGAGAGGTTCCGATCGGTCTTTCGATGTTCGTCAATATCAATTTCAGGAGCCGAACGGCAGAGCAGATCATGGGCATTCTGCCGGGATTCGATAGTTCGTTTTTGGTGGGCGACGCGTACTGCGCAAGTCTGCTGTTCGCGTTTAACTGCTTAGGCCTGAACAAGGTTCAGGGGCTGATTTATTCGAGCAACGAATCGATTGCACTCCAGCAGGAGCGCCTGGGTTTCCGGCGCGAAGGGCTCCTGCGCAAAGCCATCTGGGACGAGGAAATCAACCAGTACAAGGATCTGGTTCAGATTGCGCTGTTGCGAGAGGAGTTCGTCACGAACCGGGTTCTGCAGCGTCATATTCGCAGACAGCCGCACGATCCGCTTCTAGATCGCTTCAGGAGCTTTGCGCGCCCGCCCCTGAGACCAACTCCGGGATAAAGCGCGACAGGTAGTCCACGGTGAGGTCGTGCGAGATGATGATGCGTTCTGACGTTCCGCGATGTAAAACCGAGTGCGGATAAGGCCCCCCGTCCTTGAACGCCAGAAGCTTGCCCTGTTTCCAGGTGCGGGTTTCGTCTCCGACCGTGATGCTGCAACCGGGGTCATCCTGAAGGCAAAGGTGGATGCGCAAAAACTCCGATGTCCACCCCCGATGCGGATGAATGATCGAGCCAGGAATCAGGCGGCTCACAAATACGTTTCTCAGGGCTCCTTGTTGCTCTAACCCCGAAATCAAGCCCGAGACACGTGGGAGCCTGCTGCGGAACATACGCACCAGGGGTTCGATATTCATCGACAGCTGCGCCTTCGAGAGCTCGATATGCTCGCCTTGAAAGATCGACAGCGGAAATGCATCCCAGGTGTTGTCGTAGAGGCTGTCGAAGTGCGGGATCTTGTATTTCGGATAAGGCATGAAGGGCCTGAACTTCGCAATGAAGCCCAGGATTTCCTGCCGGATCGCATCAGCCTGATTCTCGAGCTCAACGCACCACGGCACGCGATGCAGTTCCTGATGCCAAAAGGCCGGTTCCTTCGCCGCTCGCAGCGCATCAGGCGCGCGCGCGCCCGAAGCCTGTCCGCTCGACACTTTTTCATCCGGGTCAGTCATACAATGCATGCGCGTGAATTTGCCGTGGCCTGCTAGCTTGCCGGACGCCGCCTAGGATCGCAACCACCTGCGGTCCACCGAGGGTGGTTCTCAGCGTTTCCCCAAACATCGCCCAGGAAGTTGAGGTTGCCATGCCCGATGCCGGCACCCTTCCGGTCATATCGTTGAACGTGCTGAACGCGGACGAGTGCGCACGCTGGACAGACGAGGTTCTCGCGTTGAAGTCACACTGGACCGCTCGCGACCCCGATCTGCCGTTTTTCACGCTGGGGCTTGCGGCCTACTGTGACGCTTCCCTCGAAGAAGCCCATCCGCCCTATCGGGTCGAGTCGTATCGTCAGTGGAACAATCGGCTCCTCGTTAAACACTTTGGCGGCTTGCTCGAACAGTGCTGTCAGGCGCTCGCGGCAGCGACCGGGGTGCCAGCCGTGTGCCCTGGGGGCCACACCGCGATTCCCGGGTTTCACATCCACCTGCCTCATCCGGTATTCGCCAACGACATTGCCAGCCAGCATGTTGATCTTCAGTTTCAACGCGTTTTTGCGGAGACCGATCCCGATCCGAGCGAAGTTCTAACCTTTACGCTCCCGATCTCGATGCCCACCGGCGCTGCGCTTCGGATTTGGCATTCAGAGCACCAGTCTACGGTGTACCCCTACCAACTCGGAAAAATGACGATTCACAGCGGGTTGAGTCTGCATCAGGCGGTCATCAACCCGCATGGCGAGCCGGTTCCCCGGATCATGCTGCAGGGGCATGGATTACGCCGTGAAGCAAAGTGGAACCTGTATTGGTGATGGGCTCTGTCAGGCATGAAATTGCTTGAGCGGCTGACGCGGCCACTCGCGATACGCGTCGAGCCTCGCGTCATGACGACGGCGCACATGCCTTTGGATGGTCGGGTTAAGCAGGAATTCCTCGCGCAGCATCGAAAACACGATCAGATCTTCGTAGCGCTCACCCGGCTCAGCCCAGAGCTCCTGCCTCAAGCGCGCCTCCTCTGTGAAGCCGAGGCGGCTTTGCAACCGAGCCGCGTGAGGGTTTGAGGTCAGCACGCGGCTTTGAACTTTGTTCATGCCCAGGCAGTTGAAAGCGAACATCAGACTTGCGCAGTAAGCGTCTGCAACCGACATCGAGCGATCGTGGCCCGGCAGCATGCCCAGGATCAGCTCCGCGATTCGATGTCGGAAGTTGATGTTCACCAGCATTGCAAGCCCGACTGGAACACCCTGTCTGTAGACGACCCAATGGATGGCGTTGGTCTCAGGGATAAGACTCTGCTCGTCGGTCGTCAATTTTTCGAGCAGGTCCTTCGGCGTGAGCGATTCCGGCAGCTGTTTGAGCTTGGACGAAAAGTCCCGGTCCAGGACGATAGTCCAGACGAAGTCGAAATGTTCTGAGGTTTGCCGCTCGAGCGTAATGCCGCCGAATGCGAGGGGCTGCCACCACGCTTCATCATGCCAATCGGACAGCTCGGCGATGGCTGCGTGATCGGGCTGCCGCCGGACAAGAGGAATCAGCGCCTCTCGCGCCGCCTTCAGCCCCTTCTGGCTACGCAGATGGCGGAGCCAACCCACAAGTTCGATCAGCTCCGGCGTTGGCCGGGTTGTGATGGAGAGTGTCACGACTCGGCGGGCGGCGCGGGCTTGAGCGCGGTGTCAGGCGAAAGCCCGGCAACGGTCTCTCGCAACAGTGCCCGATCGAGCCGACGCCCAACCTCGTCGCGCGCGAGCTTCAGCATGTCAGCGCGCATCATGAGCCGCTCCAGCTCCGAATCGACAAAGGCCAGATAACGGAGATGACCTTTGGATTCTTCGCCCAGGGTATCGAGCTCATAGGCAAGGCCGTTGATTTTAATGATCGGCATGGTGTCGCGTGCAGGCTCTTAAGTTGAAGGCAGATAGTATAGACAGCTCGCCACTAACCGATCGCAGGAGTTCGCGGGTAGGGGGAGCGATGCCGCCGGCGAAGTCTTTCATGCGGGCACCACGCCAGCCTTGACACCGGGGTACGACCGGCTTACGGTGGTCAGGCACTATTCATCGGTCGTATTTGCCGGGGTCAACGCTGTGGTCACCACAAGAAAAATCCGCCTTAGCCCCAGCATCATTTCGATCTTCCTCGTTCTGATGGTGCCCGCGTTCATCGCGTTGATCATGTTCGTCTATTTGTTCAACGAACGAACCGCCACCACAACGTCCAGAAACCTGATTGAGCGATTCAAGCTAGAAGCCGTGCTCAGTGTGAGCGAGCTCGTTAACCCGATGCGCCTGCTGGTCAATTCGGCTGCGGCCCTGGGGAATACCCATCCACATTTTTTCAGCTCTGATGGGTCATGGGGGTACCTCACTGCGCTCGTCAGTCCGCAGCCGTCCAGTCAGTCTGCCTACGTGGGTCTGCAAGACGGCTCATTCCGACAGGTTCGCCGGGTCAGCACAGGCGGAAAAATCCAGGGCACTGTCATCACCGAAGCGATGCGCTTCGGGTTTCGTTCGATTTCCGGGGATCGGACAATCGAAGACTATGTCTTTGTTGATGATGCCAGCAGGCCCCTCGCGCAGTCGAGTGCGCCCACCGACTACGATCCGCGCAAAAGACCCTGGTATACCGAGGCGGCTGCCACAAAGAAGCTCATCCTGACCGACCCCTATATTTTTTCGACAACCGGGCTGCCCGGGCTCACGATCGCAGCGCCCTTTTATGCCGGCGAAGAATTGGCGGGCGTAATCGCTACCGACATATCGCTTGAGACCATTTCACGTTTTCTTTCGGGTCAGTCGGTGAGCGAGCGCTCCGTCAGCGTCATCTACGACGCATCTGGTTGGGTGATTGCGAGTTCGATTGCGCAGGACAATTTCAGAAAGGTCAATAACCGCGTTGAGCTCAACAGCCTCGCTACGCTTTCAACCAACCTTCCGGCACTCGCCATTGCCATGCGGGTTGATAAAGACGACCCGTTGCTGGTGTTCCACCATCCCGAGAATGGCAAAGAGTACGTTGCAGTGTTTTCGCCCACGCCTGCGGAATTCGCGAAGCCCTGGACTATTTTGTCGATCACGCCCATGGAGGATTTTCGAAAAGAGTTCAGTAAAACCAACCAGATCATCTTCTACTTTGGTCTGTTCCTGATCTTTGCGCAGATTGTTTTCATCTACATCTATGCCCGAAAAATCGCCCGCCCTCTGGAACAGGTCACGAACTCGATACAGAACCTGATCGAATTCAAGCCACTGTCGCCCACCCAGATCAGCAGCCGGATTCACGAACTGGCCTCGCTGTCCGGCGCGGTCAAGAAACTCGCCGCCACAATCACCGCTTTCACCTCGTACATTCCGCGGGACCTGGTCAACGACCTGCTGAGCACCGGAAAGCCAATCGAAATCGGCGGAGAGAGCCGTTACCTCACCATTCTCTTTACCGATCTGCAGGATTTTTCAACGCTCTCGGAATCCACGCCGTCACGCGATCTGCTGCGCCGTATCTCTTCATATTTTGAGCTGATGACCCTCGCCATCAAGGAAGAAAATGGCACGGTCGATAAGTTCATTGGCGATGCGGTCATGGCGTTCTGGGGCGCACCGCTGCTCGACGAGCGACACGCCTATCACGCCTGCGTGGCGGCCATCAAATCGCAGCGCCGCATGGCGCACCTGAACGCAAAGCTCGCAGCCGAAGGTAAGCCGCCGCTTCACGTCCGGATCGGCATTCACTCCGACGCGGTGCTGGTTGGCAATATCGGTTCTGCGGAGCGGCTCAGCTATACCGTGATGGGCGATGGGGTCAACATCGCCTCACGCCTGGAAGGCGTCAACAAGGAGTACGGAACCCAGATTTGCGTGAGTCATTCCGTGTTCAAGGAAGCCGGCGAGCGTTTATGGCTGCGCCCGATCGATCAGATCACCGTGAAGGGCCGCAAAGGCGAACTCATCATTTACGAGGTGCTGGGTACTCGCGACGGCAGTCATGAGACCCAGGCGAGCGAATTACAGCAGCGCGTATGCACGCTCTCGGAGCAGGCATTCACCCTGTTCACGAACCGACAGTTCAGCGCGTCGATCGCCGTCTATTCGCAAGTGCTCGAGCTCACTGAGGATCCGGTTGCGCGGGTCATGATCAGTAAATGCGGGCAGCTCGCCCAGGCGTTGCCCAATGCCTAGGTCGGTTCGCGCCGGCCTCCGCCGCACGACGCTTGACGGGCTTGGCCCCCGCGACTCACGCACCCGTTGCCTTGTGGACTTTTCGGATTGAAGCGATCTGCTCATGGATCACCTGCTTGACGCCCAGGGCGTCTGCCGCGCCCGAGGAAAACCGAACACCGGCCGACAGGAATCGTAATCGGCCTTCCTCTGAAAGCAGGCTGTTTGCCATCTCGGGATGGGGCGTCTGCCATTCCTTCGCGAGCGACTGCGTTAACTCGGCACCGGGAAACTCGAGCGCACTGGCCAGTACATCGGCTTCGGTCACCAGAAGGGCCATCTCCGCTCGCGTGCCTGAGGCGTTGGCTGCAGCACCGTCCCGACACCCCTGGTCGTGCACCTGCGCCACGCCCGCCGGATCGGTCAACAGAACCAGGCGACTGATGAGTGCCCAGTCTGGCTCCGACAGGCCGATTCGGCGAGCGTGCGGTGCGAAGCGGGCGAGACTCATCCGCTCGATTTCCTGCGGTCCGCGGTTACACCGCCCAGGGTGATGAAAATCATGAACCGTCATCGTAAGCAGGCAGATCGTCTCGAAGCGCGTGAGGCCTCTGACGGGGGTGCCCAGAAGACTTCGCCTTGCCTTGATGAGGCTCGCCATACTCACCAGCGCATCGGCAACGTGAAGACGATTGTGATAGGCCGGCTCCCCGGCCCGGCGAGCCCGGGCGCGGCCAGAAGACTCCACCGCTTCGGCGCAATCGATTAATACGCGCGGGGCCTCAGCGCGACAAGCCGTCGCTGCCGGCGCATCCAACCAGGTGACCACGCCCCGCATGACGGCAGCAAGCCCAGGCCAGTCGTCGGGCCAGCGGCTTCGCAGTTGTCGGTAAGCCCCCACCGCCTCGGCGAGCCCGGGGGTCATGCTGTGCCTGCGGGCTGGTTCAGAGGGTTTCGCCGTCAACTTCACGCAACCGCTCGGCGGCGATCGGGTTGCACGGAGGAGTCAGCGCGGCGCCCGGGTCGAATCCGCCACATCAGCCACAACACAATGGCAAGGTTCACCAGGTTCCATCCGATCCCGTTGAAAAACGCCGCGTCGTATGAACCCGTCAGGTCGAATACCTGCCCAGAAAGCCAGGCGCCCAACGCCATCCCTACCTGACCGCCCACCATCACGCCGCCGGTTCTTGCGCCTACCTGTTCTGGCGGGAAATATTCTCGGACGATGATCGCGTACGCCGGGAAGATTCCCCCTTGGAACAGTCCAAACATCGCCGAGATCACGTAAAGCGAGCCCAGGCCGTCGAAGGGCAAAAACAGCGCAAGGGCGACGGCCTGTAGCGCCGAGCCCAGAAGCAACGTACGCATCCCGCCAATCTGATCCGAGATCCAACCCGAAGCAAGCCGACTGACGACGCCAAACCCCAGCATCAGCGACAGCATTTCTGCGCCGCGCGCGGCACCGAATCCCAAGTCGGCGCAATAGGCGACGATGTGTACCTGCGGCATCGCCATGGCCACACAGCAGCAGACCGCAGCGAAAAAGAGCAGCCACTGCGCCCCGAGCGCGGACAGACCAAATGGGCGGTCAGAGCTGAGCCCGGATGCGGCAGCGGA
>CAIPNM010000041.1 GCA_903866395.1 uncultured bacterium
CACCTCGATCACCAGATCGTAGAAGCAGCGCGGCTGCAGCCGGGGCAGCATGCTCATTTGTGCGCGCGACTCGATCTGAAACACGCCCACCGTATCGGCGCGGCTGATCATTTCGTAGGTGGCGGGGTCTTCGGAGGGGATGTCCTGGATGCGGAAGGGCACGATGGGAGGCGCACTAGCCAACCGGTGGTTACCGCGCCGCCACGGGTCGCGCCGGAAGGTGATTAGATCCAGCGCGCGGCGGATGGCGCTCAGCATGCCGAGCGCGAGCACATCAACCTTCAACAGCCCCAGCGCATCGAGATCGTCTTTGTCCCACTCGATGACGGTACGCTCGGCCATGGCCGCGTTTTCGACTGGCACGAGACGCGTGAGCCGATCGCGCGCGATGACGAAGCCGCCGGTGTGCTGTGACAGATGGCGGGGGAAATTCTGTAGCGTTTGCACGAGCTCGAGCCAGCGTGCAACGACGGGCGAATCGGGGTTGAGCCCGGCTTCGGTGAGCCGATCACGGTCTGGTGTGCCACGCCATGACGACAGCGTGCCCGCGAGGCGCTCGATGCAAGTTGCGTCGATGGCAAGCGCCTTGCCCACATCGCGCAGCGCTGAGCGGGTGCGGTAGCGGATGACCGTGGCAGCGAGCGCTGCGCGATGGCGGCCGTATTTCCGGTACAGGTATTGGATGACCTCTTCGCGGCGTTGGTGTTCGAAGTCGACGTCGATATCAGGCGGTTCATTACGCTCGCGGCTGATGAAGCGCTCGAACAGCACGCTTAGGCGAGCGGGATCGACCTCGGTGATGCCGAGCGCATAGCAGACGGCGGAGTTGGCAGCCGACCCCCGGCCCTGACAAAGAATGTTGCGGCTGCGGGCGAAGTGAACGATGTCGGCCACGGTGAGGAAATAAGGCTCATAGCGCAGTTCGCTGATCAGCGTGAGTTCGTGTTCGATCTGCTCGCGCACCGTCGTGGGAGTGCCTGCCGGATAGCGGCCTGGCAGACCCCGGTCGACCAGTTCGCGCAGCCAGCTGGCGGGCGTGTGTCCGGGCGGCACGATTTCATCGGGGTATTCATAGCGCAGTTCGTCAAGCGAAAAACTGCTGCAGGCAGCGATCTCGAGTGTTTCCTCCAGAAGCTCGGTCGGATAGAGGCTGGCGAGCCGCAGGCGGCTGCGCAGATGCTGCTCGGCGTTGGGGGCGAGCGCGTGCCCGCAGCGTGCGACGGCCTGCCCCAGCCGGATGGCGGTGAGCGTGTCGTGCAGGGGTTTGCGCGAGCGGCGATGCATGTGTACGTCGCCTGCAGCAACCAGCGGCAGACCGCTTGCGCGACCCAATGCGCGCAGCTGTTCGAGCCGGGTGCTGTCGTGGCCGTAGGCGAGCAGTTCGACCGCCAGCCAGGCCCGGTTGGTAAAGCGCTCACGGAGCCAGGGGGCGAGCGCAGCCAACCCGGGCTGAGCCGGGATTGGACCTTGCGCAGGCACGAGCAGCGCAGTGCAGCCGGGCACGCCGTCGTCGAGATCGGTGGGCAGCAGCTGGTAGTGCCCCTTGGGCGCACGCGCGCGCGCCGCGCTGATCAGTTCGCTCAGCCGCCCGTACCCCTCGCGGTGGCGCGCAAGCAGCACCAGTCTTGGGGCGGCGCTGTGGGCCCCGGGTGTGCCAGGGGCGTGAAAGGCGCTGCCAGTGTGGGTGGGATCGATACAGTTGTGCAGCGAAAATTCGGCGCCGATCAGGAGCGGGAAATTGTGTGTGCGTGCCTGCAGATGGGCCCGCACCACGCCCGCGAGCGAGCATTCATCGGTGAGGGCGAGCGCTGCATAGCCGAGTTCGCGGGCGCGATCGACCAGTTCCTCGGGGTGTGAGGCGCCCCGCAGGAAGGAGAAATTGCTGATGCAGTGAAGCTCGGCGTAGGCGGGTAGCATGACCCATTAATAATACTGTATAAAAACACAGTTATAACATTTCGCTGCCGGGTGGCGTTTCGTCTGCTACAAGCCTCGGGTGATACGGGGGCCCCGCTATACTCCTGATGAGGCAACCGATTGTTCAGAGAGCAACCATGCAAAGCAGTTTCACCAACCGGTTCACCTGGCTGATGTCGTGTCTGTTGACGGTCGCTTTTGCGATCGTGGCTGGCCCGGTTGTCGCCCAGGTGGTGTCGGTCAAAGACCCTTGGGTGCGCAGCACCGTGCCGCGCCAGAAGGCCACCGCCGCCTACATGGAAATCACCGCCGGGCGTGCCTCGCGTTTGCTTGAGGCCAGTTCGCCGGTGGCCGGGGTGGTCGAAATTCATGAAATGCGCATGGACAAGGACGTGATGCGCATGCGGGCCATTCCTGCGCTCGAACTGCCTGCGGGCCAGCCGGTTGCGCTCGAGCCGGGCGGCTATCACGTCATGCTGATGGACCTGAAGGTGCAGATCAAGGACGGTGACAAGGTGCCCATCTCGCTGGTGGTCGAACTGCGAAACGGCAGCCGTGAAACCGCCCAGATCACTGCGGTAGCGCGCTCGCCCCAGCCCGCCTCAACGCAGGGTGGCGGGCACGGCAAGTCGCATTCGCACTGAGGAGAGCGCCCATGGCCCACGCCACTTCGCTCGTCAATGTCATGCATCAGCATCGGCTCGCCGAACCCACTGCCTACGAAAACCTGTTGGGCGATGCCATTGAACGCGCGTTCGCCGCGGGCATCCACGACCTCGACGGCATCATGCGCATGCTGAATGACACAGGTCCGGCCAGCCCCGATGGCGGGCCCTGGACCGCAGCGCGCCTGGAAGCCGAACTCGCGCGCTTGGGCGCCTGACCCCTACGGCGTCTGCGGTCTGGCCGCCTGAACGACAGTCACGGAGTCGAATGATGAACGCACCCACCCCTGTGTATCAGGATGCGGTCGAACGCATCCTGTCGCGTGGACTCACCAACTACTGGTTCCCGATCTGTCCGTCGTCATGGGTGCGCGATCGGCCGATCTCGTTGCGGCGCCTGGGGCGAAAGCTGGTGCTGTGGCGCGACGACGCTGGGGGGGTCAGGGTGCTCGAGGATCACTGCCCGCACCGCGGCGCCGCGCTCTCCATGGGCGTCGTGTTGGGTGACCGCATTGCCTGCGCCTACCACGGCGTGCAGGTCCGCTGCGACGGCACGGTCGCCCGCGTGCCCGGCAGTCCGGGGTGCAAGCTCGAAGGCTCGCGCGCTACCCGCATGTATGCCGCTCGCGAGGCCCAGGGCGCGGTCTTTGTCTACAACGCGGTTGATCCGCACTGCGATGAGCCGCCGCCGCTGGTGCTGCCCGAGCAGCTCACCTCGCCCGAGTGGTCGTCCTTTCTCTGCTATGTGGAGTGGGGATGCGATTACCGCTATGTCATGGAAAACGTGATCGATCCCATGCATGGCGCCTACCTGCATCGTCAGTCGCACAGCATGGCCGAGGGCGATTTTTCAGCCGACTTTCAGATTCGTGACACTGACACCGGTTTCGTGTTTGAAAAGAAGGGCCAGCGCAATGTCAATTTCGACTGGACCGAATGGATCGATACCGGCATTCACATGATGCGGCTGGAGATCCCTTATCCGAAAACCGGCGGGCCGGGCGGCAACTTCACCATCATCGGTGGCTATGTTCCGATCAGCCCGCAGGCGGCGGGCATTTTCTTCTGGCGGTGTCGCAAGGTCGAGGGCTGGCAGCGTGGCGCCTGGCGATTTCTCTACCGCAATCGTCTCGAAGGCCGGCATTTCCACGTCCTCGAGCAAGACCGCCTCGCCATGGAAAACATGGAGCCCGACGCGAACCAGCGCGAGCACCTCTATCAACACGATCTCGGCATTGTCCGGCTACGTCGGACGCTACGCGGGCTCGCCCAGAAGCAGCTCGACGCGGAAACCTCGGGTATCTCAGCATGATTCGTACTTTCGTTCATACGCTGCGCCATGAAGCCACCGATGTGATCGGCATTGAACTGCGTGCGCCCGATGGCGCCGAGTTGCCCGCCTTCACCCCGGGCGCACACGTTGATCTGCATTTGCCTGGCGGACTCATCCGCAGTTATTCGCTGGTCAACGACTGCCGCGAGCGTCATCGCTATGTGCTGGCGGTGCTGCGCGAACGCCAGAGCCGAGGGGGCTCACGCGCGGTGCATGAACAGCTTCGCATCGGTATGCCGCTCGAGCTTGGCGAGCCTCGCAACCAATTCCCCCTTCACGAGTCGGCCGCGCACACGGTGCTGGTGGCTGGGGGCATCGGCGTCACGCCGCTGTTGTCGATGGCGCGGCGGTTGAAGGCACTGGGCGCGTCGTTCGAGTTCATCTATTGCGCGCGTTCGCGCAGCGCCGCGGCGTTTTCCGATGAGATCGCCGCGCTTGGCGTGCCGGTGCATTGGCACTTTGACGACGCCGCTGGCGGCCCCCCAGACCTGAGCGAACTGCTCCGAGCACGGCCGGGAGCGGGAGGCGCCACCACGCACTACTACGCTTGCGGGCCCGGCGCCATGCTCGATGCCTTCCTTGCCAGTTGCTCGGCGCTTGGTTACGGCAATGCCCACATCGAACGGTTTGCAGCTGCCGCGCCAGTAGAGGAAATTGGTTCGCAACAGGGCTTTACGGTTGAGCTGCGACGATCAGCGCAGCGCTTTTCCGTCGCTCCCGGGCAGTCCATCCTCGATGTCTTGCTCGACGCTGGTGTGTCGGTGAGTTTCAGTTGCCAGGACGGTTTTTGCGGCAGCTGCGAAACCCGTGTGCTCGAGGGCACACCCGAGCATCGCGACTCGGTGCTCACCGAGGGTGAGCGCGCCGAAAACAAGGTGATGATGATCTGCGTATCGGGCTGCCGCGGCGAGGGGCTGGTGCTCGACCTTTGAGTTGCTTGTTCGCTCGTGTGGTGGCGGGTCGGTTCAGTCGGCCCGGATCCCGCGCGCGGTGATCACCTTTTCCCAGGTGGCCGTCTCGGCACGGATGTGCGCGGCAAATGCAGCGGGCGTCATCGGGCTCGCGGTCATCGCCTGAGCGCTGAGCTGGCGGGTAACGGCCTCGGTTGCGAGGGCAGCGGCGGCGTCCCGCGCGAGCTGGGCCACGATATCAGGCGGGGTGCCCGCTGGCGCCATCAGTCCGTACCAGGAGCTCACCACCACACCGTCCACCCCCAACTCCGCCAGCGTTGGAATATCGGGGGCAACTGGGCTTCGATTGCGGTCGGTAACGGCCAGTGCCACCAGGCGTCCGGCACGAACCTGGGGCAGCGCAGCCGGCAGGTTGCTGAACATGAGCGGGACCACGCCTGCGATCACATCATTCATGGCAGGCCCCGTTCCCTTGTAGGGCACATGCTGCAGGTCGAGTCCGAGTTGCTGGCGAAACAGTTCGCCCGCCAGATGAAGGCCACTGCCAATGCCGGGCGACGCATAGGAAAACCGCTTGGGGTCGGCGCGCACCGCGGCAATTAGCGCGGCGAGCGTGGTGGTGTCGGCCGAGGGATGGGCCACGAGCACATTGGGTGCCTTGGCGAGCATGGTGACCGGAGCAAAGTCGCGCTCGATCCGGAACGGGAAATTCGCCATCAGCGTTGGGTTGATGGTGAGGTTGCCAGCCGGAATCACCAGCAAGGTGTGCCCGCTCGGCCGTGCCCGCCGAACCCTGTCCATGCCGGGATTGCCTGCGCCTCCGGGCACGTTTTCAACGACTGCAGCTTGCCCATAGCGCTTCTGCAGGCTTTCGGCGAGCAAGCGCGAAAGCACGTCAACCGGGCCGCCTGGTGGGAACGGCGCCACGATGGTGAAGCGTTCCTGTGCAAGCTGCCGAGTGGCCGCGTTGGGTTCATCGGCCTGGGCGAAGCTTGCCAGGCACCCGGCCACGGTGAGGGTGAGGAGTCGTGACAGCATGGAGAGCGGGTTGCGCATGAATGTGCTCAGATGGCCAGGGCCCCGGTTCGGTTGGCGAGAAAACGCATGGCTGATAGCACGGTCAGTGCCGAGGTCCGTGGGTTGTCAGGAAGCGGTCGGCCGCGCATGGTGAGGGACATCTCGCCGAACGCGCCGCGGATCATCACCTCATGAATGTTGTCCTTGATGCCCGGGTCGGCAATCAGCCGGACGCGCGTGGCATCGAGCCCCAGCCCAGCGAGGGAAATGGTGGCAGCCACGTTGGCGTTTTTCGGGTAAAGCCGTGCTGCCTCGCGAGCGGTTGCCTCGAGAAACACAGCGGGCTCGCGTAGCGCATCCAGATCGAGCAGTTGCTCGGCGGGTGAACCGCGCCAGCCCGAAGGGGGCTTTCTTCCGGTGTAGACGACTTCGTCGAGACCCGCGAACCGGGCGGCGGCGATTGCATCGATGCCACCGATCGCGCCTGCGAGCAGATGCAGTCGTGCGCCGCCGCGCGCGGCCGTATCGGCCAGCCGTTCGGCGAGGCCGTCTTCATGAAGTGCACCGATCGAAAGCACCGCGCATTCGGTGCCGCGTGCAAGCGCAGGCTCGACATGGTCGAAGAGCGCGGAGTGACCGGCACACTCGATCAGCAGCCTGCAACGCTCGGGGACCTCGCTCTGCACATCCACCGAGGGACCGAGGGCGCTGCGCACTGCCGCGACCCGCTCGCGACGAACGACCACGCAGTCCAGTCGCGCATGCGGGACGGCGGCTAGGCGAGCGTGGAGCGCCTGTGCGATGGCCCCCCAGCCGATCATGGTGAACGGGGTGCCGCCCGGCTCGGCGCTTGAAGGGGATGTCATGGTGAGCCTCCAGCCGCTGAATGCGTAAGACGGGTGGCAATCTCTGCCGCCGCTTCTTGCACCTGTTCGGCAAGCGTTTGCGCCCGTTCGGTATCGATCCGCTGCGCCGGTACGGTGACGCTCACCACCGCGGTGACGTGTCCGCGCCCAGCCACCACTGGCGCGGCGATGGTGGAGATGCCGGTTTCGAAGCCCCCTTCGCTGATTGCCCATCCGCGTTTGCGGTCAGCCGCGATCAGCCGGGTAAGCTCTGTGAGTGTCCTGGGGGTGTGTTCGGTGAAGCGCTGTAACGTGCTCTCGGGATACAGACGCTCAAGTTCGAGTGTGCTGAGATCGGACAGCAGCAACCGCCCCAGTACCGTGGCGTGCGCCGGTAGGCGAGCACCGACCTGTACCGACTGAAAGAGTGCACTTTCCCCGGGTGCCTTGGCGATGAACACCACCTCTCGGCCATCTCGCACTACCAGGTGCGCCGAGCAGCGTGTGCGATCCCGCAGGCGCGCAATGACTGGGTGACCAATTTCAGTGAGCTCCATGGAAGCGAGGACCTCAAAGCCCAGGCGCAGCACGCCCAGCCCAAGCCGGTAGGAGGCGCTGTCGTCCACCCGCTCGACGTAGCCTGCGCGTTCGAGCGTGTGCAGCATCCTGAAGACCGATGCGCGCGGTAGGTCCATGTCGCGCGCGAGCTCGGCCCCGGTCAACTGCGGCGTACGGCGGCTAAAGCGCGAGAGCAGCTCAAGGCCGCGCGCGAGCGCGGGCACGTGGTAGCGATCAGGCTCGGACCCTGACTCGCCGGGGTCGGCGGGCGGCGCTGCCTCGGCGCGTTGCGGTGTCGATCGGCTCATGGCTCGCCGAGGCCCAGGATGGCGTTCACCCTTTGTGGCGCCTCGAGCGGACAGCCGTGGCCGACCTGTCCGAGATCGGTCCAGGGCTGGCCAGCGCGGGTCGCGATATCTCGGCAGCCCTCAGGCGGCGTGATCCGGTCGGCTTGACCGCTTGCGACCACCAGAGGCCCGCGCCATGTGGCGAGATCGGCGTCGATGTCGCCCTGGGCCAGCATTTCGGTGGCCTGGGTATAGCCCGCCGGATCGATGCGCGCCATGATGGCGCGGACATAGCCGATTAGATCGGGGTGAGCCTGCGGCGACAGCATCGCCGAGGCGCGGCGTTCGGCGAGACCGGCGGGGCCGTGCTGGCGGAGCGCCTCGAGGCGGTCGCTGCGACGGCGTTCGCGCTCGGTGGCATCGGCGCGTCCGTAGCCGCGGGCCGGGGCAAACAGCACCAGCCGGCTGATTCGTTGGGGTTGCAGGCGAGCCGCTGCTGAAGCAATCAGGCAGCCCATTGATTGACCGGCAAGGGTGATGGGATGGTTGACGCCCAGCGCATCGAGCCACTGCCAGAGTCGCGCCGCGTAGTCGGCGGCCGTGGGGCATTCTGCCGCCAGCCGCGTGCTGTTCCCATAGCCGGGCGCATTCCAGGCGAGTACCCGCGGGCGCGGCGATCCCGCCAGGCGGTTGGCGGCCTCGAGTTGCTCGAGCCAGCTCCCACCAGCCGAACCGATGCCGTGCAGCAGCACGTGGGAGACCGGCTGGTCGGACGCGCCGGCCTGTAGCGATTCAACTCGGGCGGCGTCGCCGCAAGCGGTAGAGATGACAGAAAGGGCGGAGACCGAAGCGTTTAGTTCGTTGAGCGTGCGCATAGCGTTGAGAGGGTAGGGTTCTGGAGTTCAGTGCATGGCAAAGCCGCCGTTCACCGCAAGCAACTGCCCGGTGACGAAAGCACTCGCAGCCGACAGCAAAAAGAGCACGCTGCCGGTGACATCGTTTGGCATCTGTTCGCGCGGAATGGCACGGCCGTTCAGGTAATGATCATGGCGGGCGCGGGGCACGTATTCGGTGGCTTCCACCAGGGTGAGTCCGGGCGCGATCGCATTGACGGTGATGTGGTCGGGGCCCAGTTCGCGGGCCATCGAACGCGTCATGGCGATGATTGCGCCTTTACTTGCCACGTAAGCCATCAGGCGCGGTGCGCCCCAGAGCGCGGTGTCGGATGCGATGTTCACGATTCGGCCGCTTCCCGAGGCTTTGAGAGCGGCGCGCGCCGCGCACGTGGCCAGCCACGGACCGCGCACGTTGACAGCCATCACGTTGTCCCAGGTGTCGAGATCGATCTGGTCGAGATCACGGCCGCCCGAGTTCGTGACGGCTGCGTTGTTGAGCAGGCCATCGAGCCCGCCCATGTGCGAGGTGGCGGCGTGGAGGGCGGTGCGAACCGAGTCCGGGTCGCGCATGTCCAGGTCGACGAACATTGCCTGGCTGCCCAGTTCGGCGGCGAGTGCATGCCCCCGGTCGGTGAGGACATCGCCGAAGGTCACCTGTGCGCCTGCGGCGCAGAGCGCGCGTACGAAGGCTTCGCCCAGACCGCGCGCACCGCCAGTCACGAAAATTCGCCGGCCGTCGAGGCGGATCACGGGGGCATCGGTGGGGCCAGGCTGGAGAGGCCGAAGGTCAGTGCTCATGGCAGATGGAGGGGGGCAGGGTGGGCAGAGTGGACTGCGCCTGTGGAGTCGCAGCGGAGGTGCAGGCTTGCCACCACGCGCGCCGGGCAGCGACCGGCATGGTCAGCGTACGAGACAGGCGGGCGCGAGATAGGCGGGCGCATCAGCGATGTGGCGAGTCGGCGCTTGGCAGGTAGTGGAGCACGCGCCGTTCAGCGAGCACGACCGCGTAATAGGCAAGGATGCCGATCACGGTCAACGCGCCGATCACCACGAACACACCTGCGGTATTGCCCTGACCTTCGAAGAACACCAGCATGTAGCCCAGGCCCAGATTGCCGCCCACCAGTTCGCCCACCACCACGCCGATGACCGCGAGCGTGCTCGCGATACGCAGGCCCGAAAACAGCGCGGGCAGCGTGGTGGGGTATTCGACCATTCGGAAAATTTGCCACCGCGTGGCCGAGAACGAGCGCGCGAGGTTCGTGAGGTCGACGTCGGTGTTTCGCATCGCGGTGAGCACGTTGATCAGCACCGGAAAGAACACGATCAGGATCGCCACCAGAATTTTTGGATAGATCGTGTAGCCCAGCCACATGACAAAAAGCGGTGCAAAGGCCACCTTGGGGGCGATCTGTAACGCGAGCAGGTAGGGCGACAGCACGGCTTCCACTCGCGGCGACGCACCGAGTGTAAAGCCGATCAGCGCGCCAAGGAGTGACCCGAGTACAAAGCCGATCATGACTTCAGCTGCGGTGATGCCGGCATGGCGCAGCAGTCGCTCGGCCTCCCAGATTCGTACGGCTTCGCTACAGACCTTGGAAAATGGCGGTAGCACGAAAGCGGGCACGCCCGCGAGCCCCGGACCCCACTCCCAGGCCGCTAGGAAAACCACCAGAACGGTGAGGCTCCAAAAACCGGTGATCAGGCGTTCGCGTGGCATGGTGGCGGTGGTCAGTGCAATTCGGCGCCGGCGTCGAGCTTCAAGAGACCCATCAGCTCGTTCACATAGCTGGTCAGCCCGGGGTGCTTACGCCTGGCCATGGGGTGATTTCGGTCGGGGAGGTCTACCCGGATTTGCGCGGCGATGGTGCCTGGACGCTCGCTCATCACGAGGATACGGTCGGACAGGGCCACC
This sequence comes from uncultured bacterium, assembly GCA_903866395.1. Classification (GTDB taxonomy): domain Bacteria; phylum Pseudomonadota; class Gammaproteobacteria; order Burkholderiales; family Burkholderiaceae_E; genus SYIM01. Next base: position 10,345 of record CAIPNM010000041.1, read on the forward strand.
GCCTCCGACAGGTCGTGGGTGATGAATAGCACCGTTTTTCGCTGCTCGGCCACGGTCCGCGCGAGGTCCTGCTGGAGCACCATCTTGGTTTGCGCATCGAGTGCCGAAAACGGCTCATCCATCAGTAGGACCAGCGGGTCGACTGCCAGCGTTCGCGCGAGCGCTGCACGCTGACGCATGCCACCCGAGAGCTGATGGGGATAGTGCTCGCCAAAGCCCTCCAGCCGGCACTGGCGCAGGAGTTGTGCGGAGATCTCGCGGCGGCGTGGCGCTGCCACCCCCCGCAGCTCGAGCCCGAACTCGATATTGCGGGCGATTGTGCGCCAGGGCATCAACAGATCTTTCTGCAGCATGAAGGCGACGTGCGGATTCGGACCGCTGACCAGGGTACCCGCCACCCGGACAGTGCCCGCGCTAGGCGGGGCGAGCCCTGCGCCGAGATTAAGCAGGGTGCTTTTGCCACAGCCCGAGGGACCGATCAGCGACACCACTTCACCCTCTGCAACATCGAACGTGACCTGGGTTGCGGCAAGCAGTTCGGAGCTGGAACCCTTCACCCGGAAACGCTTGTCGACGCCGATGAACTCGATTGCTGGTGGGAGGGGGGAAGACATGTGGCGCGGTGCAGCCAATAGGGTGTGGGTGGGCAACGGTGGTTTTACAAATGAAACTTTAGTTCATACGCGAACCAAAAGCGAGCGTTTTCTGGGACAGGCCCAGATACGGAGCGGCGATTCCGTTCGCGGGTTGCACCTCCCGACGTTCGATCAGATCGTGCCGTCATGCGGGTACCGGTCTGCCGCTTGATGTCGGTCAAGACCGGCAGCGCGGGCCCTGCCTATCATCCTTGAGCCGAATTCGAACACGATTGCCTGGGGGCGGTGCATGGCATTGAGCGAACATCAGATTGCCGATCTGCGCGCGCGAATGATCGCGCGCTCACGGCTGCTTGAAGGAGAAATTGCGGCGAAACTGCGTGAATCCACCGAAGACGCCGAGATGCTGGGCCGCGTGGGTGACAACGCCGATCTGGCTTGGGTCGAGACCGAAAGCGGGCTGGATCTGAGTGAGGCGCAGCGCGATATCGAAGAATGGCGCGGGCTGCGCGACGCACTGCGGCGTATGGAACTCGGTAGCTACGGTGTCTGCATGGATTGCGGGGCCGATGTGCCGTTGGAACGACTGCATTCACAGCCGCTTGCGCTGCGCTGCATTGATTGCCAGTCGCACAACGAGCGGCTGGGTTCAGCGCGACGGGCAAGGGGTCAGTAGGGCTAGCCAAAGCGGCCATGCAGATACCAGGCGCCGGAGGCACTGAGGCGCTCGCGGAAGATCCATACCAGGCGGTGTGAGGTGTCTTCCGCGATGAAATAGTCGCGCAGGACCAATTTGTCGTCCCACCATCCCGATTCAATGCGCTCGGGGCCTGCGAGTAGTGACAGAGGGCTTTCCCAGAAGGGCCGGTTGTTACGCTCGGAGAGCGTGAGAGGCGGCTCGATCAGCCAAAGTGGGCGCAGGGGCGCTGGCAGGCTACCCGCGGTGCGTTGGGTGTGCCAGGCTTTACGGGCCGCGGCGCTGTGCAGAGCTGCGCGCAGCGCAATCGGCGATTGCGGGGCAGGGCGGGGGGGGCGCGTTGGATAGTCTGCGCGCGGGCGCGCCGGTTCGGGGGTGTACGCGGGCAGCCGCTGAACAGGTTCGGCGCGCCAGGCGTATTCGGGGCGATGTTCGGCCACTTGATGCAACTGCGAGACCTGTTCGTTTCCCAGCCGAGCCTTCAGGCGTTCAACGAGCCGGTCGATTTGTTCGTGGGCGGTTGCCGCGCCGGGAAACAGCTCCGTACTGGCTGGCGCATAGTGGTGCACGTCATGGCATTGCAGCTTCAGACTGCTGGTGGCTGCGGCCAGTTTGGTGCGTCGTAGCGCCTCCGCCAGCAGCAGCCCGAGTTGTGAAGGGTCGCGGCTGGGGCGATCTGGGCCGAAGCGGATCAGGGTGGCCGGGTAGCGCTCATGCTCGGCGCTGAGTGAAATTCGCCGCGCGCCCGCCTGACGGCCAGCCAGCCAGCCGCAGAGCTGAAGCAGTAGCCGACGCGCGCCAAACAACAAACGCTCGCTGTCTTCGACCGGGCCCGGCAGATCGAGATGGCTTTCGAAGCTGTCTGGGGTCATGAACACCGATTGAGGGTCGGGGCGCTGACCCGTGGCGCGATCGAGTTCGTCGAGTAACTCGAGACCGAAGCGTCGGGCAAGGCCGGCTCGCGGCAGCTGCATGAGATGCTCGATCGTGCGGACGCCGATGGCCTGGAGCGCAGCCTCATGCGGCTGTGCGCAGGCCAGCAGTCGAACTGGCAGTCGGGCCAGTAGGGCGCGCAGTCGGTTGGGTGTGTCGGCGTGCAGGGCGTTGCGATGGCGAGCCAGCAGCCAGGCACCAGTTGGTGTACAGGCAGATCCTGTGTGAGCGGGGAAACCGTTTTCAGCCAACCCCGACAGCACTCGCCTGGTCAGCCGGTCGGGGCCGTTGAACAAACGCAAGCTGCCCGCCACGTCGAGCAGTAGGCCGGCGGGGTCAGCAGCGTCAACCGGGAGTCGTAATGAGAGGGTGGGCGTGAATTGCTGAGCCCAGGCAGCGAGGCCCTGCAAGGCCTCGGATTCACGTGCGCGACTGCGTTCGATCAGATGAATGGAAGGAAGCAGCGCGAAGACGGTGGGGATGGTTTGGCCTGGCTGCACGCCGGCTGCAGCTGCAAGGGCATTGAACGCCACCAGACGATCCTGTTCAGTGATGCCCAGCGGACCCTCATACGAAGGGGCGCCGCGCTGACAGCAGTCGAGCGTGAAGGTTGGCAGGAAAACGGCGAGCCAGAGCACGGGGAAGACGACATGACCTGGTGGGTAAGCAAACTCAGTGGGCAAGCACCTGGCTGGCGCGAGGTATGGGCGGCCGCGCTGTCGCATGAATCCGGGTGTCTGGCGCGCTGTGCGCTGAGGTGAGCAGGCCCGGGTCGAGCGATTGCGTGGGTGCAGTGCGCAGTGTGAAGGTGCTGACGGGTTGGGGCAGGTCAAGGAGCAACGGCTGGGCAATGACCGGCCCGCGCCGCTTGAGGATCTGCACCGACAATTGCGGATTGGGGCGCGGCAGCAGCATCAGGCGTAGCGGCGCCGGTGAGGCTTCGAACTGAGCGGGGAGTTCGCGAAACAGAAAGACAGGGCCCCCCGCGGACTGGGCGGCAACCTGCAGCCGGCGCAGATGCTCTGGTCGGGTACGTTGCTGAGGCAACCAGGCGAGCAGTGCGCCGAAGCCGGAGCTGCGCAGGGACTGCTCAACGGCCCATAGCCGATCGGCTGCGTTGGGGGCCTGGATGATGATGAGGTAGTCGAGCTGGATGCCGAAGCTGGCAAGCGCGGGCGCGTAGGGGATGTGGGGCGGGGCAAGCAGGATGACAAAACGCCGCTGCTGGGTGAGGCGCTGCAGCAGTGGCACCAGCAGCCTGAGCTCGCCGATGCCGGCCTCCCGACACAGCAACTCGGTGAGGCAGCCGGTGGGCCAGCCAGCCCCGGGCAGGACGGCGTCGAGTGCGGCAAAGCCACTGGATTCACCGGCGGGCGGCATGGGATCTAGCCGACCGGCTCGCCAGACGTTTGCCGGGAGCCCAGACAGTTTTGGAGCAGGCGGCGCCAACGAATGGCCAAGGGCAGGCGAGGCAACAGGCAGTGCAGACATGGCAGATATTCCGGACGTGGAGACTGGATGCGTTAAAGCGATTTGCCGGTTCGGAGCAGGCCGACCCCGATGCCTTCGACGGCAACCGTGTCGGAGCGTGCGTCGAGTACGATGGGCGGATACAGCGGATTTTCGGCCAGCAACTGGATGACGGCGCCCTTGCGCTGCCAACGCTTGACGGTGACTTCGTCTCCGACCCGCGCCACGACGATCTGGCCATTGCGGGCTTCTTGTGCGCGCTTGACTGCCAGCAGGTCGCCGTCGAGGATGCCCGCGTCGCGCATGCTCATGCCGCGTACCCGTAGCAGGTAATCGGGGCGGGTATCGAACAGGGCAGGGTCGACGGCATAGCTGGCCTCGACATGCTCCTGTGCGAGGATGGGGCTGCCTGCCGCAACCCGCCCCACTAGCGGCAGGCTGAGCGCGACCTGTACGGCCCGGGGGACGTCGAGTTCGGAGTCGGGCAGACGGCGCAGGCGGATGCCACGCGAGGAGCCTGAGGCGAGTTCTATCATGCCCTTCCGCGCGAGCGCCTTGAGGTGTTCCTCGGCAGCGTTGGGCGAGCGAAACCCCAGTTGGGTGGCGATTTCAGCCCGGGTGGGCGGAAAGCCAGTATCGGCGATGTGCTGCTGGATGAGGGACAGAATTTGCTGCTGACGGGCAGTGAGATCACGCATTGGGGAACCTCCGTGCTGTGATTTTATACAGTATTTGTTCGGATGCAAATCCCTAGAAACCTTGTCCGATAAGCGGATTTTGAGGCGCCGATACGACGCTCCCGTCTTGCCTTGCGAGCTTCTGTCCTGCGATCGGCCTGGCGCTGCCGGCGCCCCGCTGTCCAGGCGGACACGGCTGCCGAGCGCGCGTCGCTCCCGAGCGAAGCTGGGCTGTTCAACCGCTTCCGTGACTGTGGGTTGCTCTGGCGGGTTCTCTGATCAACGCAGTACGTGGTGTCCGCCTCGCCGATCGGACTTACCCGAGCGCGGGTTTCATCTTGCTGTGCAACCGCCGATGTTTGTGGCAGAGTGGCCGCGATGGCTGGGCATCCGCCCGCCATTCAGGATTGCATTTCTCGGGTTGCTGGTTCCGGTGTTCCTCGAAATGCAATGACCTCTTCAACGGGTTTCGAGGACTTTTCCAGGATGGGCACCAAGATCTATGTGGGCAATCTGCCCTGGCGTGCAACCGATGCGCAACTCTCCGAGTTGTTCGGCCAGCACGGTGATGTGACTGACGCAAAAATCGTCACCGACCGCGAAACGGGCCGCTCACGCGGTTTCGGCTTCGTCACCATGGGCAACAACGATGGCGCGCAGGCTGCAATTCGCGCGCTCAATGGCTTCTCCCTTGAAGGCCGTAGCCTGGTCGTCAATGAGGCCCGTGAGCAGAGCGGCGGCGGTGGCGGCGGTGGTGGGCCGCGCCGCGGTGGCTTCGGCGGCGGTGGCGGTGGCGGTGGCGGTGGCGGTGGTGGTTATGGCCGCGGCGGCGGTGGTGGCGGTGGCGGTGGCTACGGACGCGGCGGTGGCGGTGGCGGCTACGGTGGTGGCGGCGGTGGCGGTGGCGGCTACGGCGGTGGTGGCGGCGGTTTCGGTGGCGGCGGCGATCGTCGCGCCCGTCAGTTCGGCGGCTGATCCGTTCTTCCAACGCGCCGGCGAGGCTCTCCAGTCTCGCTGCGTCATGGACGCAGTGCCTCTCGCGCTGCGGCTGGGCTGGGGCATAGCAGGAATATCTGCTGTGACCCTGCCCTCGCTCGCTTACATGTTCGTGTAGTTCGGACCGCCCCCACCCTCGGGTGTGACCCACACGATATTCTGGGTCGGGTCTTTGATGTCACACGTCTTGCAGTGCACGCAGTTTTGCGCGTTGATCTGCAGCCGATCGGCGTTGTGCTCATCTTTCACATATTCGTACACCCCCGCCGGGCAGTACCGTGCCTCAGGCCCGGCAAAGCGGGCAAGGTTCAGCGCGACAGGGACCGACGCGTCTTTCAGCGTGAGGTGGCTGGGCTGGTTTTCCTCATGGTTGGTGCTGGCAATGAACACCGAGGACAGCCTGTCAAAGCTCAGCTTGCCATCGGGTTTGGGATAGCTGATGGGTTCGCATTGATCTGCTGGCTTCAGGTAGGCGTGGTCGGGTTGGCGGCTGTGCAGCGTGAAGGGCGCGCGGCCGCGAAACAGCACCTGATCGATGCCGACCAGCGCCGTGCCCAGCCACAGCCCCTTGCTCATGGCGGGCTTGAAATTGCGCGCCCGATACAGTTCGTCATGCAGCCATGATTCGCTGAAAGCATCGGCGTAGCCGCGCAGTTCGTCGTAAGAGCGCCCCGCTCCCAGGGCCTCGAAGGCAGCCTCGGCCGCCAACATGCCGGTCTTGATGGCGGCATGACTGCCCTTGATGCGTGATGCGTTGAGAAAGCCTGCGTCGCAACCCACCAGGCAGCCGCCAGGGAAGACGAATCGCGGCAGCGCGTTGAACCCCCCAGCCGTGATGGCTCGCGCACCGTAGGCAACCCGACGCCCCCCCTCGAGAAACGAACGGATGGCGGGGTGGGTTTTGTAGCGCTGAAATTCCTCGAACGGCGACAGCCACGGATTCGAATAATTGAGGCCGACCACGAAGCCGACCGCCACCTTGTTATCCTCGAAGTGATAGAGGAATGATCCGCCGTAAGTGTCGGAGGAGAGCGGCCAACCGGCGGTGTGCATCACCAGACCGGCATTGAATTTTGAGGGCTCGATCTCCCAGAGTTCTTTCAGGCCAATGCCATAGCTCTGTGGGTCGCGCCCTTCATCGAGCTTGAAACGGGTCATCAGCTGTTTACCCAGATGACCGCGCGCACCTTCTGCAAAGAACGTGTATTTGGCGTGCAATTCCATGCCAGGCTGGAATGCATCGGTGGGCTCGCCGTCGCGACCAACGCCCATGTTGCCGGTGGCGACCCCGCGAACAGAACCGTCTTCATTGAACAGGATTTCAGCCGCAGCAAAGCCCGGGTAAATTTCGACGCCCAGCGCCTCGGCCTGCTGGCCAAGCCATCGCACAACATTACCCAGACTGACGACATAGTTGCCGTGGTTCTGGAAGCACTCGGGCAGCATCCAGTTGGGCACCCGCGTGGACCCGGTTTCAGACAGAAACAAGAACCTGTCTTCGGTGACCGATGTGTTGAGCGGCGCCCCCATTTCTTTCCAGCCGGGGAACAGCTCGTTGATTGCGATGGGATCCATGACCGCGCCGGAGAGAATATGGGCGCCAACCTCGGACCCTTTTTCCAGCACGCATACGCCCAGCTCGCGCCCCGCCTCAGCGGCGAGCTGCTTTAAGCGGATCGCGGCCGACAGGCCAGCGGGCCCGCCTCCGACGATCACCACGTCGTATTCCATCGCGTCGCGTTCGACTTGCATGAGACCTCCGGAGCCGGGGAGAACCGCTCTGATCGGCGGCTGTCGGCTAAACCCGGATTGTCGCGGAAAGGCCGACCAGGGCGCAAACCGGGAATCGATTACCATCGCCGCTCGCCATGTTTCGGCAGCAAATCGATCGGAGGGTTTCGATGGCAACGACGTTCGACCTGGGTGGCCGGATTGCACTGGTCACCGGCGCCTCCAGCGGGCTCGGCACTCGCTTTGCGCGGATGCTTGCCGACAACGGGGCGCATGTGGTGCTTGCCGCACGCCGGACCGAACGGCTGCAGGCCTTGCGCGACGAAATCGTTGCGGCAGGCGGTCATGCTACGGCGGTGGCCCTGGATGTCACAGATCTCGGATCGATTCGGGCTGCGGTTGCGCAGGCCGAGGATGAAGCCGGGCCGATCGACATCCTGATCAATAACTCGGGCGTGAGCACGACCCAGCGGCTCGTTGACGTCACGCCCGAGGACTACGATTTCGTGCTGAACACCAACACCCGCGGGGCGTTTTTCGTGGCGCAGGAGGTGGGCAAACGGATGATTGAGCGCGCCCGTACACAACCCGGTCGGCCGGCGCGCATCATCAACGTGGCTTCACTAGCGGCGCTTAAGGTGCTGCCCATGATTGGCATCTATTGCATCAGCAAGGCGGCCGTCACCCAGATGACGCGCGCCATGGCAATCGAATGGGGCCGCTACGGCATCAATGTGAATGCGATCTGTCCGGGCTACATCAGCACCGAGTTGAACGAACATCATTGGGATACCGAAGGCGGTAAGAAACTGATTGCCATGACCCCGCGTAAGCGCCTGGGTCAACCCGAGGACCTGGATGGCATCGTGCTGTTGCTCGCCTCCGAACGTTCAGGTTTCGTGAACGGTTCGGTGATCAATGTGGATGACGGCTTCTCGCTCTGACGCGCCTTAGAGCGGATCACGCTCGCTGCTCGCCGAGCGGCGCAGCCGTCTGACCGCGAGCGCCACAAACACCACGACCGGCGCCACCGCAATGCCGCTTGCGAGGTCGGGGTTGATGTTGAGCCCCAGCGTTTCCATGCCCTTGAAAACATAGCCCAGTACGGCAATCGCGTAATAACTGATCGCCACCACGGACAGGCCTTCAACGGTCTGCTGCAGACGCAGCTGAAGTTTGGCGCGGCGGTTCATGGCGCCGAGAAGTAACTGGTTCTGCGCCTCGCGTTCGATTTCCACCCGCGTGCGCAGCAGGTTGCTCGCGCGGTCGATACGTTCGGCAGCAGCGGCGAGTCTGCGGTCCACGCTTTCGCAGAAGGCCATGGCCGGAGTGAAGCGGCGCTCGAGGAATTCAGTGACGGTTTCCAGGCCCGAGACGCGCTGCTCGCGGAGGTCTGCTAATCGCTGTCGGACAAGCGCATGGTAGGCGCGCGAGGCGCCGGTGCGAAAGCCGGTTTCGGAGGCGATTCGCTCAGCCAGCGCGGCCAAGCGGGTGACCTCATTGAGCATTTCGGGTTCTTCTTCGGCAGGAGCCGACTCGAGCCGACTGACCAGCGCGCCGAGCCCACGCTCGAGTTCGTTCAGCTCGGCAGCCGCGCCACGCGCCACCGGGAAGCCCAGCATGGCCATCATCCGGTAGACCTCGAGCTCGAGCAGCCGCTGCAGGTGCCGGCCCGCAAGCGAGGCATTCATCGACCGGTTGATGAGCATGAAGCGGGTGTAGCCGTTCGGGTCGAGATGCAGGTCAGTGTAGAGCACGGCCGCGCCATCGGTGATGTCAGCCCCAATCAGGTCGGACGCGCCGAGCGCCGCCGCGACGCGATCGCGGTGCGCCCATTGCGGACCATCGGGCACCAGCGCCAAATGAACCGCCGCTACCAGCTGCCCCTCGACACCGGCAAGCCAGCCAGTGGGTAGTGCCTCGATCGCGGGCTCGCCGAAGGGGTCGTCGGCCCGCATGAGGTTCCGGTAGACGGTGTAGTCGTCAAACTCGCCGTGCCGCTCCCACTTGAGTCTGAAACGGGCGAAGTCGCCGAAGAAATGGCTTTGGCCCTCGCCCGGCGGCGCAATACCGTACTGGAGGCAGAGTTCGCGCAGCGCAGCCGGGCTGGATGCCGCGCCCGCCGGACGTAGCAGTGCCAGGTGCGAAACCAGGCAGGGCGATGACACGCGCGGCCTGGGCCGCGCGTGAATCTCGTTATGGAGCGCGATGCGTTCGGGGTGAGGGATCATCGCGCGGCTCCGTCAGGGCCGCAAACGCGGCAGGATGCAAGGAGGGACGTGGTTTAGCGATACGGGGTGCCCGGCTCGGCCTCAGGACAGCGCGCCGGTATCAAGCCGGCAGCCGGTACGGGTGACGATTTCGTCGCGCGTGACCCCTGGCGCAAGCTCGGCCACGCGAAGGCCCTGAGGGGTGACATCAAGCACGCCGAGATCGGTGATCACCCGATCGACTACGCCAAGGCCGGTGAGCGGCAGCGAGCACTTCTCGAGAATCTTCAATTCTTCGGTGCCGTCCTTCTTGCGCGCCGTGTGCTCCATCAACACGATGACTCGCCCGACACCGGCCACCAGATCCATGGCGCCACCCATGCCCTTGACCATCTTGCCCGGGATCATCCAGTTGGCGAGATCGCCGCGTTCGCTCACCTGCATGGCACCCAGAATGGCGATGTCGATCTTGCCGCCCCGGATCATGGAAAACGAATCGGCCGATGAAAAAATCGAGGAGCCAGGCAGTGTGGTGACGGTTTGTTTGCCGGCATTGATCATGTCGGCGTCCACCTCGTCTTCGGTTGGGAACGGTCCGATGCCGAGCAGGCCGTTTTCGGACTGTAGCCACACATCCATGTCGCGCGGCACATGATTGGCGACCAGCGTCGGCAGTCCGATGCCAAGGTTGACGTAGAAGCCGTTACGAAGCTCGCGCGCAGCGCGCGCGGCCATCTGGTCTCGGGTCCAGGGCATGATCAGATCTCCTTCAGCGCTCAGCGCGCACAGTGCGCTGTTCGATCCGCTTTTCGGGCGTGGGGTTGAGCACGATACGGTCGATGTAGATGCCAGGCAGGTGAACGGCGTCGGGATCGATTTCGCCATTGGCCACCACCTGCTCAACCTCGGCGATAGTGATACGACCGGCCATCGCCACGTTGGGGTTGAAGTTGCGGGCGGTGCGCCGGAAGACCAGATTGCCGGCGCGGTCGGCCATCCAGGCTTTGACCAGGGAGACATCCGGGACCAGCGCTCGCTCCATGAGGTAGGTCTTGCCGTCGAATTCGCGGGTTTCCTTGCCTTCGCCAACGATGGTGCCCACCCCTGTGGGGGTGAAGAACGCGGGGATGCCCGCACCCCCTGCACGCAGCTTTTCGGCGAGCGTTCCCTGGGGCGTGAATTCGAGCTCGAGTTCGCCCGCCAGATACTGACGTTCGAATTCCTTGTTTTCGCCCACGTAGGACGCGATCATTTTGCGGATCTGGCGGGTGGCCAGCAGCAGCCCCAGGCCGAAGCCGTCGACGCCGGCGTTATTGGAGATGCAGGTGAGATTGCGAACGCCCGAGTCGCGCAGCGCCGCGATCAGGGCCTCCGGGATGCCGCATAGGCCAAAGCCACCCACCGCGATCATTTGGCCGTCTTTGACAACATCGGCCAGCGCAGCGCTGGCACTTGGGAAGACTTTGCTCATGGAAACCCCGCCAATTCAGTGCATGATCCGGATTATATGTCCCGCTCCGATTCCCACGCGCCCATTCGGGCCCCGTCCGACCATCATGCGCATGGCCACGATGACCGTCATCCTGGCCATGGGCGCAAGTCCTTGCCCTCCCGGGGGCTGGGCATCGCCTGCCTGATTGTTTTCGGCTTTAGCCTGCTCGAGATCGGGGTCGGGCTGGTGAGCGGCTCTCTCGCGCTCGCCTCAGACGGGCTGCACATGCTGACCGACGCGTTGGCGCTTGCGCTCGCCTGGGGCGCGCAGTGGATGGCGCGCCGTCCGCCCGATGCCCGACTCACCTTTGGCTACGAGCGAGTCGAGTCGCTGGCGGCGTTCGTGAACGCGCTCGCTTATCTGGTGCTGCTCGGCTGGATCGTATTCGAGGCGATCGACCGTTTCCGCTCACCCCACACCCTCGATGCGAGCCTGGCGCTCCCGGTAGCGATTCTCGGGTTGCTGGTCAATGTGGGGGTGTGGTGGGCGCTGCATCGTGACGGCGACGATCTGAACGTACGCGGGGCGATGCTGCACGTAATGGGCGATCTGGCGGGTTCGGCCATTGCCATCACCGCGATCGTGGTCTCAGCGGCCACTGGCTGGACTGCCGTGGACCCGCTGCTCACCCTGGCAATTTCGTTGCTATTGCTCGGCTCCACAGTCAGGCTGTTGCGTGACAGCTCGCGCGTCCTGATGAATGCAGCACCCCCGGGGCTCGATCTGGAGCGCCTGTCTGCAGCGCTCGCCACGCTCCCGGGCGTCGTCGGTGTGCATGATCTGCACGTCTGGAGCATCAGCAGTGGCCAGCCCGCGCTCGCCGCACATTTGCATCTGGCGCCGGGGGCTGACTGGGTGGCGGTTCTGGAGCACGCCCGCTCGCGGATGGCCGCTGATTTCAGCATTCAGCATGTCACTTTGCAGCCGGAATTCGCCAAGCCGATATAATCGGGTTTGACCGGCTGCCCTTATGACCAAATTCGTCTTCGTCACCGGCGGCGTCGTCTCCTCGCTTGGCAAGGGGATCGCCGCCGCGTCCATTGCCGCGCTGCTTGAATCGCGCGGTGTTCGCGTCACCCTGCTGAAACTCGACCCGTACATCAACGTTGATCCGGGCACGATGAGCCCATTTCAGCACGGCGAGGTGTTCGTCACCGAAGACGGCGCGGAAACCGACCTCGACCTGGGCCACTACGAGCGCTTCGTATCGGCCCGCATGCGTCGGCACAACAACTTCACCACTGGCCAGATCTACGACTCGGTAATCCGCAAGGAGCGGCGCGGCGAATACCTCGGGCGCACCGTCCAGGTCATTCCCCACATCACCAACGAAATCCAGGCTTTCATCGAGCGTGGAGCGGGGGTCGGAACAGCCGATGCTGCTGAGGTCGCCATTGTTGAAATCGGCGGCACCGTAGGCGATATCGAGTCGCTGCCCTTTCTCGAGGCGGTCCGCCAGATGAGCCTCAAGCTCGGTCGCGGATCCAGCGCATTTGTGCATCTCACGCTGGTGCCGTTCATTGCCTCGGCAGGCGAGCTCAAAACCAAACCCACCCAGCATTCTGTCCAGAAGCTGCGTGAAATCGGCATTCAGGCCGACATGCTCCTCTGCCGGGCCGACCGCCCCATCCCCGATGACGAGCGGGCTAAGATCTCGCTGTTTTCGAATGTGGCACTCGAATCGGTGATTTCGGTCTGGGACGCCACCAGCATCTACAAGATTCCGCGCATGCTGTTCGAGCAGGGTGTCGACCGGCTGCTGGTCGAGCATCTGCGCCTCAATCCCCAGCCTGCCGATCTCAGCGTGTGGGACCGGCTGGTGCATTCGCTCGAGAACCCCACGCGCGAGGTGCGCATCGCAATGGTCGGCAAATATGTCGACCTCACCGAGTCCTACAAGTCGCTCACCGAGGCGCTCGTTCACGCCGGCATTCACACCTCGAGCCGAGTGCAGATTGACTACATCGATTCCGAGCGGATCGAGGCCGAAGGGGTTGGGTCGCTGCTGGCCGGATTTGATGCCATCCTGGTTCCTGGGGGCTTCGGTCGCCGCGGGGTGGAGGGCAAGATCGCCGCGATCCGGCATGCGCGTGAGTCGGGCATCCCCTATCTGGGCATCTGCCTGGGGATGCAGCTCGCCGTGATTGAATTTGCCCGGGACGTATGCGGTCTGACGGGTGCCAACAGCACAGAGTTCGACTCGGCCTGCTCGCATCCGGTGGTGGGTCTCATCACCGAATGGCAAGACCGCGAAGGACGGGTGGAGCGTCGCGACACCTCGTCCGATCTGGGCGGCACCATGCGCCTGGGGGCGCAGCGGTGTCCGGTCACCGGTGGCACACTGGCCGCTCACATCTACGGCGAGTCGGTAAACGAACGTCATCGGCATCGCTACGAGGTCAACAACCACTATGTTGGGCAGCTTGAGTCGGCTGGCTTGAAGGTGTCTGCACGTACGCCTGCCGAGGCCCTCACCGAAATTGTTGAACTCCCGCGTTCTGGTCCGCTCGCGCATCCCTGGTTCCTGGCGGTGCAGTTCCACCCCGAATTCACTTCCACGCCGCGCCAGGGACATCCGCTCTTCATCTCCTACGTGCGCGCAGCAATCGAGCAGGCGGAACGCACGCGCTCGGCGCGGGCCGCATGAAGCGCTGGTTGCAGCCTGGCCGCGTGCGCGCAGGGCGGCTCGGTTCATGAACCTGTGCGGCTTTGAGGTGGGCCTTGACCGGCCCCTGTTTCTGATCGCCGGCCCCTGTGTGATCGAGTCGCGCACCATGGCGTTTGAAACTGCCGGTCGCCTCATCGAAATCACCGGCAAACTCGGCATCCCATTCATCTATAAATCCTCGTTCGACAAGGCCAACCGCAGTTCGGGCACTTCGTTTCGTGGTCCCGGCATCGATCAGGGCCTCGCCATCCTCGCCGACCTGCGCGCGCAGTTGCAGGTGCCTGTCCTGACGGATGTGCACGACACCGGTCACGTGGCCGAGGTCGCCTCCGTGGTCGATGTTCTGCAAACGCCAGCATTTCTTGTCCGCCAGACCGATTTCATCCGCGCGGTGGCGACGGCCGGGCGTCCGGTCAACATCAAGAAGGGTCAGTTTCTCGCGCCGGGCGACATGAAACACGTGGTGGACAAGGCCCGTGCTGCGGCCATTGAAGCCGCCGGAGGTGACCCCGCTGCGGGTGATCAGATCATGGTGTGCGAGCGAGGCGCGAGCTTCGGCTACAACAATCTCGTGTCGGACATGCGTTCGCTTGCCATCATGCGAGAGACCGGTTGTCCGGTGGTGTTCGATGCCACCCACTCCGTTCAACTGCCTGGCGGGCAGGGCACGTCGTCTGGGGGGCAGCGCGAGTTTGTGCCGGTGCTGGCCCGCGCAGCGGTGGCGAGTGGCGTGTCGGGGCTCTTCATGGAAACCCACCCCGATCCCGCTCGCGCGATGTCGGACGGACCGAACGCCTGGCCCTTACCTCGGATGCATTCGCTGCTCGAAATGCTGGTCGAGATCGACCGCGTTGTGAAGCGAAATGGCTTTGCCGAGCAAACGCTTTGAACGAATCCCTGCCAGAAGGAATGCTGTCATGGCCGCCTATGTGATTACCGACATCAAGGTCAGCGATCTCGAAAAATACAAGGCCTACCAGGCCCTCACCCCGGGCGCTATCGCAGCGGCAGGGGGCGAGTTTCTGGTGCGGGGCGGGCGGACTGAGGTGCTGGAAGGCGATGTTGAGCCCGGCCGCGTGGTGGTCCTCCGATTCGAGACCATGGACGCAGCGCGAGCGTTTTATCACTCGGCTGGTTACGTGGCTGCGCGTGCGGCGCGCGCCGGCGCCACCGAGCGCTTCAATCTGTTCATTGTTGAGGGTGTTTGAATGAGTGCGATCGTTGACATCATTGGCCGCGAGATCATCGACTCGCGCGGCAACCCCACGGTCGAATGTGATGTTCTGCTTGAATCGGGGGTGATGGGGCGGGCGGCTGTGCCGTCGGGCGCCTCCACCGGTTCGCGAGAGGCAATCGAACTGCGCGACGGCGATGCGGCGCGCTTTCTGGGCAAGGGCGTGCTGCGCGCAGTCGAGCATGTGAACACCGAGATCTGCGAGGCCCTGATCGGTCTGGACGCATCCGAGCAGGCCTGGATCGACCGCACGCTGATCGAACTCGACGGCACTGAAAACAAGGAACGGCTGGGCGCTAACGCCATGCTGGCGGTGTCGATGGCTGTGGCACGCGCGGCGGCGGAGCAATCGGGTCTTCCGCTCTATCGCTATTTTGGTGGGTCGGGCGCCATGTCGTTGCCGGTGCCGATGATGAACGTCATCAACGGCGGCGCGCACGCGAACAACAATCTCGACCTGCAGGAATTCATGATTCTGCCGGTGGGCGCGCCCACGTTTCGCGAGGCGCTTCGCTATGGCGCCGAAGTGTTCCATGCGCTGAAAAAGCTCCTCCATGACCGGGGGCTTTCCACCGCGGTGGGTGACGAGGGGGGGTTTGCGCCCAGCGTTGAGAACCACGAAGCGGCGATCAAGCTGATCCTCGAGGCGATCGCGAAGGCAGGCTATGAGCCCGGTACCCAGATCGCTTTAGCGCTTGACTGCGCCAGTTCAGAATTCTTCCGCGATGGCCGCTATCACCTCAAGGGCGAGGGCCTGATCCTGTCGGCTGCTGAATTCACCGACCTGCTCGCCACCTGGTGTGATCGCTATCCCATCATCTCGATCGAAGACGGCATGGCCGAAAACGATTGGGATGGCTGGAAGCTCCTCACCGAGCGGCTGGGTGCGCGGGTTCAACTGGTGGGTGACGATCTCTTCGTCACCAACACCCGCATCCTGCAGCGCGGTATCGACGAAGGCGTGGCCAATTCCATTCTGATCAAGATCAACCAGATTGGAACGCTGACCGAAACCTTCGCAGCGATCGAACTTGCCAAGCGCAATAACTACACTGCAGTCGTGTCGCACCGCTCGGGTGAAACCGAAGACACCACCATCGCTGACATTGCGGTGGCCACGAATGCGCTGCAGATCAAGACCGGGTCGATGAGTCGCACTGATCGCATGGCCAAGTACAACCAGCTTCTGCGGATCGAGGAAGACCTGGGCGAGACCGCCCACTACCCCGGGCAGTCGGCCTTCTACAATCTTCACCGCAAACGCCGCTAGCTGGTGTAAGGTTGCGGGCGTGCGCGCACTCGCTTTCCTCTTGCTGTCTCTTCTCGTGCTGGTCCAGTACCCACTCTGGCTTGGCAAAGGGGGATGGTTTCGCGTCTGGGAAATCGAGACCGAACTGCAGGCTCAGCGGGTTGTGAACGATCAACGGCGCATGCGCAACGCCGCCCTGGAGGCGCAGGTGCGCGATCTCCGAACCGGCAGTGATGCGGTCGAGGAAATCGCTCGGGCCGAGCTTGGTATGCTGAAGAAGGGCGAAATTTTCGTCCAGATCAGCGAGCCCTCGCGTGGCGAGAGTGCTTCTCCAGCGTTTGAAGCCGAGGTGCGGACTGCATCGTTTTCCAGGCGGCCCTGAAGCGTTGCTACTTTAACGGGCCTGGAGTGCGCCGCGGCGCTTGGTCGCGGTCTATCTGATCGCCCGTGTCTCAGTGGCGGCTGGTTGGATGATCACCTGTGACTGCGTCACGAAACAGCGCAGCGCAGTCCACCGCATCAAACCGATACGGCTGATTGCAGAAGTCGCAGCGCACCTCGACCGGGTCGCGCTCGGACAAAATATCCTCGACCTCAGCCACACCCAGCATCTTCAGCATGCCTGCCACCTTGGCGCGCGAGCAACCGCACCCAAAGTGAACGGGCCGGGGGTCAAAGCCTCGCAGCGGCTCGTCCCAAAACAAGCGGTTCAGCAGCTCGGCCGGGGGAAGTTCGAGCAGTTCCGAGCGCTCCAGGGTGTCGGCAAGCGTTTCCATCCGGTTCCACGCGTCGGGGTCAGTGATGGGAACATCACGCCCGCCCTCAGTGGGGAGTTGCTGCAACAACAGGCCACTTGCCCGATCAGGGCCGGCGGCGAGCCAGAGCCGGGTGGGTAGCTGCTCCGAGCGCTGCATGTAGTGTTCGAGCACTTCGGCCACGCTGTTACCTTCGAATGGCACGATGCCCTGCCAAGGCTGACGGTTTTCGTTCCGGATCCGGGGGTCGAGCGTGACCGCGAAGCGTCCACGCCCCTGGCGGTTGACCAGCTCGCCCAGCGGGGCGTCTGCCGGGATCGAGGCGCCTTCGCGTTCTTTCACCGTAGCCCGCAGCTGACCGTCGGAGCGGCATTCGACCACCATGAGAGCGATCGGTCCGTCGCCGTGAATCTGCATGATGAGCGAGCCATCAAACTTGAGCGTCGCCGATAGCAGTACTGCCGCGGCCGACAATTCGCCAAGCGTGTTGAGGGCGGCACGCGGCAGGTCGTGTCGGCTCGCGATCTGGCGCCAGCAGTCGTCAAGCGAAACGATCTCGCCCCGCACTGCGGTGCCGTCGAGCAGAAAGCGTCGGACGAAGTCTTGGTTCAAGGCGCTGCTTCAGCTGACCCGAGTGAGGCCTGCGCGGAACATTCGTGCACGCTCGATGTAGACCCGTGCGCCGTAGCGCAGTCGTTCAAGGTCTTCATCGGTGAGCGTGCGAACAATCTTGCCAGGTGAGCCCAGGACCATGCTCCGATCCGGGATCTCCTTGCCCTCGGTGACCAGAGCGCCTGCGCCGATCAGGCAATCGCGGCCGATCTTTGCGCCATTCAGCACCACCGCCTGAATGCCGATGAGTGAACCGCTGCCGATGGTACAGCCGTGCAGCATGACCTGATGACCGACGGTGACGTTGTCGGCAATGTCGAGCTGCAGCCCGGTGTCGGTATGAAGGACCGAGTTGTCCTGTACGTTGGAGCCGTGACCGATCCGAATCAGATCGTTATCGCCACGAATGGTGACATTGAACCAGACACTTGCCAGGGCTGCGATTTCGACCCGGCCGATCACATCGGCGGAGTCGGCGACCCAGGCATCGGGATGAATCTGCGGCGCGTGCTCGCCCAACCGGTAGATCGCCATGAAGGGGCTCCTTGGAAAGCGCGCATTCTAAGCGATGCTCGTAGCGATACCGTCCCCCGGGGGACAACAAGCGCGGGGCCGGATCAAGGTGCCTATAATCAATCCCCAGATGAATACCGATGTGTCATCGCGCCCCCTCGAAGCCTACCGACCGGTGGTGACCTCGCAGTCGCTTTTCTTTACATTGCGGGGGCTTCGTCATCATGTCCGCCACTGGCACACCGGCGGGCCCACCCAGCAGCATCTGGTGTTGCTCCATGGCTGGATGGATTCATCGGTGTCGTTTCAGTTCATGGTGGATCAGATGGGGCCGGGCTGGGCGATTCATGCGCCCGACTGGCGCGGGTTTGGGCTATCTGAGCGACCTGCCGCCGACAGCTACTGGTTTCCGGACTATCTGGCCGACCTCGATCAGCTGCTCGACCAACTCGCGCCCGACGGCCGGCGGGTTGACCTGGTGGCACACAGCATGGGCGGCAATGTGGCGATGATTTATGCGGGCGTGCGCCCCGCTCGTATCCGCCGACTCATCAATCTGGAAGGCGTTGGCATGCGTGCTGCGCGTCCGCGCGAAGCGCCCGGGCGTTATGCCACCTGGCTGGATCAGGTCCGGGACGGCCGTAGGCTTCGCGCCTATCCCACCCGCGAGGCCCTGGCGCAGCGGCTGTGCACCGACAATCCCCGACTCACATTCGACAAGGCCTTGTTCATCGCTGAGAGCTGGTCGCAACCGCTTGCCGACGGTGGGTTCGAGGTACTCGGAGACCCGGCGCACAAACTGCCCAACCCGGTGCTCTATCGTCTGAGCGAAGCACTCGCCTGCTGGCGCCAGGTCGTGGCTCCTGTGCTCTGGGTGATGTCCGAATTCCCTTCGCGCGGAATGAGCTTTGCCCTGACGCCCGCCTATGAGCGCAGACTAGCTGCCATCCGATCGCTCGAGCGGGCGACCGTGACAGGGGCCGGCCACATGATGCATCACGATCAGCCGGCTGCCGTAGCGGCTCTTATCCGGACATTTCTACTCAAATGAGTTTTCGCCCCGACCCCTGGCGCTGCAACGCCGACCTTCACTGCCATTCCAACATGTCCGACGGCGTGCTCGAGCCCGCGGCACTGGTCGAGCGCGCGGCGGAAAACGGGGTGGAACTGTTTTCGCTCACCGACCACGACGAAGTTTGCGGCCAGCAGGCGGCGGCTGATGCAGCGCGCGCTCGCGGCCTCGAGTATGTCGGGGGCGTGGAGGTTTCAGTGTCCTGGGGCGGCGAAACCGTGCATGTGGTGGGCCTGCGGATCGATTGGACCGATGCCGCGCTCTGTGAAGGCCTCGCCCGAACGCGGTCGGGGCGTGATTCGCGCGCACGCGAGATGGCACGCCAGCTGGAAATTGCCGGCGTGCCTGACGCCTGGGAGGGCGCGCTTCGCCACGTGGGTAACCCTGCGCTCATCTCGCGCACGCATTTCGCGCGATATATCGTTGAGCGCGGCATCTGCGACGACGTGGGCGAGGTGTTCCGAAAATATCTGATTGAAGGCAAGCCCGGTTATGTCGAGCACCGTTGGGCGCGGTTGTCAGAGGCGGTGGAGTGGATTCGCGGGGCGGGCGGTGTGGCCGTGCTTGCGCACCCTGGGCGCTACCGCTTCAACGACACCGCGCTGTGGGCGCTGGTATCCGAGTTCAAGGCCGCAGGCGGTGAAGCGATCGAGGTGGTGTGCGGCAGTCACACACGTGACCAGTACCGGCGCTTTGCCAACCTGGCGCTGGAGGCGGGCCTCGCGGGCTCCCGCGGCGCCGATTTTCATTCGCCAGGCGAACGCCACACCGAGTTGGGCCGTTTGCCGCTGCTTCCGGATTCGGTGATTCCGGTGTGGCGCGATTGGCCCGAGTTCCTGAGTCGGCAGGTCGCCTGACCCAGGTCGGGGCGCAGGCAAGCGCCTGCGGTTAGGATCGCGGGCTGCGCGCGCGCTCAAGAAGCCATGACCCGAATTCTTACGATTCATCCCGACAATCCGCAACCGCGGCTCCTGCAGCAGGCGGCGGACTGTCTGCGCGAGGGGGGAATCGTGGCCACGCCCACCGATGCCTGCCATGCCCTGATTTGGCAGATCGGCGATCGCGAGGCGCTGGAGCGTGTGCGACGCATCCGCGCGCTCGATGCCCGCCATCTGATGACGCTGCTCTGTCTCGATCTGGCCCAGCTGTCGGTCTATGCCGCGATTGACACTCCGCAGTTTCGCTTCCTGAAGGAGTGGACGCCAGGCCCCTACACCTTTGTGTTGCCAGCCACGCGGGAAGTGCCGAAGCGTTTGCTCCACCCCTCTCGTCGAACCTTGGGCGTTCGGGTGCCGCAGGCGCCGCTCCTGAGGGCATTGCTCGAGACCGTGGGCGAGCCGCTTCTGGGTACTACGCTGCAACTCCCGGGCGAGGACACGCCGCTATCGGAGACCGACGATATCGAGGCGCGTCTGTCCGGACGGGTGGATTTGGTGCTGGACGGCGGTCGCTCGGGGCTCGAGCCGACCACGGTGATCGACCTGACAGGAGATCAGCCTCTGGTGGTGCGGATCGGCTGTGGGCCGGTGGACGCGATGCTCGGCAAAGGGCGCTGACGGCCCCGGCGCTCGCCACTGATAAAATCACACGATGAATCTCAGCCTGCCGCAACTTATTGCGGTGTACGCAATTCCGGTCATTCTCGCCATCACGCTGCACGAAGCCGCTCACGCCTGGCTTGCGGCGCGGTTGGGCGATCCCACTGCGCGTCTGCAGGGCCGGGTGTCTGCCAATCCGCTCCGTCATGTTGACCCCATTGGTACCCTGCTGGTGCCCGCCCTGATCCTGCTGGTGGGCAAGGCGCTGGGTGCAGGGGGGCTCCTGTTCGGCTGGGCTAAGCCGGTTCCGGTTGATGCGTCAGCATTCCGTTCGCCCCGGCGCGATCTGGGCCTGGTCGCGGCGGCAGGGCCTGGTGCCAACCTGTTGATGGCGCTTGGCTGGGCGATCCTGCTCAAGCTGCTGGTGCTCTGGTCTGTGCAGGTCGAGTTTCTGGTTCTCATGGCGCGGGCCGGCATTCTCTGTAATCTCGGGCTGGCGATACTCAATCTGCTGCCTGTGCCCCCGCTTGATGGCGGCCGTATCGTGGCCAGCCTTCTTCCACTCCGGGCGGCCATCGTCTGGTATCGACTCGAGCGCTTTGGCCTTCTGATTGTGCTGGCGCTGCTCGCCACTGGCCTGCTCGGTGCGATCATCACGCCCGCCATCGGGTTGGGCGTCGACCTGATTTCCTGGTTATTCAACTTTTCGGGCTGATCATGTTTCCAGAACGTGTCGTCTCCGGCATGCGCCCCACTGGGGCGCTGCATCTCGGGCACTACCACGGCGCCCTCAAGAACTGGGTGCGTCTGCAATCTGAGTATCCCTGCCTGTTTTTTGTGGCGGACTGGCACGCCCTCACCACGCACTACGACTCGCCCGAAGTCATTGGAAACAACATCTGGGAGATGGTGATTGACTGGCTCGCGGCCGGCATCGACCCGCAGCAGTCCACCTTGTTCATTCAGTCTCGCGTTCCCGAGCACGCCGAACTTCATCTGCTGCTTTCGATGAGTACGCCGCTGGGCTGGCTCGAGCGCGTGCCGACCTACAAGGACCAGCAGGAAAAGCTTTCCGATCGCGACCTCGCCACCTACGGTTTTCTGGGCTATCCGCTGCTCCAGGCGGCCGATATCCTGATGTATCGCGCCGCCTTCGTTCCGGTTGGCGAAGACCAGGTGCCGCACATTGAGCTCACCCGCGAGATCGCTCGCCGCTTCAACCATCTTTTCGGCCGTGAGCCAGGCTTTGAGGACAAGGCTCGCGAGGCCGTCAAGCGGCTGGGCAGCAAGCGCGCGCGGATGTATCAGCAGCTGCGTACGCGCTTCCAGGAGCAGGGCGATGATGAAGCCCTGCAGCAGGCGCACGAACTCCTAGACCAATCGCCCAATCTCAGCCTGGGTGACCGCGAACGGCTCTTTGGCTGGCTGGAGGGAAGCCGGAAGATCATTCTTGCCGAGCCGCAGGCGTTGCTCACCGAGGCCTCGCGGATGCCCGGAATCGATGGTCAGAAAATGTCGAAGAGCTACGGCAATTCGATCGGCATGCGCGAAGACCCCGAGTCGGTCACGCGCAAGATCCGTACGATGCCCACCGATCCGGCGCGCGTGCGGCGCACCGACCCGGGCGATCCCGGCCGTTGCCCGGTGTGGCAGTTGCATGTTGTCTACTCCACTGACGAAACTCGTGACTGGGTGCGCGCGGGATGCACAACGGCGGGTATCGGTTGCCTGGAATGCAAACAGCCGGTGGTCGACGCCGTGCTGAAGGAGCAGCAGGGCTTTCTGGAGCGCGCGCAACCCTATGTCGATGACCCGAGCCTGCTGCGTAACATCATTGCTGATGGCTGCGATCGTGCACGCAAACTCGCGCAGGAAACCATGCGTGATGTCCGCGAGGTGATGGGTCTCAGTCATGACTGATGGGCGGGCGGCCCATCCGGCCGCCGGGCTGACGCCAGCGCATGGGGCGTCTGCGCCCTCTGCATGGGTGATGCGCGGGCTCCGCTGGCTGGCGGCTGGCAGCCACGTTCTCGATCTTGCCGCCGGGCAGGGGCGTCACGCACGCGCGGCCGAGGCGCTCGGCATGGCGGTCACCGCGGTCGACCGCGATGCCGCGGCGTTGCGGTTAATCGGTGGCGCGGTGCGTTGCGTAGAGGCCGATTTGGAAGCCAACCCGCTGCCCTTCGAGGTGGCGAGTTTTGGTTGCGTCATCGTCAGCAACTACCTGTTCAGGCCAAGGTTTTCAGAAGTGTGTTCGCTGCTCGCACCAGGTGGTCTCCTGATTTACGAAACCTTCGCACGCGGCAATGAACGCTACGGTAAGCCGAGTAATCCCGATTTTCTGCTCGAGCCAGGCGAGCTGCTGGCGCGGTGCGCCGAGGCCGGGCTGGTGGTAATTGCCTACGAGGACGGAGTGGTCCTCGGATCTCGGCGTGCTCGGGTTCAGCGGATTCTCGCGGTCGAGCCTTCGGCGAACCTCGAGAGCTTCGCGATAGAATGAACGTCTCCCTCTTCGGAACCCTCAAACCATGATCCAGGGCAGCATTGTCGCGATCGTCACGCCGATGCACGAGGACGGCAGCCTCGACCTCGATGGCTACCGTCGCTTGATTGACTGGCATATCGAACAGAAAACCTCTGCCATCGTGGCGGTCGGAACCACCGGTGAGTCGCCAACGGTCGATCACGACGAACACTGCACCCTGATCCGGGTCGCGGTTGAGCATGCAGCGGGCCGCCTCCCCATCATTGCGGGCACGGGCGGCAACTCCACGCGTGAGGCCATCGAACTCACCGAGTACGCGAAGAAGGTCGGGGCGGCAGCCTCGTTGCAGGTGGTCCCTTACTACAACAAGCCCACCCAAGAGGGCATGGTCAGGCACTTTACGGCGGTCGCCGAGCGCGTCGGCCTGCCCGTCATCCTCTACAACGTGCCGGGCCGTACGGTTGCCGATCTCTCAAACGACAGCGTGCTGAAGCTTGCCCAGGTGCCGGGCGTCATCGGACTCAAAGACGCCACCGGCGACATTCCCCGAGGCTCCGATCTGCTTGCCCGGTTGCCCGCTGGCTTTGGTGTCTACAGCGGTAACGATGACTCTGCGCTCGCGCTCATGGCAATGGGCTCGCATGGTGTCATCTCGGTCACTGCCAACATCGCCCCGGGCGCCATGGCGCAGATGTGCGCGGCGGCGCTTGACGGGCGCTGGAACGACGCGCTTGCCATGAACCGACAGTTGCTGCCGCTTCATCTGAAACTGTTCGTTGAAGCCAATCCCATCCCAGTCAAATGGGCGATGGCGGAGCGTGGGCTGATCGGGCCAGCAGTTCGCCTGCCGCTCACGCCGCTCTCTCCCAGCTTTCACGATGTTGTGCGCGCAGCCATGCGCGCAGCAGGGGTCTGATCATGCAGCGGTCACTCTCGCGGGTCCTGGGCGGGTTCGGTTTGGTGACCGTCGCCGCACTGCTAGGCGGTTGCGGCATCAACAACTACCTCGAAGAGCGGGGCAAGATCGA
This sequence comes from uncultured bacterium, assembly GCA_903866395.1. Taxonomy (GTDB): domain Bacteria; phylum Pseudomonadota; class Gammaproteobacteria; order Burkholderiales; family Burkholderiaceae_E; genus SYIM01. The sequence continues at coordinate 34,301 of CAIPNM010000041.1, forward strand.
CTACAAGTCGGCCTCAAACGCGCCTCGTACCTCGCTGGAGGTGCCGCCTGATCTGGTCTCGCCGCGCACCGACGAGCGGTTCGCCGTTCCGGCGTCGCGGGGCGCTGAGCGTACCCTTTCCTCGTTCGAGCGCGATCGCGCCCAGGCCGCGGCCCGTTCCGCGACAACCGGGGTGCTTCCGTCTACCCCCGGTGCACGAATCGAACGTGCAGGGCTCCAGCGTTGGTTGGTGGTCGACACGCCCCCCGAGAAACTCTGGCCAACGGTGCGCGATTTCTGGACCGAAACCGGTTTCACGCTCGAGACCGATAACGCTGAAACCGGCATTCTCGAGACCAACTGGCTCGAAAATCGGGCGCGGGTGCCGCTCGACTTCATTCGCCGCACGTTTGGCAAGGTGGTCGACGGCGTTTATTCATCGGGAACGCTCGATAAATTCCGTACCCGGGTCGAACGTTTGCCTGATGGCCGTTCGGAAATCTATGTCTCGCATCGTGGCATGGAAGAGGTCACTACCTCTGTGGCGCGTGACACGTTCTTCTGGCAGCGGCGCGCACCCGAGCCCGACCTCGAAATTGAGATGTTGAACCGCTTGATGCAGAAGATCTCGGGAGGTCAACGCGCGGAGCAGCTGGTTGCTGCAGGGAAGCCACCCGCTCAGGAAACGCGCGATGTGCGCATTTCAGGCGAAGGCGCGGGTCGAGGCATCGATCTCGATGATCCCTTCGACCGGGCGTGGCGCCGGGTGGGGCTTGCGCTCGACCGGGGGGGCTTCACCGTGGAAGACCGTGATCGGTCGCGTGGCGCCTATTTCGTTCGTTATATCGATGCCGATGAGCAGGCGCGCGCGGCAGCCGATCGGCCTGGCTTCTTTGGTCGCCTGTTTTCTCGTTCCTCCAAACCTGAACTGAGTCAGCAATACCGACTCAACCTGGTGTCGGCAGGCACGGGTGTTCGGCTCACCATTCAGGACAAAGACGGCAAGCCCACCCCCGAGGCTGACCGCGCCACCGTCAACCGCATTCTCGACCTGCTCATGCAGCAGATGCTGCTGTAAGCCCAGGCGTGTTTCGCTTGGGTCGGTTGGAGGCTGTGTCCGCCCGCTTCGGTTTGCCGGCATGAGGTTCGCAAGCCTCGGCAGTGGTAGCGACGGCAACGCGCTGCTGATCGAGAGCCAGGACGGTACTCGGACCACCCGGGTTTTGATCGACTGCGGTTTCAGCCTGCGCGAGGCCCGGCGAAAGCTGCGTGCCGCCGGCATTGAGCCTGAGCAGCTCGATGCAATTCTGGTCACGCATGAACACGGCGATCATGTGGGCGGGGTGTTCCGACTGTCGCGTGCGCACCGGATTCCTGCGTGGCTGACCCATGGGACGCTTTCGGCAAGTGCCAACGAGTCAACGCTGACCGACACGGACGCGCTGCCGACGCTGTTGCGCACCGTCACACCCGATCAGCCCTTTGAAGTGGGGGGCCTGCACATCATGCCGGTGTCAGTGCCGCATGATGCGAGGGAGCCGGTGCAATATGTGATCGACGACGGTCGCGTGCGGTTGGGGGTGCTCACTGATCTCGGTCATGGATCCGCGCACGTGAGGCGCGCCTATTCAGGCATGGATGCGCTGGTGCTCGAGTGCAATCACGACAGCGCGCTGCTGGCAGCCAATAGCGCGTATCCCGAAGTACTGAAGCGCCGAATCTCGGGCCCATGGGGACACCTGGCCAACGACGCCGCCGCCGATCTGCTGGCATCGCTCGACAATCGTCGCCTGCGCTGGGTGGTTGCCGCACATCTCAGCGCAAAGAACAATGCCCCTGCGCTGGCACAGCAGGCGCTTGCCGGGGCGCTTCAGACCGATCCTGAATCGGTCGGTGTCGCTGATCAGGAAACAGGTTTCCACTGGACCGCGATCTGACCCTCCCGTGCCACCGCTAGCGGTTCGGGTGGCTGTGCGAGCGGTGCGGGGAGGTCTACCGGGAGGCAGCGAGTGTGGCTTTGGCGCGGGGTGCCGGGACATCTGCTGCGAGCGGTCAGCGTGGCTTCCGAGTATTGGCGGGGTGTATCCATCCTGCCCGGGCCCAGTCACCCAGCAGTTGGGCGAGTTCGGGGTGGGTGCTCGCCTGGCTGGCCTCGTGGGCGGTGAGCTGTCTTTGGTTGGCAAGCTTCTGGAGCAGGTGTCTCGCCGGGCTCGAATGGGGTGCTGTAACCGACTCGCCGTTGATGTGGAAGCGTGAGGCGCGATAGAGAAGGCGAGTGCGTCGGTCCAGTTGAAAACCCGTACGGCGGCCTGCCTCGAAAAAGCGCGCTTCGTTGAGTCGCATTGGGGCATCGAAAAAAACGTTTGCTGCGGGCTCGGTGAGGAAGCGTCCGATGAAATCATCGACCGACGCTGCAGTGGACCGCCAGTTGAGTGCCCACTGGCGCATCTGCCGATGCAGATCAGTAGGAACCTCCGCCGCGCGCGCGCTGCGGGGGCGGCCGCGATCGCTAAAGCGGGGATCAGGCCCACCTGGCGAATCGGCGGCGTCAGCCAGGAATTCGCGCAGAAACTCTTGCCGTGACGGTGCCCGGAAGCCCACCGAGCCGGTCATGCATGGACCGTCCGCAATGCCGTCATGGGCCCAG
>CAIPNM010000042.1 GCA_903866395.1 uncultured bacterium
CAAAATGCGCCCGCGTACCACTAGCCATGAATTTAGTGTGCCGATTCACGCCGCTATCGGGAACCGACAGCAGCGACCGGACCACTAGGCTGTCGCGCGGTCGGATGAAAGTTTTCATGATAATGGGGCATCCTGGTTTGAGTACGGAGGTGATTGGCGCCGCGTCCGGCACGGCGCATCGGGTATGGCTGGTCTGCAATTCGCCGGGTTGACCCGGCCTGTTGACGCGCCCTAGCCTCATCTATAGGAAGCGCGTCCGCGTAGGAGGCGAGCATGGCGACGGTCTACGGCATGACCCCTTCGGGCAATTGCTGGAAAGCGGTTCAGATCCTGAGGCTCACAGGCCACCCCATCCGTTGGGTGGAGGTGGACACGAACGGGGGTGAAACCCGCACACCGGCTTTCCTGCATCGCAACCCCATGGGCAAGGTGCCCGTGGTGGAGACTGAGGACGGCAATGTCTTTGTGGAGTCGAACGCCATCCTCGCGCATTTCGCCGAGGGCACGCCTTGGCTGCCGCCACCTGGCCTGGCCCGCACCCGGGTGTTCGAGTGGCTGTTCTACGAGCAGTACAGCCACGAGCCTTACATCGCGGTCGCACGCAACATCCGGGCCTACCTCCGCACCACCAAAGCCGAGGCGGAGCGGCTCGAGCGCTGCCGCGAGGGCGGAGAGCGCGCGCTCGGGGTGATGGAGGAACGGCTGATGCGGCACGACTGGCTAACGGAGCCCGGCCCGACGATCGCTGACCTGGCACTGTTCGCTTACACGCATGTGGCCGACGAGGGTGGCTTCGACCTCCAGCGCTGGCCCGCCCTGTCGGCTTGGATCGCACGGGTCCGAGCGCTACCTGGCATTGTGCCGCTGCGCTAGGGCCTGCCGGCGACGCTTCGGCATCGGCAGGTCCCACGACCGGTGATTAGGTGCCGGAGTTGAACCAGGCCCCGCGCCAATCAATGGCGCCGACGCCGAAGTCAAAATAACGCTCACCTCGACACCATGAATAGCGGAGACTGGGCCCGTGGTAACCTGCGGACCCTCGGCACCGTTCAAATAGCCATAGACATAGACCGGCGCCGTCGGCGGATCGCCAAATAGGTACCAGCGGTTATTCGGGATCGGGGGTTCGGCCAGCGACTGGACAAAGCGGGCATAGATATTGGCGTTGCTGATCTACGTGGCACTGACACTCACCGTCAATTGGCGCGCGGGCAATTCAAGGCTCGGGCCCACCAGTAGCTTCATGGCATTGCCGACGGAAATCGGCAGGCCGTCCAGCGTCTTTTGGCGCAGGATCGCAGCACGCCCGGCAGCGAGGTTGTTGATGTCCAAGGCACTCCCCGCCGCCGCCTTATTCAAGCGCGCAGCAGCCGTGCCGAATACAATAGCCGGGGCGTTCATCAGCGTCGGGCCTATGCGGCGAAGCCAAGTGCGCCGGGGCGCGCGTCGGCGTTTGAGGGGGGATCGGCTACGATCCGCAACAACTCAGAAAGACTCTAATCAAACCAACCCTTCTTCCCGCGCCTTGATCTGCATCGCAAGATATTTCGAATACATCCGGCATTGCGCAAACGAACCGCCGGTGAACCATAAGCCCTGTTGCGGCGTTTCCATCCACATATTGCGCAATTCCTGATCGGCTTCATCAA
>CAIPNM010000043.1 GCA_903866395.1 uncultured bacterium
ATTCGAACTCGGACTCGATTTTCTCAAGGCGGGGCTGCTTGATCGTGCCGATCATGCGTTCGGCCGGCTTGAATCGGGAAGCTGGGCCGAGCAGGCGCTTCGGCATCGTCTGGAAATCGCCGAGCTGGTGCGCGACTGGCCACTCGCAATCTCGCTCGCCTCGCAGCTGCCCGTCGACGGCGCGGGCGCAGGGGGATCGAAGCGCGCGATCATCCATTTTCATTGCGAGCTCGCGGCCAAGGCGTTGGCTGCAGCGGACGCTGCGGGTGATGCACTGGCCGAGCGCCATCTCGCTGAGGCCTTTGCATTGGGTCCGGACCACCCCCGGGTATCGCTCATGCGGGCCGAGCTCGCGATGGCGCGGGGCGAGTCCGAGGCAGCCCTCTCCGCCTGGGAGGCCTTGCGCGTGCGTCAGCCCGAGTGGTTTGTACTGGGCGCGCGGGCCTGGCTGCAGGCGAATCAGAAGCTGGGTCGGTTGAATGACGCGTTGGGCTCGCTTGAGGCTCAGTTCGAGTCGCAGCGTTCGATCGAGCTGTTTTTGGTGCTCCTTGAGGCGCGGCTGGAGCAGGACGGTGCGCAGGCGGCTGTTGCGTGGGGGCGGGCTGCGCTTGCGCGCGCCCCCAGTCTGGTGGGCCTGGACCGGCTGCTAGACATCGAACTCGCGCTGGCCGACGGACCGCGTCGCGACGAACTCGCGCTCACGCGAGGTCTGCTACGGGCGCAGGCTCAGCGTCAGTCACGCTACGTGTGCGCCCACTGCGGCTTTAAAGCACGCCAGTACTCCTGGCAGTGCCCAGGCTGTAGCCGTTGGGAGTCGTGCGCGCCACAGCGCGCCGAGGAACTCGAGCGCGCCTGACGGGCTGGGGAGCGCCCGATGGCTTAGTTCGCCAGGCCGGGGTATCCCGTGCTGGGGCGGCGATCGCGGCGCAGGATGGCGACCCTGACCAGTCGGCTGAAGGGGCGGCTCATGCGCAACATATCGCGTAATCAAAGGTTTTCAAGACAGGGGGCTGCGTGCGGCCGCGGCGTGAAGGCGTTGGCTGCCCAGTGCGCGTTGACGGTGGCAGGCCTTGCGCTGGTGCTTGCCTTCTTTGCTGAGGGCGCATTAGCCGCTCCAGCGGTGTCGGTCGATGCAAACGCTGCGCCCGCAGCTGAACTCGAACGCGTGCGCGGCATCGGGCCCGCGCTCGCGTCACGAATTGTTGCGGCGAGATCAACCGGCGGACAGTTCCGCGATACCGATGACTTTCGGCGGAGGGTGCGCGGTGTGGGTGAGGCCAATCTGCGCCGCATGCTCGCCTCCGGGTTGGTGCTGGGCGGCGCTGCCCGGATCGTGCCGCTCAAGGCAGCCGCCCGAGACCGGGTTGATCTGGTGGTGGGCAATGTTCCGGCCAAATCCGAGTTTCGGGGGCTGGGGCGAATCGACGAGGTTCGGTGCTGCGCCTCGCAGGAGGCCGGCGAGGCGCAACCCGAGCGGCGGGCGGGGCAGGGGGCGGCGCGCCAGGCTTCAGGGCTCGAATCGCTACACTAGGCACGGGAGATCCTCGCCTTGAGCAACACCACCCTCATCGATCGGCTCGGCCTTTACTGGCGGCTGGTGCGCTTGCACAAGCCAATCGGCACGCTGCTGCTGCTGTGGCCCACCTTGTGGGCGGTCTTTATCGCCAGTTCGGGGCGCCCCGATGCCTACACCGTATTCGCGTTTTGCCTCGGCACCCTTCTCATGCGGTCGGCGGGGTGCGCCATCAACGACTTTGCCGATCGCGACTTCGATCGCCACGTCAAACGCACCCGTGATCGGCCGCTCACGGCAGGGCTGATCGCGCCCTGGGAAGCGGTGGCGGTGTTTGTGGTGCTTTCGCTTCTAGCGCTCCCGCTGGTCTGGCCGTTCAATCCGCTCACCTGGGCGCTCGCCGGCGTGGCTGCGTTTCTGGCGGCGAGCTATCCCTACACCAAGCGGTTCCTTGCTATTCCCCAAGCGTATCTCGGTATCGCCTTCGGCTTTGGTATCCCTATGGGATACGCGGCGGTGCTGGGCACAGTACCGCTCTCGGGCTGGGTGATGCTCGCCGCCAACGTCGCGTGGGCGATTGCCTATGACACCGAATACGCCATGGTCGATCGCGATGACGATCTGCAGATCGGTATCCGTACCTCGGCGATCACCTTCGGACGTTTTGATCTGTTGGCGGTGGTGGCGTGCTATGCGCTCACCCTCGTAATGCTTGGCTGGGTAGGCGTGCTCGAAGGACTCGGACCGGCCTATTTCTCGGGGCTCGCAGTCGCTGCAATGCTTGCCGCCTATCACTACACGCTCATCCGGTCTCGCAGCCGAGAGGGATGCTTCCGGGCTTTCAATCACAACAACTGGCTGGGGGCCGCAGTCTTTGCGGGCGTGCTGGCCGACGCCTGGTTGGGAGGCGCCTGGCGCTGAACCAGGCGCCGGCGCTCAGCGGTTGAACCTAGCGCCCGAATTCGTCGCCCAGTTCGGCTCCGCGACGGGCCGCGGCCGCCAGGGCCTGCTCCATCCAGGCGCCCAGACGGGACTCCTCCATCACCGCCAGCGCTGCGGCGGTCGTGCCGCCCTTGGAGGTCACACGTTCGCGGAGAATCGAAGGCGGCTCCGATGAGCGGGCGGCCAGCTCAGCGGCGCCGCGAAAAGTGGCGAGGGTGAGCTTGCGCGCATCAGACTGCGACAAACCGAGCTTGATGCCTGCCTGCTCAATGGCTTCGATGAAACGAAACACATAGGCCGGGCCGCTTCCGCTCACCGCAGTCACGGCGTCGATCAGCGACTCGTCTTCGACCCACAGCGTCTCGCCCACGGTTTGCAGGATCGATTCGGCGGTGGCCCGGTCATCGGCGGCCACTTCTGGCGCAGCACACAGGCCGGTGATGCCCAGCCCGATCAGAGCCGGCGTGTTGGGCATGGCCCGGACGATGCGCCGGTGGCCAGCAAGCCAGCGCTGAAGATCAGCAATCCGGATGCCTGCGGCAACGCTGATCACTAACTGCCCTGACACCCAGGCTGCGCAGGCCTGAGCGGCCTCCCGCATCTGCTGGGGCTTAACCGCGAGCACCACCACGTCGGCGTCCAATGCGGCCTGCTCGGGCGCTGCGAAGCAGCGTGCGCCGAACCGCGACTGCAACTGCTCGCGCTGCGGAGCAACCGGATCAACAACCGATATTTGCGGGGCGTTCGGGGTCTTGCCGGCCAGCCCGCCGATCAGCGCGGTAGCCATGTTGCCGCCGCCAATGAACACTATCCGCATCGAAGTCTCCGTGAGGGTCGTATCGCTTGATGGCTGGCGAGGGTACCGGATTTTCGGGCCGCGCCTCGCGCCGGCGTTCAGTCCCTGCGCATGAATTGTCTTGGTCTCAGGCCCATCAGGAGTAGCGCCCCCAGATAGGTGGCGGCCGCAAGCGCTACCAGTGACAGCGCCAGTGCCGCTCGCAGCATGGGTGAGGCCTGCAGGCCGATCCAATCAAAACGAGGCACGCTGAGCACAAGCAGCAGCGCCATCGCAGCCGCGGCGACCAACACCTTCAAAGTAAACATGCCCCAACCGGCGGCGGGTTGGTACGTGCCGTTTCTGAGCAGGCCGCGTAATAGCAGTGCCGCGTTGCACCAGGCGGCCACCGAGATCGAGAGTGCAAGACCAGCGTGCGCAAGCCAGGGAACGAAAACTAGATTCATGAGCTGGGTGGCGACGAGTACCGCCAGTGCGATCTTGACCGGTGTACGGATGTCTTGCCTCGCGTAGAAACCCGGGGCCAGTACCTTGACCGCAATCAGGCCCAGGAGCCCCACCGAGTAGGCGAGCACCGCCTGCTGGGTCATGGCGACGTCGTGCGCGCCGAACCGCCCATAGTGAAAAAGCAGCGCTGTGAGTGGTTCGGCCATCAGCGCGAGCCCGACCATGCCGGGAATCGACAACATCACACACAGTCGGAGCCCCCAGTCGAGGAGGCTCGTGTATTCACCGGTGTCGCTGCGCTGGCCGGCTCGTGCGAGGGAGGGGAGCAGGACCGTTCCCAGCGCCACGCCCAGCAGCGCCGTCGGAAATTCCATGAGTCGGTCACCAAAAGAAACCCAGCTCACGCTGCCGGGCGCGAGCCGCGAGGCGATGTGAGTGTTGATGACAAGGCTCAACTGGGCTACCGACACCGCGAGCACAGCCGGTCCCATACGAACAATGATGGCGCGTACGTCAGGATCGGCAAACGCCGCAAACGGATTCAGTCCGATCGAGGGCAGCATGCCGATGCGCTTTAGCGCCGGCCACTGCAGCGCTAGCTGGGCCACGCCCCCGGCCATGACCCCCGCCGCCAGTGCAAGTACCGGCGGATCGATGCGTGAGGAGAGGACGAGCGCCGCGGCAATCATGGCAACGTTGAGCAGCACCGGTGTGAAGGCGGGAACGGCGAAACGCTTCCAGGTGTTCAGAACGCCCGCGGCAAGCGCGACCATGGAGATGAGCAAGATGTAGGGAAACATCCAGCGGGTCATCAGGATGGCGGCCGCCTCGGCTGAGGGCTCCAAGCCGGCGGCCATCAGCCAGACCAGAAGTGGCGCGCCGAGAATGCCCGCCATCGTGACCGCGAGAAGCGACCAGAAGAGTGCGGTCGCGACCCGGCTCGCAAAGACGCGCGCCTGCTCGCTATTGCCCTGTTCTGCCTGAAGCTTGCGCTCAGCGAGCATGGGAACAAATGCCTGCGAGAACGCGCCCTCAGCGAAGAGTCGCCTCAACATGTTGGGCAGGCGGAAGGCCACGAAAAACGCGTCGGTGGCGGCGGACGCGCCAAACAGTGACGCGATCAGCGTTTCGCGAATGAGCCCGGTGATCCGAGACAGGAGCGTAAAGCCGCTCACTGTCGCCGCCGCTTTTAGCAGGTTCACCTCGAGCACTCCGCTGGCGGCCGGCACCGGACAACGCGGGCTGCCTGCAACCGCGCCATTGGGCAATTTGGCGGGCCGACCGAAATCGGGTTACACTTCAAAGCTTTCCCTTCGTCTTTTCCGGGTTCACCGGATCTTTTCGGGATTGTCCCATGGCAAACATTGCGTCGGCGCGTAAGCGCGCCCGGCAGTCGGTCCGTCTTAATGCGCAGAACTCGAGCCAGCGCTCGACGCTTCGTACGGCAATCAAGAGTGTTCGCAAGGCCATTGGCGCTGGCGACAAGGCGGCTGCCACCCAGGTGATGCAGCAGGCTCAGTCGGTCATTGACCGTATCTCTGATAAGCGCATCATTCATAAGAACGCCGCATCACGTTACAAGAGCCGCCTGGCTGCTGCCATCAAGTCAATGGCCTGACGACCGGTGATGGCGTAACAGAAGTGGGGCGTCGCCCGAACAGGGCGGTGCCCACTCGGACGAGGGTTGCACCCTCAGCAACCGCTGCCTCGAGATCGTCCGACATCCCCATCGAAAGCGTATCGAAACAGTTGGCATCGATGCCTTGAGCGTTGAGTGCCCGTTGGATGCCTTCGAATAATTGTCTGAGTGCAGCAAAGCGCGATCGTTGTAGCCCAACGTCGTCGCTGGGCTCGGGGATGGTCATGAGGCCTCGCAGCTGTAAGCCTGGCAACCGCGCCACCGCGAGTGCAAGCGGTAGGGCTTCAGTCGGCTCGCAGCCGCTCTTGCTTTCTTCTCCCGACACATTGACCTGCACGCACACCTGAAGCGGCTGGCTGCCCGCAGGGCGCTGCTCGGACAGCCTGACGGCAATTTTTTCTCGTTCGACGGAATGAACCCAGTGGAAGTGCTCGGCGATCGGGCGGGTTTTATTCGATTGAATCGGACCAATGAAGTGCCACTCAATGGGGCTTGATCCGGCGGCTTCACACGCGGCAATTTTTGCCAGTGCTTCCTGCAGGTAATTTTCGCCGAAAGCGTGTTGGCCGAGCAGGGCGAGTTCAAGCACGCGCGATGCTTCCCAGGTCTTGCTCACCGCAAGGAGGGACACCGAAGCGGGCGCGCGCCCGGCGGCCGCGCAGGCCTGACGGATTCGGTCCTGCACGGCGGCCAGTCGCGAGGAAGCGGTGTCGGCTGGAGACAAGGCAGCGGGCGTGTTCATCGGGCCGGGCGGTCAAAGATTTCAAAGCAGAACAGGCGGCACTCGATCGCGCCGTTAAAGAGCGGTGTGCGTCGTCTGGGCTGCATGCCGAGTTGTCGCGGTAATTCGGGATCGGGCGAGAGAAAACAGGCGCGCCAGCCGCCGAAATGCTGGCGCAGCGTGGCACCGATGCGCTGCATGGCGAGCTGGTGTGCGCGGTCGGAGTCGGTCATCGGAGCGGGGGGCTCGGCGCCAGTTGAGCGCTCGTCGGCTGCGAGGTCATGGGGGGCGTGCAGCTGTGCATAGAGGCGCTCGCCGTATGGCGGGTTGGTCACGATGATGCCGCGCGGACCCGCAAGCGGAGCCTGATTGACGGGTGCTGGCGGGGTCTGCGTAGCGGGTGCGGGTAGGGGCGCGGGTATGGGCGTAACCCGCGGCGCGCCGAAGTCCTCCACCTTCAAGTCAACAGTACCCTCGGGAACGCCGGCACGCAGCAGATTGCGTCGCGTACGCTCGACGGCCCGGGGGTCGATATCGGCCCCGGAAATCGCCAGCGCCCTTTGCGAGGACACGACTGCGGCGCAGGACGCACTCGCCTTCTGCTCGGCCGCCTGCTTCAGGTTCGCAAACGCCACGGCATCAAACCCCTTTAGCTTCTCAAAACCGAAGCTGCGTCCCCGTCCTGGCGCAATGCCAAGGGTGCGCTGCGCGGCTTCGATGAGGAGCGTGCCTGACCCACAGAGCGGGTCGTGGAGCGGGGTGTCGGGTTGCCATCCGGCGAGGGCCAGGAGCCCGGCTGCAAGGTTCTCTTTGAGGGGCGCTGCGCCCGCGGAATCGTCAACGCCGCGCCAGCCGCGCTTGAAGAGTGACTCTCCCGAGAGGTCGAGATAAATCGTGGCGTCGATCGCATCGAGAAATGCGAACACCCGGACGTCGGGCGACCGGGTGTCGACAGACGGACGAGCCCCGGCGAGTTCGCGAAAACGGTCACAGATCGCGTCCTTCACTCGCAGGGCGGCGAAGTTCAAGCTACGTAGCGGCGAACGATGTGCCGACACATCGACACGCAGGGTCAGCCGCTCGCTGAACCAGCGCTCCCACTCGGTTCGACGTACCAGCTTGTAGAGCTCGTCTTCGTCGCGGCAGCGGGCGGTTGCGACGCGCATTAAGACGCGGCTGGCGATACGGCTGTGCAGGTTGACCGCCATGGCGAGCGCGGGGCTACCGCTGAAGGCCACGCCGCCACCGGTGGGCCGGCACGCGTCAGCGCCCAGCGCGGTGAGTTCCTCGGCGAGCGCCGGTTCGAGTCCGCGTGGACACGGTGCGAACAGCTGCAGACCCGCGCCCGCGCGCGGCGCGACGGGTTGCTGCGAGGACGGGTGTTGCGGACGGGGCTGCTCGGCGCGAGGTTGCTGCGGACGAGGTTGTTGCGGACGGGGCTGCTGCGGGCGGGGCTGCTGCGGACGAGGTTGCTCCGCGCCAGGCGGCCTTTCGCGGGGCTGCTGCGAGGCGAGCTGCTGCACGGTTTGCGATGGACCACCCGGTGTCGGAGCCGTTGATCTCTGCGGGGTCGATCGCGGGCCGATTCGGTGCGTACGCCGGTCGGGGCGGGGTGTTTCCGGTGAGTGCGCCATATCAGCTGCGCGCGCCGACGCGGCTAGCCAGTGCCCGCTCCAGGAAGTCGAGCCTATCCTGGCCCCAGAATGGTTCGTCCTGCCAGACATACCAGGGAGCGCCAAACACGTGGCGTGCGATGGCTTCTTTCGTATTGGCTTCGTAGCGGACGATGGCATCGGGACGCCGGGCAACAATAGCCTCACCATCCAGACCGGCTTCGGCGATAAGAGCCGCCATCACCTGGGGGTCGGCGATGTTGCGATCTTCGGCCCAGACCGCACTCAGCACGCGCCCGGCCAGATCGAGCGCAGCCGGGTCGCCATGATGCAGTTGCGCGCCGATCAGCACGAGCGCGGCATCGTCGCCGCCCACCGGAAAGAATCGCGGCTGCACGTTGAGAGGGAGGCCCGTCATATCGCGCCAGCGGGCAAGCTCGACCAATCGGTAAGCCTGCCGCTGAGGCGCGCGCTGGGGGAGTGGCAGCCCACCTGATTGCGGGAACACCTTGCCCAGATCAATCGGCATCATCCGAATCGGGATTGCGCGACCCGCGCAGAGATCGCGCAGTCGCTGATGGCCCAGGTAGGTCCAGGGCGATGTCGGGGCCATGAAGTAGTCGAGCGTATGGGGCACGAAGGCGTCCTCGGGAGTCAGAACGGTTTGACGACAACGAGGATCACCGCGACCACCAACAGGATGACCGGGGCTTCGTTGAACCAGCGAAACCACACATGCGAATGGCGATCGGCGCCGCTTGCAAGGCGCTTGAGCAGACGTCCGCAGACATGGTGATAGGCGAGGAGCACCAGCACGATGGCAAGCTTGGCGTGCATCCAGCCGCTACCTACACCCACACCATAACCGAGCCACAGCCACAGGCCAAAAAGCAGGGCAAGACCCATCAGCGGTTGCATGAAACGCCAGAGCTTGCGGGCCATGAGCAGCAGGCGGTCGCGCTCATCGCCCGCTTCGGGAACCATCGCGAGGTTCACGAAAATTCTTGGCAGATAGAAGAGCCCCGCGAACCAGCTGGTGATGAAGATGATGTGAAGCGCCTTGATCCAGAGGTAACCGGTGCTCATGGGAATGAAGTCCTGTGGAAGCCGCGCGCCTCCGAAGCGGGGAGGTCAGGTACGGATCTGTCCGCTGCCAAACACCACGAACTTGAGCGAGGTGAGACCTTCCAGGCCCACCGGGCCGCGCGCATGCAGTTTGTTGGTGGAGATGCCGATTTCGGCGCCCAGGCCATATTCAAACCCATCGGCAAAGCGTGTCGAGGCATTGATCATGACCGAGGATGAATCGACTTCCCGCAGAAAACGCATGGCATGACCATGATGCTCAGTCACGATCGCATCGGTGTGCTGCGAGCCGTAGCGCGCAATGTGCTCGATCGCCTCGTCGAGCCCGGCCACTACCCGGATCGAAAGAATGGGGGCCAGATATTCGGTATGCCAGTCTTCCTCGGTGGCCTCGTTACAGGCAATGGATATCGGACCCAGCACCGCTCTGGTGTGGGCATCACCGCGCAGTTCAACCCCCTTGTCGGCATAAATACGGCAAAGCGGCGGCAGGATGCGATCGGCGACAGATCGCGCAACCAGCAGCGTTTCCATGGTGTTGCAGGGCGAGTAGCGCTGGGTCTTGGCGTTATCGGCAATGCGGATGGCCTTGTCGAGGTCGGCGTGATCATCGATGTAGACATGACAGATGCCATCGAGATGCCTGATGACAGGCACCCGCGCTTCGCGAGAGATGCGTTCAGTGAGCGACTTTCCGCCCCGCGGCACGATGACATCGACCCAGCGTTCGGCAGCGATCAACGCGCCCACCACGGCGCGGTCGGTGGTGTCGACCACCTGTACCGCGTCGGCGGGTAAACCAGCGGCGGCGAGCCCCTCGCGGATGAGTGCAGCCAAGGCCTGATTGCTATGGATGGCTTCGGAGCCGCCCCGCAGGATGGTGGCGTTACCCGATTTGATGCACAGACCCGCTGCGTCGATCGTGACGTTGGGCCGGGATTCATAAATGATGCCAATGACGCCTAGCGGCACCCGCATTTTTCCGACCTGGATACCGGAGGGTCGGTAGCTGAGTCCGCTGATTTCACCGACCGGATCGGGCAGCATCACGATCTGTTCGAGCCCCTCGGCCATGGTCTGGATGACACGCGGTGTGAGGGCCAACCGATCGACGAAAGCCTGATCATGGCCGGCCTCGCGCGCGGCCTCCAGATCGAGGGCGTTGGCGCGTTCGAGCGCTGCGACCTCGCGGCGGATGGCGGCTGCGGTGGCGGTTAGTGCGCGGTTGCGGGCCTCGGTTGATGAGCGGGCGATGTCCCGACCGGCTGCGCGTGCGCGCCGACCCAGGTCATCGACGTAGGCGGTGCTGTCGATTGGCTGCTTGTCCACGATGTCAGTTGTCTCCGGGTAGCGGGACGCCCGCCAGCCTCATCACGAGTCGCTCGAGGGCGAGCCAGGCATCGCCGTCGCCAACCCCTTTAAAGATTCTATCCGTGAGTGCTGCCGACCGCAGCGCCTGCTCGCAGTCGGCGATGGAAATGCGGCGAGCGGCGGCCTCGAATGCGCGCTCGCGCGCTCCGAAGATACGGGCAGCGCGCAGGGCTTGCGCGAGCGCAAGCCCTGAGGCGCGCGCCGCGTGAAGGCGGAGCAGCGTGCGCACCGCATCGCTGATCGCCCAAATGAGGAGCGGCGGCGCCTCGCCCTCGGCATGCAGACCTTCGAGGCTACGGAGCGTGCGTTCACGGTCACCCAGCAGCACGGCGTCAACCAGATCGAAGGCGTCGTATCGGGCCACGCTCAGCACCGCAGCGCGCGCTTGGGCAGCGGGGATTTCGCCCTCGGGAAACAGGAGGCCGAGCTTGCTTACTTCCTGATGCGCGGCAAGCAGGTTGCCCTCGACCCGCTCGGCGATGAGTTCGAGTGTCGCGGAATCTGCTCTCTGTTTCTGTCGCCCGAGTCGACCGGCAATCCAGCGAGGTAGCTCGCGCCGCTCAACCGGATAGACCGGCACGATCAGCCCAGCCCGTTCGATCCGTCCAAACCAAGCGCTTTCGGTAGTTGTGCGATCCAGCTTGCCGCTCAGAACGAGAAGCCGGAGGGACGCATCGGCCGATTCGGCGGTGCTGGCGATCATTTCCCCGATCTCTTTTCCGGGTTTGCCGCCAAAGCGAAGCTCCAGTAGGCGTGCGGCGCCAAAAAGCGACAGCGACCCCGCTTCGGCAACGAACCGGTCGGCCTTGAAGAAGCGGTCAACCTCGAACACCTGGCGTTCCTCGGCTCCCGCCCGACGCGCGGCGGCACGTAGCGCGTCGGCCGCTTCCTGGATCAGTAAAGGTTCGTCGCCGTAAACCCAGGCAATAACCGGGACCTTTTTTGAAAGCGCTGCTTCGAGGGCGTCCGGGCGAACCTGCGCCATGGCTGTTCAGCTTCGGGGCTTAAGCGCCGACAGTCTGCGTAGCAGCTGCTGGACGAAATCAGACTCCATTTCCCGGAACAGCAGCTCTTCTTCCTGAGCGCGGTTGACCACTTCGATATCGCTCGAGGTGATTTCACGCCGCAACACGAGCTCGGTCGCTGGCATCCACTCCAGGCCCTTGGCATCAGTCACCCGCACTCGGATACGAAGCCGCAGCTGGTATTCGCGTGGTCGCCCGGTGCTGGTGAAGCCCACAATTTCGCGTTCGCGCCGCTCATACAGCACCTCGAGGCGGGCATCGGCTTCATCGACCCGTTCGACAATGATGGTGTCGCTGTTCACCCTGATGAGCGCGCGCAACTCGGAACCGATGGCGGAGTTACGCGCAAAGCCCGAGTAGAGCCTGCGAAACGGCAGCGGGGCTGCCCCGCGCAGTTGGAAACCACAGCCCTCCAGCGTGGCGAGCGCCGCGCCGGCAACCATCAGCGCACGCCGACGTGCGGCGTGCGGCAAGGTGAGGGCGGCGCGTGTCAAGGCAGGCAGCCTCGCCTCAGACCACGACGTTGACCAGCCGGCCCGGCACCACGATCACTTTCTTGGCAGGCCGGCCCTCGGCATGGCGCAAGAAGATGTCGCATGCCAGGGCAGCGGCTTCGATGGCAGCGCGGTCGGCCGTGGCGTCGACCGATACGCTGCCTCGTACCTTGCCGTTGATCTGCAACACGAGCTCGATCCGGTCCTGCTGTAGCGCGGACTCGTCGACAGTAGGCCAACCGGCATCGAGCAGGTCACCGTCGCGCGCTGCAAAGCCCAGCTCCACCCAAAGCGCGTGCGTGATGTGTGGCACCACGGGATAGAGCGCGCGGATCAGGATGGAGAGCGATTCGGCAAATACCGTATCGCTTGCCGGCGACTCGGCAAGCTTGGCGCCTTCGATTGCGTTCAGCATCTTCATGGCGGCCGACACCACCGTGTTGTACTGCTTGCGCTGGTAGTCGTAGTCGGCCTGCTTGAGAATGGCGTGAATCTCGCGGCGGAGCGCCCGCTGGGCATCATCGAGTGCAGCGGGAATCGCGGTTGCGGCGCGCGCCACGGCGGCGTGACGATGGTGGGCCGCAGTCCAGAGTCGGCGCAGGAACCGGTGCGCGCCCTCGACCCCAGTGCCAGACCACTCGAGCGTTTGCTCGGGTGGCGACGCAAACATGACAAACAGACGCGCAGTATCGGCGCCATACTGATCGATGAGCGATTGCGGGTCGACCCCGTTGTTCTTGCTCTTGCTCATTGTGCCCACGCCGCCGTACTCGATGGCACTGCCATCGGACTTGAGGCGGGCACCGATGACTTGGCCACGCGCATCGTGGACGTTTTCTACGTCATCCGGCCAGAAGTATTCGATGCCCCCCTTCTCGGCTTTCCTGGAATAGATATGGTTGAGCACCATGCCCTGGCAGAGCAGATTCGAGAAGGGTTCGTCGAATTTCACCAGCCCGCGTGACGCATCGCCCGGAAAATCGCCAGTGATGTCGCGCATCACCTTCGTCCAGAAGCGCGCGTAGAGAAGATGCAGCACTGCATGCTCGATTCCGCCGATGTACTGATCCATCGGCATCCAGTAGTCGTTGCGCGCGTCGACCATCGCCTGATCGTTGTCTGGCGAGCAATAGCGCATGTAGTACCAGGATGAATCGATGAAGGTATCCATGGTGTCGGTTTCGCGGCGGGCGGGCTTGCCGCACTTCGGACACGCGCAGCGCAGGAACGCTTCATTCTTGGCAAGCGGGTTGCCGCTGCCATCGGGCACCAGATCTTCAGGCAGCACCACGGGCAGCTGTTCAAAGGGCACGGGCACCGCACCGCAGTCGTCGCAGTGAATGATCGGGATCGGCGTACCCCAATAGCGCTGGCGCGAAATGCCCCAGTCGCGCAGCCGGTACTGGATACGCTTTTCGCCCAGGCCCTTTGCCGCCAGATCACCGGCGATCGCCTCGATCGCGGCTTCATAGGCCAGCCCGTCGTAGCGGCCGGACTGCACGCAGTGTCCGCGCTGCTTGTCTTCGTACCAGGGCTGCCAGGCAGCATCGGAAAAATTCTCGCCGTCAATCTCGATGACCTGGCGAATCGGCAGACCGAATTTGCGGGCGAAGGTGAAGTCGCGCTCGTCGTGCGCCGGCACGCCCATGACTGCGCCATCGCCGTAGCTGTAGAGCACATAGTTGCCGACCCACACCTCGACCGGCTCGCCGGTAAGCGGGTGGGTGACGGAGAGACCCGTGGGAACGCCATCCTTGTCGCGGGTGGCAAGCTCGGCCTCGGTGACGCCCCCCTGCTTGCAGGCATCAATAAAGGCTGCAATGTTGGGACTGCGTGCGGCCGCGACAGTGGCGAGCGGATGTTCCGGGGCGACCGCCACAAACGTGACACCCATGATGGTGTCGGCGCGCGTGGTGAACACATAGAGCTTGCCATCGCCCACCAGCTGGCCCGCGCCGTCGCGGATATCGTGCGGGAATGCAAAACGCACACCCGTTGAGCGGCTAATCCAGTTTTCCTGCATCACCTTGACCCGCTCGGGCCAGCCCAGGCCCGACAGATCGGAGAGCAGTTCGTCAGCGTAGCGGGTGATGCCCAGGTAGTACATGGGGATCTCGCGCTTTTCCACCACTGCGCCCGAGCGCCATCCGCGGCCGTCGATCACCTGCTCGTTAGCCAGCACGGTCTGGTCGACGGGGTCCCAGTTGACGATACCGTTCTTCAGGTAGGCGATGCCGTGCTCGAGCATCTTGAGGAACAGCCACTGATTCCAGCGGTAGTAATCGGGTGAGCAGGTGGCGACCTCACGGCTCCAGTCAATGGCCAGACCCATCGCCAGCATCTGCTTCTTCATGTAGGCGATGTTGTCCCAAGTCCATTTCGCTGGCGCCACGTTATTTTTCATCGCAGCGTTTTCGGCTGGCAGCCCGAAGGCGTCCCAGCCCATGGGCATGAGTACGTTCCAGCCCTGCATCCGCAGGTGCCGATACATCACGTCATTGATGGTGTAGTTGCGCACATGCCCCATGTGGAGCTTGCCCGAGGGGTAGGGCAGCATGGAGCAGGCGTAGAACTTGCCCTTGGGGAAACGGGGGTCGTGTTCGATCGCCCGATAGGCGTCAATCGACTGCCAGTGCTGTTGGGCGGCGCGCTCGATCGCGCCTGCGTCGTACTTCTCTTGCATGACTGGGAACCGGGCTCTGGGAAACCCTCGAGTTTAGCGGGTTCGCTGCCGGACGGTCTGGAGCGCCCGGGCGCGGGGCAGGCGCGCTTCCGCGGATTGCCCTTGCGCTGGGTTTGGCTGGCACGAGTTCTGCATGCGTCCAAGCTTGTATACAACTTTGTGCACCATTCTGGTTCGGATTCCATGTCCCTCACTTTTGATGAAGCCCGATTGACCGATCTGCGCGCCTGGCGGGCAGCGCTGCTGGCGGGTGCCGACGTCGGCGCGCTGCTTCGTACGCGTCATGCCCGACTCGTGGCGGATCGGGCGCCTGCCGCATGGATTCACCTGGTTGATTCATCCGCGCTCGCCGAGCGGATCGATGCGCTCGCTGCGCTGTCGAGCCGGTTCGCCGATCGCGCCGCACTGATCGATGCCTATCCGCTCTTCGGTATGCCCTTCGCGGTGAAAGACAACATCGATGCCGCCGGCATGCCGACCACCGCCGCCTGTCCGGCTTTCGCCAGGGCCCCGGAACAAAGCGCCACCGTGGTGCAAAAGCTGCTCGGCGCCGGTGCGGTGCTGTTTGGCAAGACCAACCTTGACCAGTTCGCTACCGGACTCGTCGGGGCGCGGTCGCCGTTTGGTGCGCCCTCCAGCGTGTGCAGCCCGCCGCATGTGAGCGGTGGGTCGAGTTCAGGGTCGGCGGTGGCGGTGGCGCGTGGTGAGGTGCTGTTTGCGCTGGGGACCGACACAGCGGGTTCGGGTCGGATTCCGGCCGGCTTTAACGGTCTGGTGGGCTTGAAGCCCACGCCGGGCCGGGTTAGCACGGCGGGCGTCTTGCCCGCCTGCCGCACGCTCGATTGCGTGTCGATTTTTGCGCACACCGTGGACGACGCAGCCGCGGTGCTCGCCGTGATCGAAGGTACCGACACGGCCGATGAGTACTCGGCGTTCGCTCCGGGGCGGGCGCGGTTTGTAAGCGGTAGGCCGCGGGTGCTGGTACCCGAAGGACTGGTGCTTGCGCACGATGGGTACGGCGCCGGTTGGTCGCGCGCGCTCGAGACCATCGCTCCCCTGGCTGACTCGTTGACCCCGATCGATCTCGAGCCGCTCTATCAGGTGGCGCGACTGCTCTACGAGGGGCCCTGGGTTGCCGAGCGCTATTCGGTGGTGCGCTCGCTCATCGAATCGCAGCCCGAGAAAATGGATCCCACCGTGGCGGCCGTGATTGGGCGGGCCCGCCAGTTCGATGCCGTGGCAACCTTTCAGGCGCAGTACCAATTGCAGCGCGCACGCCAGGCGCTCAACGTGCTGTGGGCCGATGCCGACATTCTCATGGTGCCCACCGCGCCTCGCCATCCCAGTCACGCTGCGTTGGCTGCCGACCCGATCGGCGTCAACGCGGAACTGGGTCAGTTCACCAATTTCGTGAACCTGCTTGGCTGGTGCGCTTTAGCGGTGCCAGCCGGGTTGAGCGCCACCGGCCTGCCGTTTGGCGTGACCTTCATCGCACGCGCCAATGATGATGCAGCGCTCGCTCACTGGGCCCGACTCTGGGAGGCCGCCCTTGCGCAGCGTGTGACCGGTGAGCCCTCGCCCCTGCCCAGCCCCGCAGTTGAGGCGACCATGCCGATCGCGGCGGTCGGCGCCCATATGTCGGGCCTTCCGCTCAATGGGCAGCTGACCGAGCGGCGGGCTGTGCTTCGTGAACGAACCCATACCGCCCCCTGTTACCGCCTTTATGCGCTCGCCGGTGCGGCGCCCGCGCGGCCTGGCATGGTCCGGGTCGACGAAAACGGTGTGGCGCTCGAGGTCGAGGTCTGGAATGTGCCGGTGACCGAAGTCGGAAGTTTTCTTGCGCTGATTCCTTCGCCCTTGGGGCTGGGGACGGTTGAGCTTGCGAATGGCGAGCGGGTGCATGGCTTTCTGTGCGAGGCGGCTGGCCTTCATGGTGCGCAGGACATCTCCACCTTCGGTGGCTGGCGCGGCTACCTCGCCTCGCGCAGCGCTTCGCAAGCGGTCGCTGCACCCGTCTCCGACCGTGCACTGACTACCCGAGTTTCCTGACCCCTTTCTCCTCAACACGACATGGAGCCCTTCATGGATCGCAGGCAATTTATTTCGCAAACCGCCGCAGGATCAATGGCCTTAGGCGGCGGGCTTCCGCTTGCCGCACACGCTCAGTCACGTCCGGCCGATGTGTTGGTGGTGGCCAATGAATTCGGGCCCAATTCGCTCGATATCCACACCGTGGGCGCCAATCGCCCGGCGTATGGCGTGAGCTGGATCTGCTATGACCGACTGATGACCTATGGACGGAAGACCTTGCCCGATGGCCGGGTGGTCTATGACCGCGACAAGCTTGAGCCCGAACTCGCAGAAAGCTGGCAAATGGCGCCTGACGGCATGTCGGTCACCTTCAAGCTACGCGCGAACGCGCGCTTTCACGATGGCACACCGGTTACCGCCAAAGATGTGAAATGGAGCTTTGACCGCGCGGTGAGCGTGGGCGGCTTTCCCACCTTCCAGATGGCAGCAGGCTCGCTCTCCAAACCCGAGCAGTTCGAGGTGGTCGATGACCTCACCTTTCGCGTGAAGTTCCTGCAGAAGGACAAGCTCGCGATGCCCGACCTGGCGGTGCCGGTGCCGTCGATCTTCAACAGCGAACTGGTCAAGAAGCATGTGACGGCGCAGGACCCCTGGGGTCTTAACTGGACACGCAACAACACCGCGGGCGGCGGCGCCTACCGGGTGGAGTCCTGGAAGCCCGGCCAGGAAATCATCTATATCCGAAACGACAACTGGGTCTGTGGCCCGATGCCCAAACTGCGCCGTATCGTGCAGCGCGATGTACCCAACGCCGGCAACCGGCGCGCGCTCCTCGTGAAGGGCGATATCGACATCACCTACGACCTGCCGCCCAAGGATTTTTCCGAGCTTTCCTCGGACGCCTCGGTGGTGAAGGTCTCCTCGATGCCGATTGAAAACTCAATGTTCTATCTTGGGATGAACGTCACCAAACCGCCGTTCAACAACCCCAAGGTTCGCCAGGCGGTGGCCTGGGTGCTGCCCTACGACAAGCTCTTCGATAACGCCATCTACAAACGCGCGGCTAAGCTCTACGGTGGGTCACCTAAAGTGTCCAGCATTGCCTGGCCGCAACCCACGGGTTATTCAACCGATGTGGCCAAGGCGCGCGCGCTGCTTGCCGAGGCGGGTTACGCCAATGGCTTTGAAACCACGATCAGTTTTGACCTGGGCGGCGCGACCATCGGCGAGCCGATGACGGTTCTGATCCAGGAATCGCTTGCCTCGATCGGTATCAAGGCGCAGATCAACAAGATCCCTGGCGCCACCTGGCGCGCAGCGCTTCTCAAGAAGGACATGCCGATGATCGTCAACCGCTTCGGCGGCTGGCTCGATTACCCGGAGTATTTCTTCTTCTGGTGCTATCACAGCCAGGACGCGGTGTTCAACACGATGAGCTACAAGAACCCTGCGCTCGACAAGCTGATCTCAACCGCGCAGTTCGCGAACGAGCGCTCGGTCTATGAAGGCGCTGTGAAGGACATGATCCAGATCGCCTACGACGAGGTGCCGCGGGTACCGCTCCTGCAGCCCACCATGGATGTCGCCATGCGGCGCGATGTGCAGGGCTACATGTACTGGTTCCATCTGCAGCCTGATTACCGGCAGCTATCGAAGGGCTAAGCGTTGGTCTAAACGCTCACAGCCGCCCTGCCCGTCATGCTTAGACTGATCGCAAAGCGCCTGATCGCCGCGGTGCCGAGTCTCTTCGGCGTCGTGGTGATCACCTTCATCCTCACCCGTGCCTTGCCGGGGGATCCGGCCGCGTATTTCGCCGGTGGCGCGGCGACCGCCGAAGCGATCGAGCAGGTGCGGCGACAACTCGGGCTCGACCGCTCGCTCGCCGAGCAGTTCTTGCGCTACCTCGGCGATCTGGGGCGCGGCGAGCTCGGTCTGTCACTCACCACGGGGCAGCCGGTGCTCACCGAAATCGCGCAGAGGCTACCCGCATCGCTCGAGATTGTGCTGGTTGCGCTGGTGGTCGCGTGTGCGATTGCGGTGCCGTTAGGTGTGCTGGCCGCAGTCAGGCAGGGCAGCTGGATTGATCAGATTTGCCGGGTGATCACCACTGCCGGCGTCTCGCTTCCCACCTTCTTCACCGGGCTGCTCCTTGCCTACTGTTTTTACTACCTGCTTGGCTGGGCGCCCTCACCGATGGGGCGGCTCGACCCGATGTTTTCCGCACCCCCCACCGTGACTGGTTTTCTGCTGATCGATTCGCTGATCGCTCGCGAGGGCGCGGTCTGGTGGGCGGCAATGAAGCAGCTTGCGTTACCCGTGGCCACCATGGCGATTTTCGTGCTTGCACCCATTGCGCGCATGACCCGGGCGTCGATGCTGGGCGTGCTCGGGTCCGACTTCATCCGCACCGCGCGCGCTTCCGGACTCACGCCCTTCACTGTGCTGTTTGCCTACGCGCTTCGTAATGCACTCCTGCCGGTGATCACCACCCTCGGCATGGTGTTCGGCTTCATGCTGGGCGGCAGTGTGATTGTTGAAAAGGTGTTCGGCTGGCCTGGCATTGGCAGCTACGCGATTGATGCGCTCACGGCAAGCGACTACGCCCCGGTTCAGGGGTTTGTGCTCACGATGGGCGTGTTGTTCGTCGTCGTCAATTTGCTGGTTGATCTTCTCTATCTCGTGGTCGACCCGCGTGTGAGCGTGGAAGCATGAGCGCGCCGCGCTCATTGGCGGCCCATGCGCGGCATGTGCTCACCGAGAATCCGGTGACTCTGTTTGCGGCGCTCCTCTTCGCGCTGCTCGTGGTGCTTGCCATTGCCGGCCCGGCGATCGCGCCCTATGACCCCCTCGCGAGCAACGCGGCGGCTGCGCTTCAGCCGCCCTCAGCGCAGCACTGGTTCGGCACCGATGCGTTGGGTCGCGACATGCTGTCGCGGGTGATGGTGGCGACTCGGCTCGACCTCGGCATTGCGCTTGCCGCGGTGGCGGCGTCGTTTGTGATTGGTTTGCCGCTGGGACTTGCAGCGGGTTATTTCGGCGGCTGGTGGGATCGTCTGGTCACGCGGCTCTCGGACACCATCATGGCGTTTCCGCTCTTCGTACTCGCAATGGGCATTGTGGCGGCGCTTGGCAACACGGTGGGCAATATCGTGCTCGCGACAGCAGTGATCAATCTGCCCTTTTATATTCGGGTGGCGCGTGCAGAGGCCAATATCCGCCGGGGCGCGGGCTGGATTGAAGCGGCACGGCTATCAGGCAATCGCGACCTGCGTATTCTGGTGGTGCACCTCCTGCCGAATGCGCTGCCCGCGGCCGCGGTTCAGGTGAGCCTCAACATGGGCTGGGCGATTCTCAATGCAGCCGGACTCAGCTTCATCGGGCTGGGCGTGCGCCCGCCCGAGGCCGAGTGGGGCATTCTGGTGGCCGAAGGTGCGCAGTACATCGTGTCGGGCGAGTGGTGGGTGAGTCTCTTTCCCGGTGCGGCACTGATGCTTGCGGTGTTCACCTTCAATCTGCTGGGTGATGCGCTACGCGATCTGCTCGATCCCCGGAGGCGCACATGACGGCCCCGTTAGCGGCGCGGGGGAGCGTACCCAATCCGCCGCTTCTCGAGGTCTCCGACCTCAACCTCGAATTCCGTACCCGAGACGGTGCGGTGCGGGCGCTCGAAGGCGTGAACCTGCAGATCAGGAAAGGTGAAATCGTCGGACTGGTGGGCGAGAGCGGATCGGGGAAGTCGGTGTTGAGTTATGCCCTCCTTGGGATCAGCGATCGCGCCGCGCGGATCACGGGGGGCGAGGCAAGCTTTGGCGGCATCGACCTGTTGCGTGCTGAGCCCCGGGTGCTTGCCGAACTTCGCGGCCGAGAGATTTCAATGGTGTTTCAAAGTCCGCGCACCGCGCTCAATCCGATCCGAAGGGTGGGGCGCCAGATTGAAGACGTGCTGCGCCGGCACGCGCTTGCTCGCGGTTCGGACCTGTCACGCGGCCTGCGTGAGGGGGCAATTCAGGCGCTTCGCGAGGTGGCGATTCCCGACCCCGAGCGGCGTCTGAACGCTTACCCGTTTGAGCTCTCGGGTGGTATGTGCCAGCGGGTGATGATTGCGCTCGCACTGGCCTGTCGCCCGGCGCTCCTGATTGCTGATGAACCGACCACCGGGCTGGATGTCACGACCCAGGCGGCGGTCATGGACCTCATCACCGGCCTTGCACGCGAACGGCAGATGGCGACCCTTTTCATCACCCACGATCTCGCGCTCGCCGCCGATTATTGCGATCGCATCGTCGTGATGCACGCCGGGCAGGCAGTCGAGGATGCGGTCACCGAATCGCTGTTTGCCGCGCCGCGCCATCCCTACACACGCCGGTTGATCAGCTCAACCCCAGGGCCTGCGGGCTCGATTGCGGCGCTTGCGCCGGTGCCGGGCAATCTGCCTGACTTGCGGCGAACCGACTTGCCTGCCTGTCGCTTTGCCGAGCGCTGCGAGCGCGCCGATGAGCGGTGCCGCCGGATCCGTCCGCTCCTGGGCGAATCGCAGATGCGCGGGGCTTTACATCAGGTGGCATGTTGGCATCCCGATCCGGCGCCGCTCCAGGGGAGACCTGAATGACCGACGCATCCGGCCCGCTACTGAGCGTTGAGCGGCTGAAGAAATATTTCCCGGTGGCAGGTAGCCAGGGCTCGATGCTTCATGCGGTCGACGATGTATCGCTCGCGATCGGCCGCGGCGAGAGCGTGGGCCTCGTCGGGGAGTCGGGCTGCGGCAAATCCACGCTCGCGCGTCTGCTCGCGCGTCTGCACGATCCCACCGACGGTCGCATTGTGTTTGATGGCGCCGATATCGGCGCGCTGCCTGCGGCGCGTTTTGCGCGCAGCCCCGAGCGTGCCCGTATCCAGATGGTGTTCCAGGACCCCACTGACAGCCTCAATCCCCGGTTTACCGCCGAGGAGGCGATCGCAGAGCCGCTCCGGCTTCTCGCGTCGCTGGGGCGGACAGCGCTCGGTGAGCGCGTTGCTGAACTGGCGGCGCAGGTCGGGTTACCGACCGAGTTGCTTGCGCGTTTTCCCCATCAGTTATCCGGCGGGCAGAAGGCGAGGGTCGGCATTGCCCGCGCGCTGGCGGTGCGGCCCGATCTATTGATCCTGGACGAGCCGACTGCGGCACTCGACGTGTCGGTGCAGGCGGTGGTGCTGCAACTCCTCGAGCGGCTGCGTCGAGAGCTAGGCCTGTCGATGATCTTCGTGTCGCATGATCTGAACGTGGTGCGGTTGCTCACCGAGCGGGTGGCGGTCATGTATCTCGGCGAAATCGTGGAGGTCGGGCCATCGGATCAGGTGTTTCGCTCGCCGCTCCACCCCTACACGCGCGCACTGATTTCGTCGATTCCGGGGCAGGGACCGCGCATCCGTCTGCAGGGTGAGGCACGCAGTCCGGTGGACCCTCCCGCCTCTGCTTGCCGCTTTCACGGCCGTTGCCCCGACGGGCAGGACCGCTGTGGCCGTGACAAGCCCAGACTCACCAACATCGACGGCCGCGCGGTCGCCTGCCTGCTCGCAGCGAACCGGGTATCCTCGCCAGAATGATCCAGCTCGCTTCCACCGATTCGGCTGCGCGCTCGCGCGACAAGCTTTCGGAACAGGTGTATCACCGGCTCAAGGCCGATCTGCATGAGTTTCTCTTTGCCCCCGGTCAGCGCCTGTCTGAGGCGGCATTGGCCGACCAGATGGGAGTGAGCCGCACGCCCATCCGTGAGGCCCTGACCCGGCTGCGTGATGAGGGGCTGGTGGAGGTCGAATCGAAAACAGGCTGGTTCGTCCGCCCGATCGACTTTGATCGGATCGATCAACTCTACGACCTGCGGGTGCTGCTTGAACTCGATGCCGTGACCCGGCTCGCCCAGGCCGAGGAGCCCGAGCAGCTGCTCGCGCCGCTCCGCCAGACCTGGCTGCTGCCTTCGGGCGAGCGACTTCGTGACGGACCCGCGGTGGGCGAGCTCGATGAGCGCTTTCACTCGGCGCTCGTGAAGGCGGCGGGCAACGACGAAATCGCCCGGGTTCACGATGATGTGACGGGCCGGATACGGATCGTGCGTCGGCTCGACTTCACCCGCGACGACCGTATCGACGCCACCTACCAGGAGCACGCGCGTATCCTGCGCGCAGTGCTGCAGCGCAAAGCCGATCAGGCAAAGATGCTGCTCCGTGCTCATATCGAACAGAGCAAGGCCGAGGTGCGCAGCATCACGCTGCACACGCTCCATCAGGCGCAGCGCCGACGCACCGCCTGACCGCGTAGACCGGGGCGGGCGGGTTCACCAGGCCTCGAGGGTGATCCGGTGGGCGCCCGATATTCCGTTTTTCGCGGCTTAAATTTCATTTCACAATCTACGGGTTTGCCCTTATATTTACCGGCGAGCCCCGAGGGATTCCCCTCAACGCCCCAAGAAGCCCCAGCAGGCCTTGCCTGAATGGTGCCCGGTGTAGTGGCTCATGGCGCTCACCAGGGAGGAGTCAACATGTCCAGTCAGGTTTTGCCTATCGAAGATGATGCAGTCCCTTCGGGGTCTGCAGTTCTGCGTGCGTTCAAGATCATCGAGGCGATTGCCTGCAGCCAGACGCCGCCCCAGTTGGCGGAGCTGTGCAAGCAGGTCGATCTGCCCAAACCCACCGTCTTCCGAATCCTGAGCACGCTCGAATTCGCCGGGTTGGTGGGGCGTGAACCTGGCAGCAAGCGCTACCAGGGGGGAGAGCGGCTGAACCGGCTCGCCGGTCAGGTGCTGCTCAGTTCTCCCGGGCGGGCGGCACGCCACGCAATTCTCGAAGAATTGGTCGAGACAGTCGGGGAAACCTGCAATCTCACCATTCCAAACGGTAATGCGGTGATGTACCTCGATCGCATCGAAACCGGCTGGCCGCTCAAGCTGAGTCTGGGTGCGGGTTCGGTCGAGCCCCTATATGCCTCGGCAAGTGGCAAGCTGTTTCTGGGTTACATGAACCGCCGCGCTCGCGACCGCTTCATTCGCCAGAGTCCGCTGGTCCGTCATACGCAGCGCACCATGGTTGATCCGTCGCGGCTGTCCGAGGAGCTCGATCGGGTGCGGCAGCAGGGTTACGCTACCGATTCCGAGGAATATCTGGCCGGGGTCAGCTGCCTGGCTGTACCGGTACTTGATGTGGATGGTCGCGTGGTAGCGGCCCTTGCCATGCACCTTCCTGCCTCACGCCTGGGTCTTGCCGACGCGATGGAGTTCATCCCTGCCATGCGTGCGGCGGCCGAAGAAATGGCGCAGACAGTCGACTGGTAGACATGCGCGCCGACGACTCGATCCTGGTCCTCAACTGCGGATCATCGAGCGTCAAGTTCGCGGTCTACGCGGCCGATAGGTCGCGAGAGGTCGCGCCGGCTGGCTCCGGTGCAGGTGCGTCGGAGGTAGCCGCTGCGCGAGTTCGTGGCCAGGTTGCCGGGCTCGGTGGCAAGCCTGGCGCCGCTCACCTTGAGTGGCGGGTGGCGCACGAGCCGGCGGTGACCGAGTCGCTGCCCTCAGTGAGGAGCCACCAGGACGCGATCGATCATCTGCTGGTGGCGCTTGAGCGCTCGGCGGGCCTGCGTGGCACCCTCAAAGTGGCGGGCCATCGGATCGTTCACGGTGGCGGGCGTTTCGAGCGGCCGACGCTGCTCGACGCTGCGGCAATCGCGGTGCTTGAGGCGCAGGTGCCGCTTGCGCCGCTTCATCAACCGCATAACCTCGCCGGGGTACGTGCGCTCGCGGCCCGGCAGCCCGAACTGGCCCAGATCGGCTGTTTTGATACCGCGTTTCACGCGAGTCAGTCGCCGCTTCACACCACCTACGCGCTACCGATCGAGATGCGCGAGCGTGGCGTGCGACGCTACGGATTCCACGGCCTGTCCTACCAGTTCATTGCCGACCGGCTCCCGTCGGCGGCCGGTCCGCTCGCCGACGGGCGGGTGATCGTGGCCCACCTGGGTAATGGCGCAAGCGTCTGCGGCATGGTCGAGCGCCGCTCGGTTCGGAGTTCAATGGGCATGACAGCCCTGGACGGACTGGTCATGGGAACCCGGCCTGGCAGTGTCGATATCGGGGTGGCGCTGCATGCCATCACGGCGCTTGGCATGGACGCCGACACGCTGTCGCACGCCCTGTATGACCGGAGCGGCCTCCTGGGGCTCTCCGGCATCAGCCATGATGTGCGAACGCTGCTTGCGAGCGCAGATCCGCAAGCGGCCTTCGCGATCGAGGTCTTCTGCGAGCGCGCGGCGCAGGAAATCGCCGCCACGGCGGTGGCGCTGGGGGGCTGTGATCTGCTGGTCTTTACTGCCGGGATCGGCGAGAACAGCCCGCCGGTCCGCGCACGCATTGCCGACCGGCTGGGCTGGATGGGGGTGCGGCTGGATCGCGCCTCCAATGAGTCGGGCGCAGCGCTCATCAGTGATCCCTCAGCAAGCGTGGCTGTGCGCGTGATGCCAACCGATGAGGAGTCGGTGATCGTGGGGGCTTGTCTCGAGCATCTCGCGCGCCGGGGCTGAACTCGGGCGCCTCTTGCCTGGGGTCAGATCACGCCAGCTGCTTTCAGCGCACTGACCTCTGCCCCGTCATAGCCGAGTTCGGTCAGGATGGCGTGACTGTGCTCGCCCAGCTGGGGCACGGGGTCGAAGCGGGCGGTGGTGTGCCCCGGCGGCAGGAGCGCGGGGACCGGGCCTTGCTCGGTCTGTACCGATTGCCAGCGACCGCGGGCGGCAAGCTGCGGGTGCGCCCACAGACCCGCGATCGTATTGACTTCGCCAAAGGCAATCCGCGCGGTGTCGAGGAGCGTGATCACCTGCTCGGCGGTCATTGACGAGAAACGGGCGTTGATCAGGCGGTGGACCTCGTCGCGTGCGGCCAGTCGCCGGGAGTTGCTGTCAAAGCGGGGGTCGGTTGCAAGATCGGCCTGGCCCAGCACCTGCTCGCAGAATGATTGCCATTCGCGCTCGTTCTGGATGCCCAGCATCACCGTACGGCCATCGCCGCAGGCGAACGGACCGTAGGGGCAGATCGAGGCATGCATGGCCCCGGCGCGCGGTGGGGGCGGTGCGCCGTCAAAGCCGTAGTAGAGCGGAAAGCCCATCCACTCGGCCATTGATTCAAGCATCGAAATGTCGATGCGGCAGCCGCGACCGGTCCGACCGCGCTTCAGGAGCGCGGCAAGGATCGCGCTGTAGGCATACATGCCCGCGGAGATGTCCACGATGGAACAGCCCGCCTTGGCCATTTCATCGGAGCTCCCGGTGATCGACAGAAAACCCGATTCGCTTTGGACCAGCAGATCGTAGGCTTTGCGGTCGCGATACGGACCGTCGGATCCGTAGCCCGAGATGTCGCAGACGATCAGTGCGGGGTGAATGGGAGCGAGGCTTTCGTGGTCCAGCCCCATTCGTGCGGCGGCGCCCGGGGCGAGGTTTTGCACCAGAACGTCAGCGCGACCCATGAGGCGCTTTAGCGCGTCGAGTCCAGCCGGCTGCTTGAGGTCAAGCGTCAGGCTTTCCTTCGACCGGTTGGTCCAGACGAAATGCGAACTCAATCCCTTGACCCGACCGTCGTAGCCGCGGGCGAAGTCGCCGCCATCGGGCCGTTCGATCTTGATGACGCGGGCACCGAGGTCGGCGAGCTGCCGGGTGCAGAACGGCGCGGCGATGGCCTGCTCGAGCGAGACGACCGTGATGCCCTCGAGGGGAAGTTCGGCTGGGGTCATGGTGAGAGAAAGCGGGGTGGGACAGGTCTAGGGGCGGGGCGGGTCGGCCGGTGCGCGGGGCGCTTCGGGCGCTACGGAAGGCGGAGCGGGGGGCGCTACCAGAGGTGTTTCGGGCGCTGCAGGAGGCGGTGGCGGGGGCGCGTAGCGTCGGGCAAGTGTCATGTAGAGCGGCGGGCAGAAGAGCCGCGAGATCCAGCTTGCAAATAACGCCACCGCCATGAGCGCAATCACCTTGGAATAGCCGTCAACCATTTCCATCACGATGATGAACGACGTGATCGGCGCCTGCGTGGCGGCTGCGAGAAAGCCCGCCATGGCAAGGACCAGCAACATGCCTGCGTGCTCGGGATTGCCCAGCAGGTAAGTGAGCGCGTGACCCAGCCCGGCACCGATGCTGAGCGAGGGCGCGAAGATGCCGCCTGGGAGGCCGCTCAGATAGGACACAAAGGTGGCGGCGAGCTTGAAGAAAAAGAAATACCACGGCAGATTGTCAGCGTCGCCCTCCAGGAGCGCGCGCGTGGGCTCATAGCCGGTACCGAAGATGGCGCCTGCGGTGAGCGATCCCATGGCCGCGATCAGTAGGCCGCAGAATGCCGCGAACACCAGCGGCCGGCGCCGGCGAAAATCAGCGATGGGCCCGGTCCAGCCAAGTGCTGCCTTGATCAGCATTCTGGCGAAGAGACCGCCGGCGACGCCACTTGCGAGCGAGGCAACGATGACCCAGATCAGCAGGTCCCCTGTTTCCGCTGCAATCAGGATGTG
This sequence comes from uncultured bacterium, assembly GCA_903866395.1. Classification (GTDB taxonomy): domain Bacteria; phylum Pseudomonadota; class Gammaproteobacteria; order Burkholderiales; family Burkholderiaceae_E; genus SYIM01. Next base: position 26,874 of record CAIPNM010000043.1, read on the forward strand.
GCCAAAGTAGTGGCCGCCGCCTATCAGTGCTTGCGACACCACACCGGCCAGAACGATTGCGATGATGATGAGTCCGCTCACCCGGGTGCCGACGCTGCGGGTCATTTCCTCGATGGCGAACATGATGCCGGCGAGGGGGGTATTGAACGCGGCTGCGATGCCTGCAGCCCCGCCCGCGACAATGAGGTGCTCGCGGCTGACGTGCAGTGACCGTGGCAGAAATTTGTGCAGCTCATGCATGAGCGATGCGCCCACCTGCACCGTGGGACCCTCGCGGCCCAGCGAGAACCCCGCGCCGACCGCGCCCGCGCCCACCAGGATCTTGCCGACAATGATGCGCAGCGACAGCAGCGGGTGAGGCCGTTCGGCATTCGGCGCCGACATATGGGCCAGGGTCTGCGGAATGCCGCTGCCCTCGGCACCGGGAAAATAGCGGCGAGTGATCCAGAGGAGCAGGACCCCGCCGGCTGGCGTGAGCACCCAGGGAATCCAGGGAAACTCGGAGTAGAGCAGCTGGAACTGGTCGCCGAACCAGTCGGCAAGTTTTGCAAACGCGACCGCAAGCAGACCCACGCCCACCGCACCCAGCCAGAACGTGAGCCGCCCGAACCAGAGGCGCAGGTAGGCCAGGTTGCGGCGACGCGCGGGCATAAGACCCGCCAGTCGCGCGAACGCGCTGCGCGGTGGCGAGGATGCGTCGGGGCGCGAGGATGGGGGTGGGCTGGGGTCCTGCAAACGCTCGCTCCGGTGCGGTGTCCGAATCGATTGGCGGAAAGCCGATATTGTGCGCCATTGGCCAGCCCGACGTGCGCGGCCGATTAGAATCCGGTAAGTGATGTTGCCGACCTCCCAGGCAAGTGCCCATGCCCGCTGATTCCTCGAGTGTCTCTTTGCGCCCCCTTCATTGGCTGCCAGCGTATTGGGCGCTCTGGCTGCAGCCACCGCCCCGCTGATCCAGGCATCGCCTTGCGCGCCCTTCTTCCCGACTGGATTGCCGACCTACGCCGGCCGGGCGTTCTGCGCGCCGATCTGGCCGCTGGCCTGACCGGTGCGGTGGTGGTGCTGCCGCAGGGGCTTGCCTTTGCCACGCTAGCGGGTCTGCCCCCGCAGTACGGGCTTTACACCGCGATCGTGCCCTGCATCATCGCGGCCTGGTTTGGCTCAAGCCGCCTGATGGTCACCGGTCCAGCGAATGCCATCTCGCTTACGGTGCTGGCGCTCCTCGCGCCGCTCGCCACGCCCGGGAGCGCACAGTTTGTGCAGCTTGCGATCACGCTGACCTTTATGGTGGGGGTGCTGCAGTTTGCAGTCGGCTTCACGCCCGTGGCGCGGCTGGTTGATCGCGTTCCGCACAGCGTGATTGTTGGTTTTACCGCTGGCGCGGCTGTGCTGATCATCAACTCCCAGGTTCGTACCCTGCTCGGACTCGACTGGCCGAGAGGGCTCAACGTGTTCGAGACCGCTAGACGGCTGGTGAACGATATCGGCCAGATCCATCTGCCCACCGTCACCGTGGCGGCGTGCACCATCCTCGCCTGCATGCTCGCCAAGCCCTGGAATCGGCGCGTGCCTTACATGCTGGTGGGGGTCATTGCAGGTGGGCTGGCTGCGGCCGCGCTGGTTGCTGCTGGCCTGGGTCAGGGCCTGCTGTTTACGGCAGAACTGACGTCGGCCTGGCCGCCCTGGTCGGCGCCCGACCTGTCGCCGGCGACGCTCCAGGCGCTCGCCGTGCCTGCCCTGGTCATGACCCTGCTTGCGCTCGCCGAGGCGGTATCGATTGCCCGTTCCGTGGCACAGCGCAGTGGCCATGCGCTGGACGGGCCGCGCGAGGTCCGCGCTCAAGGACTCGCCAATCTGGCGGGATCGCTGTTCTCTTCGTATCCGGCCAGCGGCTCGTTCAATCGGTCGGGGGTGAATGTGGAGGCCGGTGCGGTCACGCCTTTGTCGGCCATCAGTGCTGCGGTAGCGCTCGTACTGATCGTGGCGCTGGTGTCGCCGCTTGCCCGCTGGCTGCCGCTTGCCGCAGTTGCGGGCGTGTTGCTAATGGTCGCGATCGCGCTCATCAACCGACGCGAAATCCTGGCGGTGGTCGATGAAGGACGGGCGAGCGCAGTCGCCATGGGGATCACATTTGTCCTTACCCTCACCGTCTCGCTGGAGTGGGCGATTCTGGCCGGGCTTGTCAGTCATCTGTTGTTATCGCGGGTGGCAGCGGCGCGCGCAGGCTAAGGTCGCAGGCGCGCTGGTCGAGGATGCGGACCCTCAGGCAGGGGTCTTGCGGCGCGCGCCCCCGGGGTGAGGCCGCGCCGCTAGCCGCAGCCCCCTGCGAATCAGCGGGCCGCGCTTTGTGCGGGCGGTGCGCTGTGCGGCAGCAACCACGCCACCGCGGCTGAACAGGCGGTGATCACCGCGAGCGTGATGAGCAGCGCGTTAAAGCCGCTGTGCTTGACGAATGGGCCCAGCAGCCAGACCGCGCTGGAGCTTGCCGTAAACGAGATGGTGAGCCGGATGCCGCTCACCCGTGAACGCATCCGGTCATCGATATAGCGCGCGATGATCGCATCGGAAAACGGAATGCCGCCAAACACCAGCAGCATGAATGCCGTCATGGCGACGAACATCATCCAGCCCTCCGTGGCGGTGGCGGCAAAGAATGCCACCGGCTGCAGCACCATGATGGCGAGCATGAGCGGGCGCATGGGAACGGCGTCGATCAGTCGACCCACCAGCAGCTGCGCGAGCGAGGCAATGGTGTAGACAAGCGCGAGCAACATGCCCAGCGTGGCGGGCTCGGTGGCAAGCGTTGGCAGCCGGTCTTTGAGCAGCTCGGCGTTGCCGTTGGTGGTGAGGTTGAAGGCGAGGCTACCGGTGATCGCGGTCATCAGCATGACGGCGAACACCCGACGGCGGAGCGACTCCGGCATGTCGATCAGCTTGGGGGCGCGTTGGGCTGGCGGTTCGGTTTCGGCGGTGGTGGCGCGCAGAAACAGGAACCCGCAGACGATGGAGATCACGCCTGGCACCACGAACGCGGTGCGCCATCCGGCGAGCTGCACCAGAAAACCGGTGGAAAGCGCTGCGAAAGCAATGCCGAGGTTACCGGCCAACCCATTGACGCCGATGGTTTTTCCGGGCGTTCGGGTGGACTGGATCAGCATGGGGATGCCGACCGGGTGATAGATGGAGGCGAAACAGCCCACCAGCGTGAGCGCGACCGCCATGGACCACGGACCGGTGGTGAATGCCACGCCGATTGACGCGAGTCCGATGCCGAAGAAGAACACCAGCATCATGGCGCGCCGGCCCCACAGGTCGCCCAGTCGACCCGACGGGAGGGACCCCAGGCCAAACATGAAAAAAGCACCGGTGGCGTAGGGCATGAGGGACTCCCAGCTGTCGACCCCGAAGTCGGCGGCGATTGCACCGACGGCGGTTGCAAAGACCAGCAGAAGGAGATGGTCGATGGCGTGGCCGATATTGAGAAGGAGCGCGGTCATGGAAGACGATCCCGACGTTTTTCAGTGAGCATACGGTATTGAGCCTTGTCGAGTGCTGCGCTGGGTGAGGAAAGCGGAGCGGCGAGGCCGAGGAGCGCAGCCGCGCCGGCCTCTCGCGAGACCAGGCGGTCCCGATGACTACAATGGCGGCATGTCCAATCTCCTCGCCCATCTCAACGAGGCGCAACTTGCCGCGGTGACGCTTCCCGCCGGCCATGCGCTGATTCTCGCGGGGGCCGGCAGCGGCAAGACCCGCGTGCTCACCACCCGGATTGCCTGGTTGATTTCAACCGGTCAGGTGAGCCCGCAGTCGCTCCTTGCGGTCACCTTCACCAACAAGGCCGCGCGCGAAATGATGACGCGGCTTTCGGCGATCTTGCCGATCAATCCGCGTGGCATGTGGATAGGCACTTTCCACGGTCTTTGTAACCGGTTGCTGCGCACGCACGCACGCGACGCAGGGCTGTCGCCCAGCTTTCAGATCCTTGATTCATCGGACCAGCTGTCTGCGATCAAGCGGCTGCTGCGCGCGGCCGGCGTCGACGATGAAAAATATCCCCCCAAGAACCTGCAGTACTTCATCAATCAGTCGAAGGAGGCGGGTCTGCGTGCCGGGGCAGTGGAAGTGTTTGACGACTACAACCGGCGTTTCGTCGAACTCTATGCCGCTTACGACGATCAGTGTCAGCGCGAAGGTGTGGTCGACTTCGCCGAACTGCTTCTTCGCAGCTATGAACTTCTCGAGCGCAATCAGCTGTTGCGAGAGCACTATCAGCAACGGTTTCGCCACATCCTGGTCGATGAGTTCCAGGACACCAATGTGCTGCAGTACCGGTGGTTGAAGCTGCTGGCTGGCATTGAGAGCTCGGTCTTTGCGGTGGGTGACGACGATCAGAGCATTTACGCATTTCGCGGCGCGAATGTGGCGAACATGTCGTCGTTCGAGCGCGAGTTCCGAGTGTCGAATCTCATCAAACTCGAGCAGAACTATCGCTCGCACGGCAACATTCTCGACTGCGCCAATGCGCTGATCGAACACAACACGCGGCGCCTCGGGAAAAATCTCTGGACCGATGCGGGTGAAGGCGAGCCGGTGCGGGTGCACGAAGCCTTCAGTGATGTGCTCGAGGCGCAGTGGCTGGTTGACGAAATCCGCCAGCTTGGTCGCGATGGGCTCGAGCGTCGCGAGGTGGCGCTGCTTTACCGTTCGAATGCGCAATCGCGGGTGTTGGAACACGCATTGTTTTCGGCCGGCATCGCGTATCGGGTCTATGGCGGACTGCGGTTTTTCGAGCGTGCCGAAATTCGTCATGCGATGGCGTATCTGCGTCTGATCGATAACCCGGACGATGACGGCGCGTTTTTGCGGGTGGTCAATTTTCCAGCACGTGGCATCGGCACGCGCTCGATCGAGCTGCTGCAAGATGCAGCGCGGCGCGATTCCCTGAGCCTCTCGCGCGCCGCCGCCGTGCTGACCGGCGGAGCGGCTGCAAAAGTGGGTGCATTTCTGTCGCTCATTAATCGTCTGCGCGAGGAAACCGCCCGGATGTCACTCGCCGATCTGGTTGAGCATGTGGTGGATCGCAGCGGGCTGATCGCGCACTACGCCACCGAGAAGGAAGGCCAGGAGCGAATTGAAAACCTGCGTGAACTGGTCAATGCCGCGGTCTCGTTTGCAGCCGAAGAAGGGTTCGGTCCCGACATGCCGGCAAGCCTTGGGGTCGCCAGGTCGTTGGCATCAGAGTCGTTGGTTGACGCGGCGACAAGCCCCGCTCCTGAGTCGTCTGCCGACGCCCTTACAGACCCAGCGTCCGCTGGTGCGCTGCTCCTTGCCGCCACCGACGCGCCCGCCGATCCGCTTGCAGCGCCCCTGCTTTCGCCGCTTGCCGCGTTTCTGTCCCATGCCTCGCTTGAAGCCGGTGAAAGCCAGGCTGGAGAGGGGCAGGATGCGGTACAGCTCATGACCGTGCACGCGGCCAAGGGGCTGGAGTTTTCGGCGGTCTTCATCACCGGGCTCGAGGAAGGGTTGTTCCCGCATGAAAACTCGGTGGCTGAGGTTGATGGCCTGGAGGAAGAGCGCCGGTTGATGTATGTGGCGATCACGCGGGCGAGGAGCCGACTCTATCTGTCGCTCGCGCAGACGCGCATGCTGCATGGTCAGACCCGCTACAACCTTCGATCGCGCTTTCTCGAGGAGCTGCCCGAGGGCGCGCTGAAATGGCTGACCCCGCGCGTGCAGGCGGCCGCAAGCAGCTATCGCGAGGGCTGGGGGGGCGCCTGGGAAGGCGTTGAGCGCTCAGGCAACGGGTTCGGGCGAAGGGGCGCCGACCACCGCAGTTCGGGTGGAAACGAACCCTGGAGTGACGCTCGACGGCTGCCCGGCTCGCGCGGCGTTGACCGCGATTCCGACGTTGGCCGCGCCGATGCCATCGCGGTTCGGGCGGCTGCGCGTTTCGACCGTGGCGTTCCCTGGCGGATTGGACAGACGGTAGCTCATGCCCGTTTTGGCGAAGGGGTGATCGTGGGTATCGAAGGCCAGGGGGCCGACGCCCGCGTGCAAATCAATTTTGGTCGCGCCGGGGTCAAGTGGCTCGCGCTTTCCGTCGCCCGTCTTGAGCCGGTTAATTGATCCTCGTTCGCAGGCGGCCCGCCTCGCGCTAAGCTAGCGCCGACGGGTAATCGGAATCGTCCGGAGAGCTGCCATGAACCAACCTATCGGTGAGCGCGCAAGCCGCGGCTCGCTTACGCGCCGCGACATGCTCTGGCTGATCGGCGTTGTCTCAGCGCCTGCGGTTCTGCCCACGCTCTCGGGTTGTGCGGCGCACCCGGTCACCGGCGAGAAGGTGTTGGTGGGTCTGTCTGAACAGGACGAGATCAACATCGACCGCAAACAGGCGCCGCATCAGTTCTCGAATGACTACGGCGCGGTGCAGGATGACTCGCTCAACCGGTATCTGGGCGAGATGAACGGTCGGATTGCCGCGCGTTCTCATCGGCCCAAGATGCCCTATTCATGCCGGGCGCTCAACGCCAACTATGTGAATGCCTACACCTTTCCTGCGGGTAGCATCGGCATCACTCGCGGCATCCTGCTTGAGATGGATAACGAAGCGCAGCTCGCCGGGTTGCTGGGTCACGAGCTGGGTCATGTCAATGCGCGGCATAGCGCGCAGCGCGTCGGTCAGTCGATGGTTGCCGAGTTGGTGATCACCGGCGTGAGCCTTGCTGTTGCGGCGTCAGACCGTGGGAGCGACTGGGCGCCGATCATCGCGCTTGGGGGACAGATCGGTGCGAGTGCGCTCCTTGCAGCCTATTCGCGCGACAACGAGCGCGAAGCCGATTCGCTCGGCATGGCCTACATGGCGGGCGTGGGCTACCCGGCCTCGGGCATGTCGGAGCTGATGGGCGTGCTGGTCCGTCAATCGAGCGAAAAGCCGGGCCTGCTCGACACCATGTTCAGTTCCCACCCCATGTCGGAAGAGCGCTTGGCCACGATGCGCCGCGAGGCGTCAGGCCGCTATGCGGCGACCGGGTCCGCGTCGGTCCAGCGCGAGCGCTACATGGACCAGACCGCGGGCCTGCGCAAGCTTCGCCCGGCGATCGCCGATCAGCAGACTGGCGAGCAGGCCATGGCGCGCAAGCGCCTGCCTGAGGCCCAGCAGGCCCTCACCTCGGCGCTCAAGGCGGCTCCCGATGACTACACCGGGCTTTGTCTCATGGCCAAGTGCCAGATCGCACAGAACCGGCGCGCTGAGGCGCAGGCCTATCTCGCGCAGGCGCGTCGGGTGTATCCGACCGAAGGCCAGGCAATGCAGCTCTCGGGCATCAATCTGCTGGGCCAGAAGCGGTTTGCCGAGTCGCAGCAGGAGCTTAATCGCTACGCACAGGCCCTGCCCGGCGATCCCGATACCGACTTCCTGCTTGCGCTCACGCACGAAGGCCTTCAGAACCGCCAGGCGGCGGCCCAGTCCTATCGCCGCTATCTGTCCGCGGTTCCGCAGGGAGATGCTGCGCGACATGCGACCAATCGCCTGAAGAGCTGGGGCATGGTGAAGTGATCCACCAGCCAGGCTCCGGTGGGCCGCTTGAGGCGAGGGCCGAGGTCGAACGCGTCGCAGCCGCGGGCCTGCGCATTGAGACGCCGTGCGGAGAGGGACGACTGGTTTGGTATCTGTGGGGCCAGGGGCGGCCACTTCTGCTGCTCCACGGTGGCTCGGGCAGCTGGACCCACTGGATCCGAAACGTCGAGACCCTGGCGGCGGCCGGCTACCAGGTGATCGCTCCTGATCTGCCGGGCTCGGGCGACTCGGCGCTGCCGCCCGATGGCAACGATGCCGATGTGATTCCGCGCTGGCTGGTGCTGGGACTCGAGCAGATTCTGCCGGGGGTGCGTGCGCTGGATGTCGTGGCGTTTTCATTTGGCACGGTGGTGGCCGTATTGCTCGCACGAGACTGGCCCGGGCATGTCGCGCGGCTGGTGCTCACCGGGCCGCCCGTGTTTCGCGACAACCCGCCACCGTTCGGACGCCTGAGAGCCTGGCGCGATGCGCCCGAAGGGCCTGCGCGTGACGAGGTTCATCGGCACAATCTGCTCGCCTTCATGCTGAACGAGCCGACCGCTGCCGATGCGTTGGCAGTGGAAACCCATGGCCGCAACGTTGAGCGCGACCGGATGACGAAACGCAGGCTCGCGCGGACATCGCTGGTCCACGATACGATCCGCAAGCTGCCCGGCCCGCTTCACCTCATTGTGGGCGAACGCGACTTCATCTTCGAGGGTCGCTGGGATCAGGCACACGCCCTGCTCGACGAGGTGCCTGCGCTGCAGTCCCGCCTGCTGATCGAGGGTGCCGGTCACTGGGTGTCTTACGAAGCCCCCGACCGATACAACGACGCTGTACTCCGCCTTCTCAAGGACTTGCCGAATGCTTCGCTTTGACCCGAATCTGCGCTGGCTCTTTACCGAGTTGCCGATGATTGACCGCTATGCCGCCGCGGCGGCGGTCGGTTTTCGCGGGGTGGAGTCTGCCTTTCCCTATGACATTCCGGCGCGCGAACTGGCCAAGCGCCTGACCGACCTGGATCTCACGCTTGTGCAGGTGCTCTCGCCTTTTAACTGGGCCGCTGGTGAGCGCGGGCTTGCGGCGCTGCCTGGCCGCGAGGCCGATTATCGCGACAGCGTCGAGCGAGCGCTCGCCTATTCCCTGGAAGTGGGGCGTCCCAACGTCCATGTGATGCCCGGCAACATCACGCCGGATCTCGATCGTGCCGAGTGCATGGATCGCTTCATCCGCAATCTTGATTGGGCCGCCGAGCGCGCGTCGCAGGCTGGTATCACGCTCATTCTCGAACCCTGTGCGAAAGCCCGGTTTCCGGAGTTCCTCTATCACCGGGTTGAAGAAGGCGTGGAGGTCATTCGCAAAATCGGCCGCGACAATGTAAAGCTCTGTTTCGACACCTTTCATGTGCAGACCGAGCAAGGGTCGATCGCCGATCGCATGCGCGAAGCCTGGCCTTATATCGGCCATCTGCAGGTGGGTGATGTTCCGGGTCGCCATGAGCCGGGCACTGGAGAAATCCGCTTCCCCTTCCTGTTTGACCTGATCGAGGAGCTGGGCTGGGAGGGCTGGATAGGCTGCGAATACGCGCCTTCCGGGCTCACCACCGATACGCTGGGCTGGGCCCGCGCCTATGGCGTGGGCGGTGGCGCCGGCGGCTGAGGGTCGGGCGCGGCCGGCCTTGGATTGCGGTCGACCGCGTCGCGGTAGGTCGCCCAGAACGAGCAGTACACGGCCGTGATGCCCACCAACCATAGCGGCATCAGCACCACTGACCACAGGAGCGGTGAGCCTGCGAGCAGCCCCTGCAAGAGGCGCAGCACGATCGACGCCACCACCGCGAACGCCACCCAGCCCACCGCATAGGCGAGAAACGCCCAGCGGTTTCTCAGGATGGCAGCGATGCTGAAGAACATTGACTTCATCAGCGGCACCCGGTCCCAGGCAATGAAGAGCGGGGCATACCAGGTCGCAAGCTGGATGGGAAGATAGATGAGGATGAAGACCGCTAGCGCGCCCGCGAGCGCTGCGTCGTTCAGCCGGGGGTCACTGGGGTCGAGTCGGCCGGTCGCCATCTGAACCAGCGCATCGCCGCCCGCCATGGCCGAGGCGGCCAGCGCGAGCACGGTGGCGGCTGCGTTGATGGCGCCCAGTCCGAGGAGCGGCTTCCAGGCACGTCCGCGGTCATCGCGAAAGCCCGCAAATAGCGTAAGGGGTGAGGGGTTCTGGCCGGCCTCTGCGGTTCGCACTGCCTGCATCATTCCCACCATGAAAATGGGGGTAAGAATCAGCGGGCCGAGCGAGCCGATGATGGGCACGATCATCGAGACGCCCATCAAGGCCAGGTTCAGGAACGCGATGGCCACCAGCGCAACGGGCTGGCGGCGGAGTAGCCGGAAACCATCGAGTACCCAACGGAAGCCGGTGGTCGCGGGAAGGCGGGCGATCTGCATGATGAAAGCGTAGGGGTCAGACGAAGCGGTGACGCAGCAGGTTAATCGGGCGCCGGAACGCGCAGGCGCCGCGCGCGCAATATACGCTCGAAATGTGCCGGGTCCTTGGGCTGGATGACCTCGGCCGGTCGCGGACAGTGGAGGTCATGAAGCCGGGAGAGCCAGAACCGGAGCGCGGCCGCGCGCAGCATCGCAGGCCAGGCACGCATCTCAGGCGCGGTAAGCGGGCGTTCGCGGCGGTAGGCTGCGAGCAGCGCATGCAGGCGGTCGCGATCGAATTCGCCACTCGCCTCATCGATGCACCAGTCGTTCGCCGTGACGGCCAGGTCATAGAGCCAACTGTCGCAGCCGGCGAAGTAGAAGTCGATCACACCGGAAAGCCGCGGTACGGTCTCGCCAGGGTGGGGCTCACCGAACAGGACGTTATCGCGGAATAGGTCGGCATGCACCGGCCCACCGGGCAAAGCGGTGAAGTCGGCGCTGGCTGAAAACGCCTGTTGCTCGGCCATTTCGGTCTCGAGCAGCGCGCGTTGCGCGGCATCAAGAAATCCGTGGACCTGGGGGGCGGTCAGCGCCCACCAGCGTCGGCCCCTTGGGTTGTCGGGCATTACGGTGAAATCGGCTGCCGCTCGGTGCATGGCGGCGAGCAGCGCGCCGACCCGAGCGCAGTGCTCGGCCGTCGCGCGTTCGACCGACCGGCCGGTGAGGCGCGTGACCAGCGCGCCGGGCTTGCCGTGCAGCGTGCCCTGCAGCTCACCTGAGTGGCGGGCCACCGGATCCGGGCAGGCAATGCCGCGCGCGGCCAGATGGCGCATCAGGCCGAGATAGGCGGGCAGATGCTGCGCCGATAAGCGCTCGAAAATGGTGAGCACGTAGCGCCCGCAAGTGGTGTCAACGAAGAAATTGCTGTTCTCTATGCCAGCCGCGATGCCCTCGAAGCCCACGAGATCGCCCACCGCATAGCCGGCGAGGAACGAGCGGACGTCAGATTCGGTGAGCGGGGTAAAGACAGCCATCGGACAGCATTCTTGTCGGAACCGGTCGGTTGCAAGGTTGAACTCTGACATAATCGGCGCCCTCTACGTGAGGCTGCGGCGTCCTTCTGAGCGCAGGCGGCCGTTCTCCAACGCTTTCCCGCATGCTTTGCGCGTGGCTGTCAATCTTCCACAACACGCCCTTTCGGGTCTCAGCCCATGACTGACGGTTCCCTGCTGCTGGTCGACGGTTCGAGTTACCTCTACCGCGCGTTCCACGCACTGCCCGATCTGCGCAACCGCGAAGGTGAGCCCACGGGGGCGATTTACGGCATGGTGGCCATGCTGAGAAGGTTGCGGACCGACGCCCGGCTTAACCTCGGAGCCTCCTATGGCGCCGTGGTGTTCGATGCACCGGGCCCCACCTTCCGCGACGCGCTCTATCCGCAATACAAGGCGCAGCGAAGCGCCATGCCCGCCGACCTGGCGCGGCAAATTCCGATGATTCACGATCTGGTGCGCGCCATGGGCTGGCCGCTCATCATGGTGGAAGGCATCGAGGCCGACGATGTCATCGGAACGCTTGCCCGGCGCGCCCACGACGAAGCGCGCCTGACCGTGGTGTCCACCGGCGACAAGGATATGGCTCAGCTGGTGAGCGAGCATGTGAGGCTGGTGAACACCATGAGCCGTGATGGTGGCGGTGCCGAGTGGCTGGACCGCGATGCGGTGGTGGTCAAGTTTGGGGTGCCGCCCGAGCGGATCGTTGATTGGCTCACGCTGGTGGGTGATGCAGTGGACAACGTTCCGGGCGTCGACAAGGTCGGTGCCAAAACTGCGGTGAAGCTGCTTACCGAATACGGCTCACTCGATCAGCTGGTTGCACGCGCGGCTGAAGTGAAGGGCGCGGTGGGCGAGAACCTCAGGCGCGCGCTCGATTGGCTGCCCACGGCGCGCACGCTCGTGACCATTCGCACCGACTGTGAGTTGGGCGCCTCGGTGACCGGAATCGCTGATTCGCTTGCGCTCGCGCCGGAAAACGATGCGCGCATGCTTGAGCTCTTTGCGCAGTGTGGCTTTCGCACGTGGCTACGCGAGCTCGAAGCGAAGCTGGGCGAGTCGGTGCCGGGCGCCGGAAGCGGTTCGCGTTCGGTGGGCATCGGCGGCGCCTCTGCGGAGGGCGCTCTGGCGGCAAGCCCGCATGATCAGCGTGCGCTTGCGCCCTGGATGCCGCCGCACCCCATTCCCGACGACCCCGCTGAGCGATGCTACGAAGCGGTTCTGGATGAGCCAGCCCTCGAGCGCTGGCTCGAGCGCATCATGGCAGCCGATCTGGTGGCCTTCGACACCGAGACGACCTCGCTCGATCCCATGGCCGCCGAACTGGTGGGTTTTTCGTTTTCAGTTGAACCGGGCGAGGCGTGTTACATCCCGGTCGGGCATCGCTACACCGGCGCTCCTGATCAACTTCCCCTGGCCCGGGTGCTTGAGCGCCTGAAGCCCTGGCTGGAAGACGCTTCGCGGGCCAAGGTCGGGCAGAACCTGAAATACGACACCCATGTCCTCGAGAACCATGGTGTGCGGCTGGCGGGCGTGGCGCATGACACGCTGCTGCAGAGCTACGTGCTCGAAGCGCATCGCAATCACGACATGGACTCGCTTGCTGCGCGTCATCTCAATCGGCGTACGATCCGCTACGAAGACGTGGCGGGCAAAGGGGCAGCACAGATCGGCTTCGAGCAGGTGCCGGTCGACCGCGCAACGCTCTATTCGGCGGAAGATGCCGAGGTGACCCTGCACCTGCACCGGACACTGCATCCGCGCGTGAGCGCCGAGCCTGCTCTGGAGCGCATTTATCGCGACATTGAAATCCCGGTCTCGCGGGTGTTGCAACGCATGGAGCGGCGCGGCGTACTGATCGATTCGCAGGCGCTTGCCCGCCAGTCCGATGAGCTGGGGCGAAAGCTCCTCGAGCTCGAAACCCGCGTGCATGAGGCCGCAGGCCAGCCCTTCAACCTGGGCTCGCCCAAGCAGTTGGGCGAAATCCTATTTGAGAAGCAGGGTCTGCCGATCCTGAAGAAAACCGCGAGCGGGGCACCCTCCACCGATGAAGAGGTGCTGACGCGGCTGGCGGAAGACTATCCGCTGCCGAGGCTGCTGCTCGACTGGCGGGGGTTGGCGAAGCTGAAAAGCACCTACGCCGATAAATTGCCGCGCATGGTGAACCCCCGCACCGGCCGCGTGCACACCAGTTACTCGCAGGCGGTGGCGGTCACCGGGCGCCTGTCCTCGAGCGAGCCGAATCTTCAGAACATTCCCATCCGCACGCCCGAGGGCAGACGGATTCGCGAGGCTTTCGTCGCGCCGCCCGGGTGCCGGATCATGTCGGCCGATTATTCGCAGATTGAGCTGCGCATCATGGCGCACCTGTCCGATGACGAGAGCCTGCTGCGGGCCTTTGCCGAGGGCATTGACGTGCACCGTGCGACGGCCTCCGAAATTTTCGGCATTCCGGCCGCCGAGGTGTCGAGCGAGCAGCGCCGCTATGCGAAGGTGATCAACTTCGGGCTCATCTACGGCATGAGCGCGTTTGGGCTGGCGTCGAACCTGGGGATCGAACGCGATGCGGCGCGCCACTATATCGAGCGTTATTTCGCCCGCTACCCCGGCGTCAAACGCTTCATGGACGAGACCCGCGTGCGGGCCCGCGAGCAGGGCTATGTCGAAACCGTTTTCGGCCGTCGGCTATGGCTTGCCGAAATCGCGAGTCCCAGCGGCCCGCGGCGGGCGGCCGCCGAACGCGCAGCCATCAATGCGCCGATGCAAGGCACAGCAGCCGACCTGATCAAACTCTCCATGATCGAAGTTGAGCGCTGGCTTGAGCAGTCGGGACTCCATACGAAGCTCATCATGCAGGTGCATGACGAACTGGTGCTCGAGGTGCCGGAATCCGAAGTGGATACGGTCCGTGAAACCCTCGGCCGACTCATGACCGGTGTGGCGAGCCTCAAGGTTCCACTCGAAGTTGAAACCGGTGTGGGCGACAACTGGGATCAGGCACATTGACCGCCCCATGATGTCTCCTTACTCAATTTCTCCTGGCCTCTTCCACTTTCCTCATTGAAGGACCTGACCATGAACGCTGATGACCGAATGATTCGCGCGCTGCGTGACGAGATGAACTCCCTCAGCCCGGCGGCCACCGCCCCGGGTCGACGCGGTTTTGTTGTGACGGCACTCGGCAGCGGGTTTGCCGCGGCGGTGATGCCCACCGGCGCGCTGCGGGCACAAACCATCACCACCGACACCGCAGGGCTCACCGCCGGTGAAGTGAAGATTCCCGCGGCCGGTGGCGACATGCCCGCGTATCGCGCAATGCCCGCAAGCGGTACAGGGCATCCCGTGATCATGGTGGTGCAGGAAATCTTTGGCGTGCATGAGCACATCAAGGACGTCTGCCGCCGCTTTGCCAAGCTGGGCTATCTGGCGATTGCGCCCGAGCTGTTTGCGCGACAGGGTGATCCGACGAAATATCCGTCGGTCCCCGAGTTGTTCAAGAACGTGGTGTCCAAGGTACCCGATGCGCAGGTCATCGCCGACCTCGATGCCTCGGTGGCCTGGGCAGGGACTCAGGGCGGAAACCTTGACCGCCTGGGCATCACCGGCTTCTGCTGGGGCGGCCGCATCACCTGGCTCTATAGCGCCCACTCGAAGCGGGTCAAGGCCGGCGTGGCCTGGTATGGTCGCCTGACGGGCGATACCTCGCCCATGACCCCGCAGCATCCTTACGAGATTGCAGCGAGTCTCAACGGTCCGGTGCTCGGGCTCTATGGCGGAGTCGATACCGGTATTCCGGTGGCAACGGTCGATGAAATGAAGAAGCGGCTCGCGGCGGGTGGAACGGCCTCGCGAGCGTCCGAGTTCGTGGTGTATCCGGAAGCAGGCCACGCCTTTCATGCCGACTACCGGCCGAGCTATCTCAAAGCCGCCGCCGACGATGGCTGGACGCGCTGCCAGGCCTGGTTCAAGAAGCATGGGGTCTGAGCGAGCCAATCGGGTCCTCGGGGCGAGCGTATCGTGACCCCCGAGCTGATCCATATTCTGCTTGCCACCGCGGCGGCGGGCGCGCTGAGCGTGGTGGCGGCGGCGGCGCTGTCGCTTACGCTCCTGTCGCGCATCGTGCCGCGGCTGGTGAGCCTCTCGGCGGGCCTGCTGCTGGGCACCGCCGTACTGCACCTGCTGCCCGAGGCGGTCGAGTCCGGCGTGGATATACACGCGCTTTCCTGGACGTTGCTGGCCGGTCTGATCGGATTCTTCCTCCTGGAAAAACTCGCGATCCTGCGTCACAGCCACCATCACGAGGGCGACGGCCACGAGCACCATGAAGGTCATGACCGGGCTGAGGCAGGCCCCGGCGGCATGCTGATCCTGGTGGGCGATGCGATCCACAACTTCGCAGATGGCGCCATGATCGCCGCCGCTTTCCTGATCGACATCAGGCTCGGCTGGCTGACCGCGCTCGCCATTGCCGCGCATGAAATCCCCCAGGAGATTGGCGATTTCATTTTGTTGGTCAATGCGGGCTACACCCGCCAGCGCGCACTCGCGTTCAACCTGCTGTCGTCGGTTGCCGGCGTGGCGGGTGGGCTGGTCGGTTATGTGGCGTTTGCCGAGAGCAGCGCCCTGCTACCCTTTGTGTTGATGGTCTCCGCGGCGAGCTTCATCTATATCGCGCTCGCCGATCTGGTACCCGACCTGCACCGACAAAGCCGCAAACACCGCCCTGACTCCTTACTGCAACTGGCGCTGATGTTTGTCGGCATCCTGATGGTGGCCGTGCTGACCTCCGGGGCTCACGCGCACTGAGCGCAGGGCTGAGTCAAGCACGGGCCGAGCGGCTGGCTTAGCGATGGGCCAGCCGGAGCGTCTGCGCAACGACGACAAACTGGCGTCTAGCGACGCCGCCCGGGGGCTTCAGCCAGCTTCGGGGCCCCGGGCAATGGGGCGTGCAGGGTCCGCGCACCACTCGCTCCATGATCCCGGATAGAGGCTTGCGCCGGTGAGGCCCGCGTGCTCCATGGCAAGCAGGTTGTGGCAGGCGCTGACACCGGAGCCACAGCTGTGCACCACCGAGGCGGGATTTCGGCCCGCGAGGAGTGCCGTGAATTCCTCGCGCAGTACCTCGGCCGGTTTGAAGCGCCCGTCGGGTCGCAGGTTGAGCTGCAATGGCCGGTTGACCGCGCCGGGGATATGCCCGCCCACGGGGTCAAGCGGTTCGGTGTCGCCGCGCCAGCGTTCGGGCGCACGCGCATCAATCACCAGTCGTTCGCGTCGCGGCTGATCGTCGAGCAGTTCCCGGGCGGTGACCCCGGTTGCGAGCGGTGGGTTTGCCGACAGCGTGCCAAGCGCCTGACCCACCGGCACCTCGGCGGTCACCGGGTAGCCGGCAGCGCGCCAGGCTCGGAAGCCACCATCGAGAACGGCGACCGCTTCGTGCCCCAGCCAGCGGGCGAGCCACCACAGCCGACCCGCAAAGCCGCCGGTATCGGCGTCGTAGACAACCAGCTGCCGTCCGTCGGACAGCCCGAGGGATTGCAGGCGTGCCCGCAACAGGGTGGGGTCGGGCAACG
>CAIPNM010000044.1 GCA_903866395.1 uncultured bacterium
CGTGGGCTATTGCCCCGATCCCGCAACACTCATGCGGCGCTTCCATGTGTTCAGCAGCGAAGGGCTCTGGCTGCACGGGGCGCCCGCCTTCGCGCTGCTCTGGGCGCGCCTCGGGCGGTCATGGCGCGCGCTGGCACTGATCGGCAGACTGCCTGGCGGCCTATGGGTGATGGATGCTGTGTATGCGCTATTTCTCCGGGCGCGGCCCCGCCTGCAACAGCTTGTTCGTCATTGGGTGCGAGAGCATTCGCTCCCGGCCCCGATGATTCCGGCGCTTCGCTCGGACCATGCCGGCGAAACCGGTGCGGTGTGGATCTACCGGATGATGCTTGCCCTGCAGCGTGACTGCAGACTGCAGCCTCTTCTTGAGGAGCACGCTGCCCAGGAGCGCCAGCATCTGGACGCTTTCAATGCGTTATTGCCTTGGCGCCATCGCAGTCGCCTTCTGGTGCTCTGGCGGATTGCGGGCGCGGTCACCGGGATGGTCGCCGCGCTGGGAGGCCGTCGTTGGACACTTGCGACGATTGCAGCAGCCGAGCGGTTTGTTGACCGTCATTACCTCGAGCAGATCGAAGCCCTGCAGCGGCTGATCGATGCGCAGATGGGTGACACAGCTGCTCCCCAGACAGCGCAGAACGACTGCAGCACCGGGTGGTGCGCGCCTGACCGCCCCGGTTCAGAGGACCATCGGCTGCGCGAGCTGCTGGCACTCCTGGTGTCCTTTCGGAATGACGAATGCCGACACCGCGACGACGCCGCGCGCGCGCTCGATGATCATCAATCTTCGGGCCTGACAGACCCGGCCTTGCAGCCAGCAACGCTGGGCGATCGCGCACTGTCCGTGTGGTGCATGCTGGTGGAGCGCGGCTCTGCGATGGCTGTACGGGCTGCCAAGGCAATCTGATCGACCCGGGCAGGCCGCCCGCGCGCGCTGCTACAGCCGGTAGACCTCGGCCGCCGTGCCGCTGAAGATCCGCGTGCGATCGGCAGACGCAAGGTCTCGGGTGATTGCAAACATCGCATTCAGGATGTCGGCGTAGCTCGCCACCAATCCGTCAACGGGGAAATTGCTCGCCCACATGCAGCGCTCGGCGCCAAACAGGCGGATGGCTTCGCGCACGATCCAGCCATTCAGTTCTGGCGTCCATCGTGCACCCGGTACGCAGATGCCCGAGAGCTTGACCCGTACATTGGGCACTTGGGCGAACCGCGACATGGCCGCATGCCAGGCCTGCAGCGCGGTCGGGCTTCGGTCGGCCGGGAGCCCCAGGTGATTGAGGATGATGAGCGTGTCTGGAAATGTGGCGGCGAGTTCGCAGGCGTCATCCAGATGCCACCACGGGGTTTGCAGTTCGAAGTGAAGGCCGCTTTCACCCAGATGACGGTAGCCCGCGCGCCAGCGCGGACACCGCATCGATCCTGCTATCTGGTGCCCGGAGGTGTAGTCCTGCGGTCGGACCACGCCACGCGGCTTATGCCGGATGCTCCGTACCAGCGGGAAGGCAGCCTGAGCGGAGATGATGTTGCGTGCGTCGTCGCGATCAAGAAAGGCGGCGGCGGTCATGGCCTGCGGCAGGCCATCGCGTTCGGCGATCTGATGCACCCAGCGTGTTTCGCGCAGCGGATCAGTGGGGTCGTGCTCAGCCTCCGCGTAGACCGTCGCCACGATGTTGAACCCGGCCGCATCGGCACGGTAGTGCACAGGCAGATAGTTGCGTCGCAGTGGCCGGCTGTCCCCATAGCGGAAAGGGGGGGGCGGCTCATCGCGCAGCCAGGGGTGAACATTGGTGTCCAGATCCCAGATGTGATGGTGCGCATCGATGACTGCGATGGTGTCCTGAAGAGGGCCGTGCGCTGCGCTGGGCCGCGCAGGGGATCCGGACTGCATCATTGCTGCTCCTTCAACCCGAGTTCGAGGCACTCGAGAGGGGTGAACGCCGCAGTCGCTTTGCAATCCAGCGGGCAAGCGGCAGCAGCCAGACAATCAGCGTGAAGATTGCGAGCGCAGTGGCAATCGGCCGCTCGAAAAACCGGGTGAGATCGCCCTGAACCTTGATGAGCGAGGTCATTAGATGTTCTTCAACCAGACGTCCCATCACCATGCCCAGCACCACCGGGCCGACCGGATAACCGTGATGCTCCATCCAGTAGCCCACCAGACCGCAGACCAACATCACGCCGATACCGAACACGTTGTTATCGACCGCGTAAGCCCCCACGCAGGCAAAGAGCAGGAGCGGCGCCATTAAGACCTGACGCGGCATTTTCAGAATGGGAATCGCCACCCGGATCGCGAGCCAGCCCAGCGGAATCATGAGCAGGTTAGCAATGAAGAAAGTGGTGAACACCGCGTAGAGCACATGCGCGTTTTCGAGAAAAATCGAGGGCCCGGGCGTGACGTTCTTGAGGTAGAGCACCGCGATGGCGATTGCCGTGATGGTGTCGCCCGGAATAGCGAAGACCAGTGCCGGAATCCAGGCGCCGGACAGCGCGGCATTGTTGGCGCTGGTGGAATCCACAATACCCTCTACGCTGTCCCGCTCCCAAGCATGGGGATCACGCGTGAGCTTCTTCGATACCGCATAGGCGGTCCAGGCGGCGGTATCAGCACCCGCCCCGGGGAGCGCGCCAACTGCGGTACCGAGTGCGCTTGAACGAAGGAAATTCCAACGCCAGTGCCAGACCGCGCGGAGCATGCCCGAAAAAATGCTGCCAGCCTGGGTGATGGGCTGGCCACGCGCCGCCGCATCGCCCAGCATGGTGCGAAGGATTTCCGGTAGCGCAAAAAAGCCGATCAGTGCAGGAACGAATGGAATGCCATCGAGGAGATCGGCCTCGTCGAAAGTAAATCGGGGAAAGCCCGAGGTGTAGTCGCGTCCCACGGTGGCGAGCATTAGTCCGAACGCGAGGGCCGCGAGGCCCTTGGCCACGTTGTCGCCCACCACGAATACTGCGCAGGACAAACCCAGGACGGCGAGCCAGAAAAATTCGAACGAAGAAAGTTGCAGCGCGTAGTCCGCCAGAAGCGGTGCCGAGGTGACCAGCACGAGCGTGCCAAAGATGCCACCCAGCGCGGAAAACACAACATTGATGCCGAGGATCTCGCCGGCCCGTCCAGCCATGGCAAGCCGATAGGACTGATCGACATAGGCGGCTGATGCGGGCGTGCCTGGCAGTCGCAGCAGCGTGCCGGGAATATCGCCCGCGAAGATCGCCATGGCGGTGGCGGCGACGATGGACGCAATCGCCGAGACCGGATCGAGAAACATGGCAAAGGGCACCAGGAGGGCGGTTGCCATGGTGGCCGTGAGACCAGGGATGAAGCCCACCACCAGGCCGAAGATTGATGAAACAACAATGGTGAGCAGCACCTCGGGTTGCCCGACCATCGTGAAGGCGCGTAGCAGGGCATCCATGCGAAGTGTCGCGGAATCAGTAGGGAATGAAGGGCAGCGGCCCGCGCGGCAGCGGCACGCGAAGCAGCATGGGAAAGAGCACCCAAGTGAGCACTGAGATCAGTGCCCCGCCCAGGATGCAACGCCACCACCGTACCCGACCCACCGCAAGGAGTGCGACGCCGAGTGCAAACGACAGGAGCGGCCAGCCGATGGATTCCCAACCGAGCAGTAGCACAGCCGGCGCGAGCGCATAGACCAACGCAGCGACCCGCCCCTTGGGTGTGGCAGCGATGGTGCGTTCGCCTGCGGGTTGAAGCGCCACGCCTACCGCGCAGGCGGTGAGAACCCAGCCGAGTATCGTCGGGAACAGCCCCGGCCCGTAGGTCTGCCCGGGTACCGGGGGGAAGTCTCGCGACAGCCAGATTGCGGCGATACCCAGCGCCGCCACGGGCAGCGCCGTGCCCAGGCGGCGGGCGAGGTCAGCCACGCGCTAGGCCGGCGTCGCGCAGCAGGCGCCCGTAAGTGTTTAACTGGGTTTCCAGGATAGCGTCCCAGGCGTCGGGCTTCCGATTGATGGCGCGGATCGTGCGTTGTTTCAGCGCTGCTTGAAAATCAGCATTGGCGTGTGCTTTGGCGAGCGCGTCGCTCAGGCGCGCGGTGACCTCGGCGGGAAGTCCCTTGGGCCCGCCCATGCCGTGCACTACGGCGAAGGTCCAGTCAGAACCGGTGGCCTCCTTGAGGGTGGGAATGCCGGGGAACTGCTCGGCGCGCGCATCGCCCATCAGGCACAGCGTGCGGACTTTTTTTGCTTCGAGCAGCGCGCGCGCTTCGGCAAGCGACGAGGTTGAAAACTCGGAGCCGCCAGCCGCGACGTCCTGGTGGCCCAGCGTGCCGCCCTGCGCCGGTACCCACACCACCGAGCGTGGGTCCATCTTGAGGCTGTCCATCATGCCGAGGAAGCCGACATGCCAGTTGACCCCAGGCGCGGCGCCCGTGCCGCGCAATTTGCCGGGCTGCGCCTTGATGGCGGCAAGCAGTTCACCGACGGTATTCCAGGGCGAGCCTTCCTTTACCGTGACGCTGCCTAGGATCTCGTTGGTCTGGCCGATCTTGGTGAAGTCGCGATGGGTGAGCTTTGACTGACCCAGGTGGCTGTAGAACGATAGGTCGTTGGTGATCATGCCGATGGTGTAGCCGTCGGGCTGCGCGCGGGCGATCGCATCATGACCGGTGACACCACCACCACCCGCCCGGTTCACCACATTGATGGTGGCCTTGAGTTCGCGCTCCATGATGGGCGCGAGCGTGCGCGCAACGATGTCGGTGCCGCCTCCCGCAGGGTAGGGAACGATCAACGTGATGGGCCGGTCGGGCCAGGCGGCCATGGCCTTGCCGCCGATCGCAAAGGTGGCGATACCGGCACTTGCGCGAAGCGCATCGCGACGTGAAAACGACGAATTCATGGGGCTCCTCCTCGGGTGTTGTGTGCGCGTAGCGCGCTTTTTCTGAAATGGCAGGTTCGTTGGGCGCGAACCCGTCCAGGCGGATCGAGGGTAGTGGATTCGCTGGGCGACGTCCAGCGTTTGCGTCGAGATTCGGGAGGGGTCAATCGCGCGTGGTTCGGCTCAGCCGCCACGGCGGCGAAGGAGTCGCTCAGGCAATCGACGCCCCGGTACGAACTTAAAGCGCCATGGGGTTGGTCTGCGCCTGCGCGATCGCGGCCTGATGCTGCCAGGGCAGAAGCGGCATCACCTCGAACGTTGCCGGCATACACTCCTGCCACTGGTTGACCAGGGCATGAACCCGCTCGAGGGAGTCGACCTCAAAGACGATGACCGCGCCCCGGCCAAGCTTGGTGTAGACATGCTTGGCCGTACCGTCTTTGATCAGGGGGTCTATCCAGGTCCACCAGGCCTTCTGGTTGGCGCGCGCGTCGGACGGTTTTTCGGGGCGCGGGGTGCTGATCACGAGAAAATGCATGGTGGTGGCCTTCAGAGTTGAAACGGCTTGAGACTGGCTTGTGCCAGCGACATTACGGGGCTCTGTCGAATCTGAGATTCGTTCCGAAGGATACTCATGACGTCACGAACAAGCTGAAGATTTGGTTTTCATTCGCGCCCCACCCCGAAATCTTTTGATTGGCAGCGGCGGACTAACCGAGCGAGCATCATGCACTCCCTTCCCGATGGATACACCGCGCTGGTGATTGGCGCGTCAGGCACGATTGGCCGCGCTTTTCAGCGTGCGATCGCCGCTGACCCCGCCTGCGCTGGCGTCGTAGCGCTCAGTCGGTCAACGCACCCTGGGTTCGATCTGGGCGATCCTCACCAGTTCGCCGCAGCATTGTCGGCACTCCCCAGCGACCTGTCGCTGGTCATCGATGCCACCGGCATCCTGAGTAACGATCCTGCTGGCCCGGAAAAATCGCTTTCGGCGGTACAACCCCAGAACCTTCATCGCCTCATGCAGATCAATGCGGTGGGGCCACTCATGATGCTTCGCGAGCTGGCGCCACGGCTTGCCCGTGGGCGCTGCCTCTACGGAAAATTGTCAGCGCGCGTGGGCAGCATTTCAGACAATCGCCTGGGTGGCTGGTATAGCTATCGTGCCTCCAAGGCAGCCTTGAACATGCTGCTACAGACTGCGGCGATTGAACTGCAGCGGCGCCTCCCCGGCCTGGTGGTGGCAGCCATGCAACCAGGGACTGTCCGTTCGCCTTTATCGCAGCGCTTTGTGTCAGCGGCCACCGACACGGTGTTGCCAGAAGAGGCCGCGCTGGGTCTTCTTGCCGCGCTTGATGCGATAGAGCCCGGACCCGGTGCACGCTTTGTCGACTATCGGGGGAAGACGATTCCCTGGTAGCGCCAGGCTTCTGGCGGGGCCGCCCGGTTGGTGAGTGGGGGGGTGAGGGCGGGTTGGCCCGTGCCCGATCAGCCGGTTAACCCGCCAGCCCGCGTGCGGCCTGCACGCCCGCAATCAGCGAGACGATCGCGCCGGCAGTCAGGTGGAGCCTGAGCCTGCGCCACTCGGCCGGTAATCCCAACGCCGCGAGGTGTCGCACATCGACCATGAACGCGAGCACGGCGGTGGCAGCCAGGACCAGGCAGCCAGCGGCGGGTGGCATCAGAAAGCTTGCACAGCCCACGAGCGACGGCACGACACTCCACAAAAAGAGCCGCCGCCGCAGACTGTCGGCATGCTGGCTGGCCATCAATGCGATACCCCACGACACCGCACCCACAAAGCTGATGATTGACAGCCCATAGATCTGAAGCAGAAGCAGGCACTGTGCGCGCGAGGCAGGGTCGCGCAACAGCAGACTGCCCGCTGCCAGCGCGGCAAACGGAATCAGGCCGCCATAGCCCAGCCATCGCAGCAGGGGGAGGAGTGAAGTCAGTCGAAGGTCGGTGGTCACGAAGCGCAGTCCTGGGAGCGTTGGCTGATCGCACATGCCTCGCACTCCGCTCCCAGTTCGATGCCTGCGATGGCGTCGAACTGGGATTCGAGCTTGCTCACGATGAGCGGATGGGCCTGCGCCTATGCAACCGTGCGATGCTCGCGGCGGAGTTTGAGTAAGGTCAGCGCGACAGTGTAGCCGGTACGAATCGGGTCCGGCACCGGAACCCGTACGCGCGCCGCTGCAGACCAGCCGTGGCGTTGATAGCCATGCACGGGTCTGCGGCCGCCTGCGTGGATCAGGCCTTTTCAAAGACCAGGTCGACACCGCCGTCGCGGTGCTCGAACCGGCCCATCACGGGTTCGTCCAGCACTGGCGTGTCCCCCACCCAACGGCCCAGTGCGCGCGGTCCTTCCTCCAGATCGACGGTCACCAGCGTGTAGGGGACCTCGGCTCGGAAGGAGGGATGAAAGGGATGATGGGCAACGGTCCAGCTGTGGATCCGGCCCCGACGGCTTGCCTCCCGCCAGGTGACCGCCTCAGAATGGCAGAGGCTGCACAGAAGGCGTGGATAGTGACGAAGAGCCCCGCAGTTTGCGCACTGTTGCAACACCAGCCGGCCCGCCAGAGCGGCGTCCCAGAACGGGCGCGACAAATCGGTAGGCAGTTGCGGCGGACGTGTAGCGATGTCATTCACGAGTGTTACTCCCTGCGCAGGATGGCAATTGCGCCATCACCCAGATCTCCGTAGCCGGTGACGAGCCCGATCTCCGCATGGTGCACCTGTGCGGCACCGCCATCACCGCGCAGCTGGCGCGTAAGCTCCACCACATGGTTGAGCCCCCACACATGTGCCTGCGACAGGAGCCCGCCGTGGGTGTTGGTGGGCAGCGCGCCGCCAAGCTTCAGCCGGCCAGCCGAGACAAAGGGCCCGCCCTCGCCGCGCTTGCAGAAGCCCATGTCTTCGATCTGCCGGATGACCGCGTAGGTGAAGCAGTCGTAGATTTCCGCGACATCGATATCGTCGTGCGTGACACCTGCCATGGCAAAGGCGCGCGGCGCCGCCTTGGCAATGCCCAGACTCGTGATGTCGGGGCGTTGCGTGATGGAACCTGGCGAATCAGGATGTCCGGCCGCGACACCTGCGATCAACACCCGGCGGTGTCGGGTGTCGAGCGCCCGCTCCGCACTGCTCACCACCACGGCCGCGCCGCCATCGCTTTCCAGACTGCAGTCGAGCAGCCGGAAGGGGTCCGCGATCATCCGCGAGGCACGGTGATCGTCAAGGGTGATGGGCTTGGTCATGAGGGCGTTGCCATTCAGGATGGCGTGCTCGCGACACGCGACCGCCACCTCGCCGAACTGCTCGACGGTGGTGCCATAGAGTTCCATATGCCGACGGGCCATTGGCGCATAGAGCTGCGCGGGGGCGCTTGCACCCATCGGGTGCTCAAACTCGGTCACATAGTGGAATTGCGGCATCGTGTGAATGCGGGCGCCCGCCTTGTTGCTGCCCGCCATGGCGCTGATGTTGCGCCCGAAGGTGATCAGTACGTGGTGGCAGATACCCGCGGCAATCGCTGCAGCCGCGGCCTGCAGGGCCATCACAGGACTTGCGCCACCATGAGGAATGACGGCCGAAAAGCGCAGGTCAGGGATCCCAAAATTTTCGATGAAGTCATCGGCGGTGCCGCTTACGATGCCGATCGGGATCACACCATCGATGTCTTTAGGTTGGAGCCCCGCATCGGTAATCGCCTTGAGGGAGGCCTCGATTTGCAGCTGAAAGGCGCTGCGGGTGGAGTGTCGGGTGTAA
Source organism: uncultured bacterium (assembly GCA_903866395.1). GTDB lineage: Bacteria > Pseudomonadota > Gammaproteobacteria > Burkholderiales > Burkholderiaceae_E > SYIM01. The sequence goes on from CAIPNM010000044.1 coordinate 8,612, forward strand.
GCGGTTTCACCGATACCGGTGATACCGCTCCGATTTGACAGACTCATGCGAGACGCTCTCTGGTCAGGAACCGGACCCGGCGTGGCCCACGCCGGCTGCGGTGAGTTGAAGGTGTTCCGGGAGACGCCCGGCAATGGTGAGCGTCATGCTACCGGTGCCGTGGCTCACCGCGCCTGAAAAATCGGCACGCACGCCAACCGGTTGAATACGATGCCAGTGCTCTTTGTGGGTGCCATCCGGATAGACGATACGCGATGGGTGTGACACATCCCAGACATCGGTTTCCAGGACCTTCTCCCCGCGCCAGGCGCCCAGCCCCTTACCGTCCTGCCAGCCGCCGCTGTAGCCCAGCCCCTGCATGGCGATGGCCGAACCCCGCGCATCGAGCGAGAGCCTGAGCACGCGGCCGCCGGTGAAGGTGACGGTCGCGGTGGCCGAACGAAAGCGGCGGGTCCCCTCATGAAGCGCCACGGCAAGCGCAATCGACTGGGCATGATGCACCGCTTCGGTATCGCGTTCGGTAACGGTGCCGGTGGTGTAGGGCGGGTCGTCGCCGCGGCCTGAAAAAAGCAGATGCCCGCTCATGGTGTCGGTCGAGAAAAACAGAAACGACATCACGTGACCTTTTTCGGTGAGCGGCGTGCGCGGGCCGGTGACGGGCTCCGGAACTCCCATGCCGCGCCGCACGCCCCAGGAGTGGTCCCGACAGGACCACCAGCGATCAAAGCCGATGCGTTCGCTGCCCACCACTAATTCGCCACTTGCCACGCCGATCTGGTCAAATCGTCGATAGTCTTCTACGGTGCGTCCATGCAGGCGTTCATAGTGCGGGTGCTCCTCGCGGGCGGGTTCCACGCACTCCCAGACAATCCGGCCATGCGGCGAGTGATCGCCCGGTGCAATCTCGATCTCGAATGATTTGAGCGGCTCGATTGGACGGATTCGGAGCGGGCCGCAAACCGTTTCGACGCTGCCGTTGAGCGACCGTGATACCCGCAGGTTGGTCTGCCTGTTGCCCACGACGGCCACCACCCCGCCATCCAGCACATTCATGTTGCGATAGGCGCCCATCGTGACCTGGAGCGCGACGCGGCCGTCGCCCGAGTAGATCGCAAACCAGTAGCGATCGAAGAAGCGCGGATCGCTGGTCCAGACATGGTCGAAGGTGGTGGGCAACTGATGCCAGAGGGTGTCGTCAAGTGGAGTCAGCATGGCACTACGAGGTGATGGTGGGTGGGTTGGCAGCGGGCTTTGCAGCCACCGTGGGGACATAGCGCATCGGCACCCCGGCGGCTCGTTCGCTCAGGTGACGGCGAATCGCCTGGTGGTGAGAGGGCTCGAGACTGGGCGAGCAGACGGCTTCCGACAGGAGCGCGCGAAGCGCGGTGTTTCGCGCATCCAGGGCCCGGCTGTCGGCGGGGTCGGGCTCAGGTTGCGCCAGCGCGTCGGCGATCTGCCGCGCGAGCTCGGGCGACACGGCCGGCTGTAGCGTTGCGAGCAGTTCAGCGCTTGCCTGGTTGTCGGCGCGAAGAAACTTGGCCACTGCCGGCAGCGCGCCGGTGAGCATTCGCAGATTGGCCACCAGATTATCGAGGATCGTACGTGCGAACGGATCCCCCACGCAGGGGGCGACCACCTGCTCAAGAATCCGGCAGGTACCCTGGAGCTGCTCGCCGATCTCGGGCCTCATGAGGCGCGCTCCATCATCTGGAACATGGGTCGGTAAAGCCAGGCGGGTGTCTGGAATACGCGGTCATACCGGCCGGCGACAAATTCAGCGATGGCGGTGAGCTGAATCACGGCAAGCTTCCAGTTCGAGAACACATTCCACCAAGTGAGATGATCATCGTTGACCACCCGGCCCGTGATCGCTCGATAGGCGGTCACGATCTGTTCGCGCTCCCAGTGACCGACGATCTGATGCTCGCGACGTCGCACCGGGTTGGTGATCCAGCCCAGATCTTCCAGCGGATCACCCAGATGCGCGGTTTCCCAGTCGAGCTTCGCGGTGATGTGGCCCCCGTCGACCAGGGCGTTACCGGGCTTGAAATCGCCATGCACCAGAACCACGTGCTCGGCCTCGGGGGCGCGTGCTGACAGCCACGCATGGATATAGTCGAGCTCAGGGTGCGGTTCGAGCCGCACGCGCTGATAGGTGTCCGACCAGTGCGCGAGTTCAACCGATGAAGGCTTGCCCGGCGGTTCGCCCAGACTTGCGCCCAACCCGGTGGCTCGCCAGTTGAATGCGTGAATCCGCGCGAGTACGTCCAGAAACCGGCGGGCAAGCGCAAGTCGCGCCTCGAGGGGGGCTGCGCTGTTTAACACCAGGTAGTCGCAATGGCCAGGCACACGGTCCATGACGATTGACGGGGCGCCAAGATAGCGTCCGTCGGGGTCAGCCCAATGCACGCGGGGTGCGGGCACATCGCTGTGCGCGAGGGCTGACAGCACGGCAAACTCGCGATCGCGTTCCGTCTCGAGGAGCGTGCCTGAGGCATCTCGCATCAGCATCAGTTCGTGCGAGTGCGCGCCGCGCGCGTCGACCCATGAGGCATCGAGGCGCCAGTTCTCCCGAGATAACCCTCCTGCCGAGCGCATCAGTCGCTCCAGGCGGATATCGCGCGCGTGAGGCATTTGGGCTTTGATCAGGGCGGTAAGGCCACGGATCACCGCAAGGGCGAGCTGGTCAGTGCCAGCCGCTGCCGTCGCAGGCGCGCAATCGGTGGGCGCGTTCATGGCAGCTCCGTCAGGATGGCTTTTTGACCCGCGGCAACAGCGCGTTACCAATGATCTGTTTCATCACCTCGGCGCTACCGCCGCCGATCCGGCACATTCGCGCATCGGCATAAGCGCGCGCGATGGGGTATTCCCACATATAGCCCCAGCCGCCAAAGAGCTGAAGACAACGATCCATCACCCGCCCCTGCAGCTCGGTGGTGGTGAGCTTGGCCGCCGCCGCATCGGTCGCGTCGAGCGCGCCTCGCAGGTGAAGCTCGATGGCGCGGTCTACGAAGACACGCTGTGCGAGGACCTCAGCATGGAGTTCAGCCAGCTGAAAACGGGTGTTCTGAAAATCGGCGAGCGTCTGGCCAAACATTTCGCGGCCCACTGCGTAGTCTCGAGTCCACATGATGGCGGCCTCGCTGCTTGCCACGGCGCGGATCGCCTGAATCAGCCGCTCCTGTGCGAGCTGCGTCATCAGCATGGCAAAACCTTCACCCTCGCCGCCGAGTCGATGAGTGACCGGAACACGCAGGTCAGAAAAAAACAGCTCGGCGGTGTCCTGGGCCTTGCAGCCGATTTTTTCGAGCCGCCTGCCGCGGGTAAAGCCTGGCCGATTGGTTTCAACCAGGATCAGGCTCACACCCTTGCCGCGGGCCTTCGGGTCGGTTTTACAGGCGAGAAGCAGCAGGTCAGCGCAGTGACCGTTGGTGATGAAAACCTTCTGGCCGTTGATTACGTAATGATCACCATCCCGGATCGCCTGGGTGCGCATCGCCTGCACATCGCTACCACCAGAGGGCTCGCTCATCCCCAGTGCGCACACCACTTCGCCTGATGCCATCCGTGGGAGCCAGGTGCGTTTCTGTTCCTCGGTACCGAAGTCCACCAGATAGGGGGCAACGATGTCGGAATGCAGGTAGAACGTGGGACCTGTGGCTCCGGCGCGCGCGAATTCCTCGATCAGGATGGTGCTATGCAGAAAATCGCCTCCCATGCCGCCATAGTCGGTTGACACGTTGCAGCACAGAAGACCGGCCTGTGCTGCCTCGCGCCAAAGCTCGCGCGGCACTTCACCTTCCTTTTCCCATTGGGCATGGTGGGGCGTGACGTGCTCGGCGATGAAGCGCTGAACGGTGGTTCGGAAGACCTCGTGATCGGTATCGAAAAGGGTACGTGGAATCATGATGCTCTGACAGGTTCGGCGGCGCAGATGCCGCCCGGTTCGGTAAAACTGGCGATGGTGGCGGCATCAAAGCCGCATTCGCGCAGGATCTCGGCGCTGTGTTCGCCCAGCCCGGGCGGCAGGCGGCGTACCGCTGGGGGGGAGGCGCTGAGCCGCAGCGGATTCATGGGTATGCGAAGGAGACCCTCGGTGGGATGCTCCTCCACGCTCCAGAAACCGATGGCGTGCAGATGCGGATCGGCAACCAGATCCTCGAGGCTGTTTACGACCGAAAACGGAATGTCCTCGGGGGTCAGCAGTGTCAGCCATTCGGCGTTGGTTTTCTGGGCCACCTGTCGTTCCACCTCATCCCACACCTCGCGAAAATTCCGCTGACGGGCGGCAAAGCTCACGAAGCGCGGATCGGACATCACCTGGGGTGCGCCGGCAATTGCAAAGAACCGGTGCCAGTGCGCGTCGGTGTAGGGCAGGAGTGCGAGATGTCCATCCCGCGTTCGATAGGGCCTGCGGACAGCCTTCGCAACCGGCTCATAGCCCATAGGTGCGATCGGGGGCTCAAACGTGTGACCCCACTGGTGCTCCATCATGTTGAAAGCGGCAAGTGTTTCGAACATGGACACATCCACCTGCTGACCCTCACCGGTGCGAAGCCGGTGCATGAGCGCAAGCACGATCGCATAGGCGGCGTGTACGCCACTGATCTTGTCGGCCACGATGGTGGGGATGAAGCGGGGTTCGCCCGCCACCACGGCCTGCAGACGCGCGAGCCCCGAGGCAGCCTGGATGATGTCGTCATAAGCGGGGCGTCCGCCGTAGGGGCCGTGATCGGCGTAGCCCGTGACATGACAGTAAATCAGGCTGGGTTGAGCCTTTGCGAGGACCGTGTAATCCAATCCGAGCCGCTTTGCTGCGGGCGTTCGGAGCGAGTGCAGCAGCACGTCGCTCTGCGCGACCAGGCGGTCAAGAATCTGCCGGCCTTCCGCGCGCTTGAGATCGACCACAATGCTTCGCTTGTTGCGGTTCGAGGTAAGAAAAAACGAACCCATCCTGGCAGAGCGGCGTGGGCCGATCGCGCGGGTGAGGTCCCCCTCGGGCGGCTCCAGCTTGATCACCTCGGCGCCCATGTCACCCAGGTATTGCCCGGCGAGCGGGCCGAAGATCATCGAGGCGATCTCCAGCACGCGAATGCCATCCAGCGGACGTTTGGTGGCGGCCATGATCGGTCTCAGAGAATCGCGACGGGCGACAGGGGAGAGCCGGTGGCGCCCACGATAGGCAGTGCGCTTGCCACGAACATGAAGGTATGACGACCGCTCTCCACCAGCGGATCGAGCATCAGGCCTTCCAGAAGCGGAATGCCGTAGTCACGGATCAGACACTGATGCACCGGGAATACGGTGCCGTCGGCAAAGGGCAGGACTTCCACCGCGAAATTGTCGGCACCCACCAGCGCAACATCCTGCTCGACGAGCCACTGCGCCGCATCGAGGTCGATGCCGGGTTCGGTGTTGAAGGACGGATTCGCCACCGTCTTTTGCGCCTCCAGCCAGCCCGTTCGAAGCAGCACGGCATCGCCTGGTTCGAGATGGACGCCGATCGCGCTCGCTGCATCTTCCAGGTCGGCCCGCGTGATGACCTCGCCATCGTGCAGCAGACGGCCCTTGAGGCGCACCAGATCGAGCAGCACGCCGCGGGTGACGACCGGCGGCATCTTGTCCACACCGAGACGCGCTGCGCCCGTGGTGCTGCGAAGGGTGTTCCCCAGATAGCCGTTATAGAGGCGGTCGTCGTACCACGCGTGGCAGAGCGCATCAACATGCGTACCGATGTGAAGCGGCATGACCACAGTATCTTCGGCAAATTGGAAGCCACCAGGTCTTTTCGCGCCAGCGGCATAGTCCCCCCCGTCGCGGCCCATGAAGTGCTGCAGCCCGCAGCGATGGGACGGGACGGGTGTCTTGGGCGACAGCAGTTGCGCAAGCCGCAGTACCGTTCCTGTTCGTACCAGCGCCGTGGCGCGACGCACGTGCGCAGGCGTGATGGTGTTCAGCGCACCACGCTCGTCGTCCGGCCCCCAGCGGTGCCAGGCGCTGCCCGCGGCGAGCGCGTCCTTTACTTCCGACATATCAGTCTGCCTTCGCGCCTGAGAGGCGAATCAGTTCCTGGAACTTGATGCGTTCGCGGGCCGCGAAGGCAACGGTTTCCTGGGGGGTGGATGAAGTGAGACGCGCGCCTGCAGTGAGGAAGCGCTCCTGCACTGATTTATCAGCGGCGATCTCGGCCATGGTGCGGGAGAGTTTGTCCACGATCGCAGCCGGTGTTCCCGCAGGCGCAACCAGCGCGCCCCACGACGTGATCACGAAATCGGGGATGCCGACCTCGGCCATGGTGGGCAGATCCGGCAGCGTGGGCCAGCGCTCGGGGCAGGTCACAGCCAGACCGCGGACCTGGCCTCCAGCGAGAAGCCCCGCGTAGCTCGCGATATTGTCGATCGATGTATCAAGCGCGCCTGACAGCAGCATTGAGATGGTCTGGGGGGCGCCGCGCGCGGGTACATGGGTAGCCGAGATGCCGGTGCGTACCCGGAACAGTTCACCTGCCAGATGCGGCGTGGTGCCAACGCCCGAGGAGCCGAAGTTGATGCCCTTCGGTTGCGCCTTGGCCCAGGTGATGAAGTCGGTCAGATTTCGCGCCTGATTGTGCTGGGGCGAGACCAGCACCACATTGCAGTTGGCCCAGAATGTTGACACGTAGGCGAAGCCGCCCTCGGGGTCGTAGGGCAGACTCTTGAACAGATACTGGTTGATCGAGAGCGTTCCGATGGTGGCGCTGGTGAGCGTATAGCCGTCGGGCGCCGCTTTGGCTCCCGCCTCCATGCCGATGTTGCCGCCTGCTCCGGTTCGGTTTTCAACCACGAAGGTTTGCCCCAGCTTGATACGCAGCTGGTCAGCGAGGATTCGGGTGAGAACGTCAGATGCGCCGCCTGTCGGGAAGGGCATCACGATCCGTACCGGCTTTTCCGGCCAGTTGGTGGCCTGGGCCAGGGCGGCGGGTGCCGCACAGGCGAGGGTCAATGCAAGGGTGGCGGTGAGCGAATGGGTACGGATTTTCATGGGCGGGTCTCCTGTCGTTTGGCTTGAAATGGAAATTGCAGAACGAGAATGTCAGCGCCGCTTGGACCGGCCGTGAGTTCGCCGGTCTCTGCGGGGTCGGCAAAGGCCACGGCGAGCGCGTCGAGCCTTCGATCACCCAGTTGCGCAAGCCCCGCGGTCATGACGTAGTGACGGCCACCGTGTTGAGCGGTGCTTGCAATCTGGGCTGACTGGTTCGGGGGCAGGCGCATGAACCATGCGCCCAATCCGTCAGCGCGCGGTTCGATCAGCGTTTCGCTGACGGGCGTCTCGAGTGACAGGAGGCTAGGGGTACGTATCGCCTCCGAGGGCATGCCGTGCTGCTGCTCACGTTTGAGGCCGGTACGCATTTGTTCGCGTACGCCCGGCTTATGCAGGTACCAGGCGCCGGTGTCGCCCTCGGCTCGCAGCGTCAGATAGGCGATGCCGTGGGGACCCGCAGTGATCGGCCCATAGCCGGTTTCAGGGGCCGCGTAGTGAACGGCGAACGGCTCAGCGGGCGTACGCCCCAGCGACCCCGATCCCCCGACGATCACCTGAAATTGATGCTCCACATGAAAGTGAGTGGGTGTCACCCAGTTTGGGTTCTGCTCCACCAGAAAGGCTTGCGGACCTGGCGACCGCTTCTCAAAGGTGGCGATGAAATCGGTGATGTAGCCTTCGAAAGTATCGATACGGCGCTCGACGCGCGAGGCGCGGACCTGATCGAGGGTGGCGGCATGGATCATCACTCATCGTCCTTTCCAGACTGGGGAGCGTTTTTCTGCGAACGCGGTCGCGCCCTCGCGGGCGTCCTCGGAACTCAGCAGCCCGCCGGTAATAGCCTGTTGACGCTCAAACATCTCGGCGATTGGCCAGTCGCGCTGCTCGACAATGACGCGTTTGGAGGCGGCTACGGAAAGGGGCGCGTTGGCGATGATTCGACGGGCTAAGCGGCGTGCCTCAGCCAACGCCTCACCCGGCTCAGTGATGCGATTGATGAGCCCCACCCGCAATGCCTGCTCAGCATCAATCATGTCGCCAGTGAGCGCGAGTTCCATCGCCACGCGCTGTGGGATGAGGCGCGGTAAGCGCAGCAGTCCGCCTGCAGCTGCAGCCAGACCACGCTTGACCTCTGGGATGCCGAATCGGGCATCACGCGCGGCGACCGCCAGATCACAGGCGAGCATTGCTTCAAAGCCGCCCGCGAGCGCATACCCTTCGACGGCAGCAATCAAGGGCTTTTTGGGCGGGGTGAGTGCAATACCCAGAATGCCGCGGCCTTCGACGCGCGTGACCTCGCCACGGAGAAAAGCCTTGAGGTCCATACCGGAACAGAAGGTGCCCCCCGCACCGGTGAGAATGCCGACGCGCAAGTCATCGCGGGCATCCAGTTCGTCGACCGCTGCGCACACGCCATAGGACACGGCGCGATTGACGGCATTTTTTGCCTCGGGACGATTGATGGTGATGATCACTAGGCCGTCGTCGTGTTCGACCAGCACCTCTGACATGGCCTACCCCTCTTGGCTGAGCGCAGCCAGGCGCTCGACCGCATCGAGATACTCGGTCTGCATGCGAAGCATCACATCGCGTACCGATATTTCCTCATTCACGTCACACACCGCCTGACCGACCGGAAACGAGTAAAGGTCCGCCCGCCGTGCACGCACCACACGTGCATGGGCCTCGTTGTAGAGCACGCCCTGAAGCGGCGTTGGAAGATATGCGGGAGCGCCAGGCTGCTCCCAGGCCTCCGAAAGCTTGCTGCGAATCATTCGAACGGTTTTGCCTGTTCGCGCCCGCCGCCGAACTGCGTCTTCAGACCGGGCGGCAAACACAGCCTGTTTTTCGAACGGGTCGAGTTCGCTTTCGCGCGTGCCCAGCCAGACGGTGCCGCACCAGACGCCCTGTGCGCCCATGGCGAGCGCCGCAGCGATCTGGCTGCCGCGGGTGATGCCACCGGCAGCGAGGACGGGCACATCGGGCCCGCAGGCCTCGACCACCTGGGGCAGCAGGACCATTGATGCAATGTCGCCCGTGTGTCCGCCTGCCTCGGTCCCCTGCGCCACAATGAGTTCAACCCCTGCGTCACGCTGCCGTTTCGCGTGTGACGCCTTGCCGCACATGGCGCCGACCACCACCCCCTTCGAGCGAATCTGAGCGGTGACGTCGGCGGGCGGCGTACCCAGCGCGCTTACGATCATTCGTACCTGCGGGTGACGCAGCGCCACCTCGACCAGCCGCCTTGCGCCATCGGGGGTCATGCTGCCGCGGCCTTCAATGATCTCGCGCTGGATTCGTTCACGCTCACCGGGGGGCAGCGGCGGAACGCCCTCGTCGGCGAGCAGTTGGTCCATAAAGGCCCGATGCTCAGCCGGAATCAGCCGGTCGAGATCACCCATCGACCGCTCTGCCTCGGCGTCGTAGGTGGAGGGGATGATGACGTCGACGCCGTAGGGCTGTCCGCCTGTTTTCGAATCGATCCACCGGAGTTCGGTTTCGAGTTGCTCCGGGCTGAAGGTGGCGGCCCCGAGTACGCCAAAGCCGCCCGCGCGGGTGACTTCGACCACCACATCGCGACAGTGGGAAAACGCAAAGATCGGTACCGCGCAGCCGAGTCGATGACAGATTGGGGTTCTCATCAGGCAATGATCCGAAGGGTCATGGCGTATCGCGCCAGATACATAAAGCGTCCAATGCCTCGATATCGCTGCCATTTACCCGAAGCGGGTTGATATCGAGCGCCATCAGGTCGGGCCCCAGCTCGGCGGCTGCCTGTGCGATCGCGATAATGGCTGAGGCTAAGCGTTGCAAATCGGCTGCGGGCGTGCCGCGATAGCCGCGAAGCAGGCTGGCGCTTTTGAGTTCGGCGAGCATCTGCAGAACTTCGCTGTGCTCGACCGGCAGCACACGAAGTGCTACATCCCTGAACGCCTCAACCCAGATGCCGCCCAACCCCACCGCGAGGACCAGCCCCCAGTCGGGGTCTCTCGCAACCCCCACGATCAGTTCGATTCCACCTCGCCGCATGGGCGCAACCAGTACGCCGTCGAGTCTCGCCTGGGGCGCGTGCCGACCCGCAGCCGCGATGAGCTGCGCGTATCCATCGGCAACGGCTGCGTCACTGCTCAGGTTGAGGAGTACGCCTCCGATGTCGCTCTTGTGTGCGATGTCGGGGGAAGCGATTTTCAGTGCCACGCTGCCGCCGGCTGCGCGCGCAGCGGCAACCGAGGCTTGTGCGTCGGTGGCCAGCGTAAAGGGGATGACGGGTACCCCCTGGCTCGCAAGCCAGGCGAGCGCCGCGTGTTCTGACCGCGGGCGGGCGGTGGCAGCAGGGGACTTTCCAGCCGAGGCGGTCGCGGAGGCAACAGATGGTGTCTCACGCGCTTCGCATTGGGCCGATCGGCGCAGAAATGCCGACCATTCGCTGACACCGGCCAGCGCCTGCACAACGCGGTCAAGCCCGAAGGCGCTGTAGGGCGCTTGATGGCGGGCGAGCAGATTCCGGGCGTGTTCGTTGACGCGCGTATGGGTGTAGGACACCATGAAGCCAGGTCGTGCAGTGTCATTGAGCGCGAGCGACAGATGATGATGGAGCGCAGTGAGACGCTCGCTTTCCTCGAATGGCTCAAGCGGCACGGCATACCAGATACAGAGCACGGCAGCGATGCCTGGCTGGTTGGCGAGGTGGCGTACCGCATCGGCGCAGCGCGCCGGCTCAACGCCGCCGGTCAGGTCAAGTGGGTTATTGGGCGTGCCGAAGCCCGGGAGCGTTTGTTTCAGCTGGTTTGCGGTTGCGGGGGCAAGCGCAGGCACAGCGAGGCCATACGCCTCCGCGGTGTCGGCTGCGATTTCGCAGATGCCTCCTGAGTTCGACAGGATTGCGAGACCCCCCTCGCGTAGTGGTCCGGACCGTCCAGCGATATCTGCGGTCGCGAGCAACTGTTCAACAGACCGCACTCGAATCAGACCATATTGCCGGCATAGACCGTCAAACAATCGGTCATCGCCCACCAGTGCGCCCGTATGCGCCTGGGCCGACCGGGTGACCGCCTCGCTTGCTCCCACCTTGAGAACGACCAGGGGTTTACGGACCTCGGCGGCCCGCCGCAGCGCTGCGAGAAAACGTGCTGGCTGCCTGACGGTTTCGATGAAGAGCGCGATGGCACGGGTTGCCGGGTCGTCGATCGCGTGCTCGATGAACGCGCTGGCATCGAGATCGGCTTCGTTACCGGTTGCTGCGACAAAGCTTACGCCAACATCCTGCTGCCAGGCGAGTTCGGTGAGAAAAAACGCAGTGGCGCCGCTTTGAGAAATGATTGCCACCCCGTGCGCGCTTGACGGCGCCCTGATGGGAGTGGTCCAGGCATGAACGCCCTCGGTAAAGCTGATGAGTCCCAGACTGTTTGGACCGACGAGGCGCAGATTTGCCCGCCGCGCGCGGGCGGTAATCTCGACCTGAAGCGCGCGACCTGATTCGCCGGTTTCAGCAAAGCCCGAGGACAGCACCACCGCCGAGCGTGCACCAGCTGCTGCCAGATCATCGATTGCGTCGGGTACAGCGGTTGCCGGCACCATGATGATGCCAACGTCGATGGACTCGCCTACCGCGTTGCAACGGGTGTGAGCCGGGCGCCCATGCACCAGACCCCCGTGGCGATTGATGAGATGGACGGCGCCGCGATAGCCCCCACGTTCGAGGTTCTCGCAAAGCGCTTCCGACCACCGCGACCGCTCGGAGGCGCCAACGATCGCAATCGCGCGAGGCTTCAGGAGCGTAGCGATCGTGTCGTGGTCGGACATCACGGCAGGCGAGGGAACTTCCATCAGTGGCGTTGGCGGGTGGGGGATGGTTTACATCTCGATACCGAGGCGCCGAGCGACCGGTGTCCAGCGCGCGACTTCCGCAGCGACGAAGGTGCGGGCGGCATCGGGGCTCACATCGGCGATCGGTTGCAGGCCATCGTCAATCAACCTCTTCTGAAATTCAGGATTGCGCATCGCACGTTCCAGTGCGCGCGCAAGCACCGCCGCCCGCTCGGGGGGCGCGCCCACCGGTAACGCAAGCAGGTTATAGGTGGAGGCGAGCACATCGAAGCCCTGTTCGCGCGCGGTGGGAATATCGGGTGCAGCGCCAAGTCGCGATTCGCCCAGCACGGCAAGAATCCTGAGACGCCCTGCACGATGCAGCTTGAGCGTGGTCTGTAGCGTCTCCAGCATGCAGGTGACATTGCCTGCGATGGTGTCGGTGATGGCGGGTGCACTACCCTTGTAAGGCACGTGCAACATCTTCACGCCCGCGGTGTGGAAGAGCAGTTCGGCCGCCAGATGTGTGGAAGCGCCGATACCCGCGCTCCCGTACGGCTCACCCGGCTTGGCTCGCAGATGACTGACGAAGGTGCGCAGATCGCTGGTGGGAAGCGACGGATTGGCCACGATCACGAGCGGCGCCACCGACATGAGAGCAACCCACTGGAAATCCTTGAGTGGATCGTAGGGCGGTTTCTTTCTGATGAGTGGCGCAAAGACGGCCGACGACGCGGTGTGCATCATCGCGGTATAGCCGTCGGCCGGCGCGCGCAGGAAGGCCTCTGCGGCGGTGAGCCCACCCGCACCTTCACGATTTTCGATCACGATGCTGCCGAGTTCCGGGCGCAACTGTTCGGCGATCAGCCGCGCGAAAGTATCCCCTGAACCCCCTGGTGGAAAACCCACCATCAGCTTGAGGACCTGCCCCTGCGAGTAAGTCACGCCGGGCACGGCGAGTGCCGCCATGGTGGTGAGGCAATGTCGACGGTTCATGAGTGTCTCCCTGTTTGTTATAGCGGTATCTTCAGACCCCGAGCGCCGCGTTGACCCGTGGCATCACCTGTTCGCCCATCAGAACGATGGAGTTACGTCCCAGTTCCCGGCTATGCCAGTCCATGCCGCCGTATAGAAGCGTGCCGAAATCCCCGATCTGCTCGCGAAGCGCGAGGATGCCGTCAGCCACCCGTGCGGGGGAACCATAGATCACCAGGTTTTCTACAGTTGCCTCGAGTGTGACCTCGCTGTCAGGTTGATTTGGATCGTTCTTGAAGAGCGTGAGCGGCGCACCTCGGCGTTTGAGTTTCCCCATCAGCGAGCGGTAGTAGTAGTGATAGGGGCCATTGGGGTCGGTGACGTAGCGCCGTGCGGTGGCGTCATCCTTTGCGACGCAGATGCTCTTGGCCACACGCCAGTTGGCAGGGTCGGGCTTTCGTCCGATTCGCTCGCAGCCGGTTACATACTGCGCCCAGTGGGTCTTCACCCATTTGGGCATGAGAAAGTTGGCCGAGATCGTGTCCCAGCCCCGTGCCGCAGATTCCTCTACGCCCTTGGAATTCGGACTGACCGCGGTCACCACAATCGGTGGATGCGGCCGCTGAAGAGGCTTGGGAATCGAACCCATGCCAGATTCCGGAATGTGCGTCCGTTCGGTTGTGATGTTCCAGTACTTGCCCTGAATCCGATAGGGCGGCTCGCTCTGCCAGAGCTCGAGCACCTGATTGATGGCCTCCAGAAACATGGCGGGGCGGTCCATGTCAAAGTTGCCGAAGGCTTCCGCATCAGAGGGCAGTGCGCCCGCGCTGATCCCGAAGATCAGGCGCCCGCCCAGCAGGTGGTCGAGCATGGCGATGGTGCCTGCGGTTTCCACGGGATGATGGTTGGGCATGTTGATGGTGCCAGTGCCCAGTCGAATATTTTTGGTGACATCGGCTAGCGAGGCAATGAACAGCGCCGATGAGGTAACGTTTTCTTCAGGGTCGGTGGCATGTTCACCGCAATAGGCCTCAGAAAATCCCAGCTGGTCGGCGAGCATGAAGGCTTCGCGGTCTTCAGCCAGCGACTGGCGCCAGTCTTTGCCACGGGGGTGCATGGGCATGGTGAAAAAACCGGCTTTCATCGAGCGTCTCCGGAGGGGCTTGCCGCCAGGCGGGCGGCCATCTGTTTGAGTTCCCGGCGGAGCAGCTTGCCGGTGTTGGTGACGGGGAGCGCTTCAATGAATTCGAAGCGATCGGGTGTTTTGTAGACGGCAGCGAGCGCACGGCAGTGGCTGCGCAGCGACTCCTCGCTCGCCTGCAAATCGCGCGCGGGCACGATGTAGGCGACGATGATCTCGCCCTTCAACGCGTCAGGCGCGCTGGTCACGCCCGCAGCGGCGACTGAGGGGTGCTGGCGCAGAACATCCTCGATATCAGCGGGCGCCACGTTGATGCCGGCACGCTTGATCATTTCGCTGGTACGGGCCTTGAAGATGAGATCACCTTCGGGAGTAAGCGAACCCAGGTCGCCCGTTCTGAAATAGCCATCTGCGGTAAAAGCGTCGGCGTTCTGCGTCGCGCTTTCGCCGATATAGCCCGGTGTGAGATAGCCACTCACCTCGATCGCGCCCACTTCGCCTGCCGGAAGCGGACGGCCGCTGTCCGGGTCGATGACGCGAAGTCTGACCCCCGGCAGCGGCGGGCCCTGTACCGCCATGCGGCGCTCGAGCGGCCAGTGATGCCAGGTGACGCAGCAGTTGCCATACGACTCGGTCTGCCCATAGACATTGCAGACCTCGCGCGCCCCGAGCACCTGCGCGACGGTGGCGACATCCTGCGGCGTGCCGATGGTCATCGCGGTGCGCAGACTTCGGGTACGCCTCGGCGCAAACTCGGGGTGACTGATGAGCGCGTGGGTGATCGCCGGCAGGGTATAGACCGAGGTGCACCGATGACGCTCGAGCAGATCGAGTGCAGGCCCGGGTTCGAAGCGCCCCTGCAGCACGAGCGTGGCTCCATGCGAGAAGGTGGCGCACATGGCGTTGGCCGCCCCATACGACCAGAAGAGTGGTACGGGCAGCATCACGCGGTCGGCAGGGGAGAGTCCCTGCCGTTCGCCGATGTGAAAGCCGTTTTCAATCACCGCACCATGAATGTTCGGCACTGCCTTGGGGTTCGCGGTGGAGCCCGAGGTGTAGAGAATGAAGGCCGTGTCATCGGGGCGGGCGCGTTCGCCTGGAGGCGGCAGTTCAAACGGCGGCGCGCGTTCGATCCAGGTGTCGTAAGGCTCGCCGCCCGCCGGGCATGTATCGCCCACCACCACCAGCCGTTCGAGCGCGGGCGGGCGACGGGCGGAGTCTGTGAGCAGGGTGGCGAATTCATCGGCGTAGGCGCGCTCGCCAAAGCGGTCCAGCGTAATCAGGATACGGGCTGCAGAATCCCGAAGCAGGAAGTCAAGTTCGCGCGGCGTGGACCAGGTCGAAAACGGGGCAGCCACTGCGCCGATCGCTGAGACCGCCACGCAAATCTCAACCCATTCAACGCGGTTATTGACCAGGAGCCCCACCTGATCGCCGCGGCGGATACCCGAGGCCTGAAGCGCAGACGCGAGCGCGAGGCAACGGTCGCGCAGCTGGGGGTAAGTCCATGAACCCCGCTCATCGATCACCGCAGGTTGCTGCGGGTGACGCTCCGCCTGCTCGCAGATCAGGTCGATAAGCGTTCGGCTGAAGGGCGCGCGCATCAGTCTAGGGCCAGCTTGATACGTTCGGCGACTGCCTTCCAGCGCGCCACGTCACGTGTCATCAGCTCGCCCATCTGGCGCGAGTCCAGATAAGCAGGTTCGAGACCGCGCTGACGAAGCCTGGTCTGCGTATCGGGGTCGGCCATAACGCGACCGAGGTCGTCCCCCACTTTCTTCACGATATCGGCGGGGGTTCGGGCCGGCAGGAGCAGGCCATACCAGATGTCGGCATCAAAACCCGGCATGCCACCCTCAATGACCGTGGGGAGCTGCGGCATCTGCGGGCTCCGCTCGGCGGTCGTCACCGCCAGTGCTCGCAGCCTTCCATCCTTGATGAAGGCATCAAACGCCGAGAGTGCACCAAACGAAAGCTGCACCTCGTTGGCGACCAGTGCGGTCACCGAAGGCCCCGAGCCTTTGTAGGCAACATGCATCATCGATAGCCCGGCGTTCATGGCAAAGAGTTCGCCGGCCAGATGGGGCGCGGTACCGCTGCCCGCCGATCCGTAGTTGAGCTTGCCAGGATTGGCACGGGCGTAATCGATGAGCTCTCGAACTGACTTCACCGGAAGGTTCTGGTTCACCACCACCACGAGTGGAGAGACCGCAAAGCGGCCGGCTGGCGCGAAGTCACGAAGCAGGCTCCAGCTCAGGTTGCGATAAGCGGTGGTATTGATGGTGTAGGAGTTGACGCAGAGCAGGAGGGTATAGCCGTCGGCGGGCGCTCGGGCGACCACATCAGCGCCGATATTTCCCGCCGCACCCGGGCGGTTTTCGATCACCACGCTCTGGCCCCACAGCTCAGACAGCTTTTGAGCGATGATGCGCGCAGAAATGTCTGACCCGCCGGGGGCAAAGCCGACCACGATCTTGACTGGCCGATCAGGATAGGCGGCTTGTGCCGAAGTACCCGAAATCAGACCAGCGGTGGTGGCAATGAGGGCTGCGACAAGGCGAGGGAGCATTCGGCGCTGCGGCGCCACCGTGCGCTGTCGGGGGTGAGTTTTTACATGCATGACAATAATCCTCCTACGCGCATGATGCGCGGCCGAGTCGACGAGCGACAGCGCCTGCATCATTCGACGAAATGGCACACGACCCAGGGCGAGTCGCAGATTAAAGTGGCTTATGCATAATTTCTACTGATATTTATTTATGTTTTCTTATAACTTTATTTAATATTAAAGACATGCGACGTGTCAGCCTGACCAATCTGGAAACGCTTTGCTGGATCGCGCGGCTGGGTTCGTTCACCGCAGCGGCCGAGCGCCTGAACGCCACGCAACCCGCTATCTCGGGCCGCGTCCGCGAGCTCGAAGAGTCCCTGAAGGTCAAACTCTTTCAACGGCGCGGCCGGCGGATGGAACTCACCATTCAGGGACGTGAACTGGTCGAACGGGCGCAGCCGCTCATCGCGCGCATCGAGGAGGTGGTGACCTCACTCGACAATCCCGGCGCAATCACCGGCATCCTGCGGATCGGGGTAGGCGAAATGGTGGCGGTGGCCTGGTTCGGCGACCTGATGGCTCAGCTCCACGCGCGCATGCCCCGCGTCACCTATCAGATCGAGGTCGATCTCACCATCAACATGCGCCAGAAGCTTGAGCTCGGCCAGCTCGATCTGGCCGTCATGGCGGCACGGCTGAACAGCGACCGCCTGGTGAGCACGCCGCTGGGTAGCCTGGACATGCTATGGGTCACCTCACCCGCCGTTCGCAGATCCATGAAACGCGAAGGGCGTGAGCTGCGCGAGGTGCTGTCGTCGCACCCGATCTGGTGCCTCGCGCGGCCCTCGCACATGTATCCCATGGCGGTTGAAACGCTGAAGGCGCTTGGACTGCCTCAGGTAAGCATCAACACCTGTAACAGCCTGCAGACCATGGTGAGCATTGTGATGGCGGGTGGTGGCATCTCAATGCTGCCCGAGAACATGGTGGCCGACGCTCTCAAACGTCGGCAGCTGGTACGCCTCTCGCCCGACATGCCTGCACAGCAGCTTGATTTTGTGATTGCTCACGATCGCGATCAGGAGCAGCCGGTGGTGCGGCATATCGCGCGACTGGCGGTGCAGGCGAGTACGTTTGTGCGGGCAGGTCAGTAGGTTCGGCTAGAGCAGTTCCCGCTTCAGCACCTTGCCCGCGGGGCTTACCGGAAGCGCGTCGCGGAACTCAATCAGCCGGGGCACCTTGTAAGCGGCAAGGTGAGCCGCACAG
>CAIPNM010000045.1 GCA_903866395.1 uncultured bacterium
AGGGCTTCGATCTGCGCGCGTTCTTCCTCGGTCAGGAGTTTTTCGGCCATTTTGCGTAACCATTCGGCGGGGATTTCCACCGTGGTTTCCGCTGTGCCGGGCGGTGATTCCAACCCCTTGAAGATTTCACCAAAAACGCAGTCAAACCGGTCCAGATGGCGTTCATCCTTCACCAACGCGGCGCGCGACAAATGATAGAAATCCTCCACATCAAAACCCGCCACGCCGGCCTTCAAGGCGCGCAGCAACGCCAAGTATTCCGTGATGGAAGCCGGCACGCCAGCGGCGCGCAGCGCGATGATGAAGGGCGCGAACATCGTGCCGATCTCCCTAGGCGGCCACGCCGCCGGCTGCGGCCTCGCTCGCATGAACCTCGCGGATGAAGTCCCGCAGCACGGCGAAGGCGCGCACCGGGTCGTCCGCCTGCACGCCGTGCCCGCATCCAGTGAAACGTTCGAGGCGAACGAGGTGCGGTGGCAGATGCGCGGTGATCTCCTCACTGAACGCCATCGGTGTGATAGGGTCGCGGTCGCCCGCCATGACCAGCACCGGGCAGCGGATGGTGCGAAGCAGTGGGCGGAAATCCATCCGGCCATGCTCGTTGCGTGGCCCGTTGAAGTGTATCGCGACGGCATTGCGCACGATGGCGCGTTGGCGCATCGCGTCGTCCTGCGGCGGCTTCGCCCGATAGAGCGGCAGACAGACGGCAAAGTACCTGACCCGCGTGGCGTCGCCAGGATTCCGCCAGTAGGCTTCTGCCACCTGCCGCGCCTCAGTCCCGCCGAGCCGCTCAAAGGCCTCGAAAACGACGTCGAAATCGATCCTTGCCGCGGTGCTTGCAAGCACCAGCGCCGCGGGGTGTGCCAGATGGCGGGTGGCGTAGGCCTGCGCCACGAAGCCGCCGAAGGAGGTGCCGAGCACGATGGGGCGCTTGATGCCGAGCACGTCGCAGAGCCCCTTCACGTCGTCGCCCCATTGCGCGAGGTTCCATTCCTGTGGATGGTCGCCGCCGCTGCGGCCGCTGCCGCGCAGATCGACATAGATCAACTGCGCCGCGTCCGAGAGTACGGAAAAGGCCGGCTTATAGATGGAATGGTCGAAGCCTGGACCGCCATGCAGCAGCACGACCGTCGGCTTCGCACGCATGCGCGTCCCGTCCGGCACCAGCCCGGCGCCTTCGACATCGAAATAGAGCCTGGCACCGTTGACGGTGACGAACATGGTCGTCCTTCCTAGCTGCCGCGACGCCGCGTCAGGAAGGCCAGGCGTTCGAATAAATGTACATCCTGTTCATTCTTGAGCAACGCCCCATAAAGCGGCGGGATGGCAGTTTTATTGTCCTGGCTGCGCAGCGCTTCGGGCGGCATGTCCTCAATGGTCAGCAGCTTCAGCCAATCCAGCAATTCGGAAGTCGCCGGCTTTTTCTTCAATTCATTCACATTGCGCACATCGAAAAACACCGTGAGTGCTTCCCGCAGCAAATCCTGGCGGATATTCGGGAAATGCGTCTGCACG
>CAIPNM010000046.1 GCA_903866395.1 uncultured bacterium
AGTTCCTTGAAAACCTGACGACCTTCGGGAACGTGCGCGATGCCAAGCAGTGGACGACGCGCTGGTGGGATGGACATGAGGTCCTGTCCCATCCAGGTGATGCGCCCGGAAACCGGCGTGACCGTTCCCGAAATCGACTTGAAGAGCGTTGATTTGCCGGCGCCGTTCGGGCCGACGATCGCGACAAACTGACCCTCGCCGACGGTCACCGAGACGTCGGTGAGGGCTTTGAGGCCACCGTAGGCGGCGTTGATATTCTCAATGCTTAGCATGGTCCATCCACTTCTTGCCGAGATAGGCCTCGATCACAACTGGGTCGCGGACGACTTCGGCGGGTTTGCCGACAGCCAGCACCTGGCCGTGGTCGAGCACCAGGAAGCGGTCTGCGATGCGAACCATCGCCTGCATAGTGTGTTCGATGATGACGATGGTCTGCCCTTCGTCAGCCAGGCGGCGGATCACCGCAAGAATCACCTCGACTTCTTCGCTACCAAGACCCGCCAGGGTTTCATCGAGCAGCAAGAGCCGCGGCTGGCCGGCGAGCACGCGCGCCAGTTCCATCAGCCGCAGTTCGAGGCTGTTCAGGCCGCCAGCCAGTACCTGTTCGTGCTTGAGCATCCCTACACGGTCGAGGGCCTGGCGGGCCAGTTCAACGGCCCGCTCATCGTCTTGCTGCTCCGCTGCAAATGCGCCCACCACCACGTTCTGTAGGACCGTCATACGCGGGAAGGGGCGGACCACCTGGAAGGTGCGGCCTACGCCGAGCCGGCAGACCTGATTGGGCTTGAGGCCAATCAGTTCGCTCGCGCCGAATTTCACCGAGCCCTGATCCGCGCGAATGAAGCCGTTGAGCAGGTTGAAGAGCGTGGTTTTGCCTGCGCCGTTGGGGCCGATGATCCCCAGCACTTCGCCCTGGCGAACCTCGAAGTTGACGTTGGACACCGCCTTCAGCCCGCCGAAGGCACGGGACAGGTCACTCACCTTGAGCACGATCTGTTCGCTGATGGGCGGGCGTTCGGCGCCGGCAGCGGCCGGCAAGTCGATTGTGCGGCGCTGCGCGTCGGCGGCGTTGTCGCTGGCAAGGCCCTTGCGGCGCCTCCAGGCATCACGCAGTCTTGGCAGCAGCCCCTCGGGTGCGTACAGGATCATGGCGATGATGGCCAGACCGAACACCACGCCGTGAATGCCGTGCACCTGGTTGCCAAGCTCGGCGTGCAGAATTTCCGAGAGCGGGATCAGAACTGCCGCGCCGATCACCGGGCCCCAGACGGTGGCCACGCCACCGAACAAGGCCATGATCATTGCCTGCGCCGATGCGATCATGCCGAACACCGAAGGCGGGGTGACCACAATCAGCACCACCGCGTAGTAGCCGCCTGCGGCCGCTGCGATGGCACCCGACACCATGATGGCCCGCAGCTTCCAGGCCGCGGCGTCGACCCCCGCGCCTTCGGCCGCTGCCTCGTTCTGCTTGATTGCGGTGAGCGACAGTCCGAACCGCGACGAATGGATCCGGCCCGACACATAGACTGCGATCGCAACGAGAATGGTTGAGACAACGATGTAGGTGTACTGGCTCGCGAACTGCATGTACATCCAGCTGTTCTCGCGCACCATCTGCATGGTGACTTCCTGGTACCCCAGCCACTCGAAGATGTAGAGAAGCGTGAGCGGATAGGCCAGCATCGCAAGCGAGAAGTAGACCCCCCGGAGCTTGAAGGTGGGGTAGCCCACCAGGACCGAGGCAACCACCCCCGCGAGCGTGCCGAGCGGAATGCCGAACCATGGCGACAGATTGAAGCCGATCATGGCAAGCGCCACGGTGTAGGCGCCGATTCCGAAGAAGGCGGCGTGTCCGAACGACACCAGTCCGCTGTAGCCGGAGAAGACGTTCCAGGCGATCCCCATCATCGCCCAGATGGGCACGATGGTGAGGATCAGCTGATAGTACTGGTCGTCAATCAGCCATGCAAACGCCAGATAGGCGACTACGACGATGGCGATGGTGCGCAGCAGGTTAGGTTCTTGATCGAGCCTCACGATCAGACCCTTTCCACGTTTTTGCCGAACAGACCCTGGGGCCTGAACAGGATGATGAGAAGGAACACCAGGAAAATCATGGCGTTTTGCAATTGCAGCGGCAGGAACAGTGTGGATATCTGTTGGATGAGCCCGATCATCAGCCCGCCCCAGAAGGCACCGATCATGCTGCCCAGGCCACCCAGCACCACCCCCGCGTACATGATCACCACGAAGTCGAGCCCGATATAGGGCTGGAAGGGGTAGTAGCTTGCGATGAGCCCCCCCGCCAGCGCGGTGATAGCCGCGCCAATACCGAATGAGATTCGGTGTGAGCGCTCGACATCGATACCCATGTAGGTGGCCGCGGCTGGATTGTCGGCGGCTGCACGGAGCGACTTACCGATGCGGGTGCGGTGAACAAACTGATAGACCGCGATAGCAACCAGCACCGACACCACCAGGGCGATGGTCCGGGCCTTATTGAAAAACAGCAGCATGTCGTCACCCACGAGCGGGCCCAGTTCCCAGGCCGAACCGCTATAGGGTGTGCGGATGGACAGTGGCGTGTTGCCGAAGATGATCAGCGCACCGTTGGCCAGCACGAGCGAGATGCCCAGCGTGAGGATCAGCTGCGGGTAGTGACCTTCCCCCTCGGTGCCGGCCACCTTGATGCCAGTGGCCTTGGTGAGCAGCGACCGGTGCAGGCCCATGCCGAGCAGATACATCAGTCCGCCAGCCACCACCGCACCCACGATCGGACCCACTGCCGAACTGAGTCCGAACCAGGTGCACACATAGAACGCACCATACATGCCCAGCATGAGGAACTCTCCCTGGGCAAAGTTGATGACTCGCATCAGGCCAAAGATCAGACCGAGCCCGACACACATCAGTCCGTAGACCGAGCCGATCAGGAGTCCGGCGATGACCGCCTGCATCAGGTTTTCAAAAAAGATAACGGCGCTCATGGCCTGCGTCCTCCGGTCTGCGCGTTCATGTGCAGCAGCGGATTCATTGCACGCCCGCCTTGTC
Source organism: uncultured bacterium (assembly GCA_903866395.1). Taxonomy (GTDB): domain Bacteria; phylum Pseudomonadota; class Gammaproteobacteria; order Burkholderiales; family Burkholderiaceae_E; genus SYIM01. The sequence goes on from CAIPNM010000046.1 coordinate 3,055, forward strand.
TGCGGACCACATCATGGGGTCATCCTCCGTTCGGGGCGTAAAGCCTGTTTGCCGAATATGGGCTCCATGATTGTTGTTACGGCCGTCATGGGGCAGGAGCCAGGGTGCGCGGATTCTAGGGGGCAAATGCTGAATCAGGCAAGACGGGGGTTGAAGGAACTCATGAATTGGCCTGGGGAATCAGGCGCCGCTCGACCACATTACCCGTGATCGTGGCCGCGCCATCGGAGATCAGATGCATGAGCATGGGGGTGACGTCGGCAGGTTCCGATACGCCCAGAGCCTTTTCGTACATGCTGATTTCGTCTGCGTTGGCGCTGTCGTGAAAGAGCGGCGTGTGCATGATCCCCGGTGACACGGCATTGATACGTACGCCATAAGGGCGGAGTTCCTGTGCTGCCGACTTGACCAGCGCGATGAGGCCCGCCTTTGAGGCACCGTAGGCGGTTGCGCCCGGCCACCCGGCGGTGGCTAGCCCCGAGGTGAACACGATGATGGCGCCACGGCGGCTCTTCTTCATCACAGGAAACAGCGCTCGAACCAGATAGAAAATACCGTTGAGGTTCACGTTGATGTGTGCGAGCCAGTCGTCATCGCTCATCGCTTCAACGAGCACACGTCTTTGGACGCCACTGGCGAGCACGGCCGCGTCAAGGGTTCCGAAGCGGCTGGCGCTTGCCTCGATATGCGCAGTCACCGCTCGGGAATCCGTGATGTCCAGGCGCGACCAGACGAGCTTAGGATGGTTGATTGCCGCCAACGCGTCGGTCGCGATGTCGCTCGCCACCACTTGAGCGCCGGCCGCGAGGCAGGCGTGGACCATCGCCAGACCGAGGCCCGAGCCTGCCCCGGCAATGAGCACGACATGACCGGTAAAGTCATAGGACACACGCATGCCTGATTTCCTCAGCGGGCGGTATAGCCGCCGTCGACCAGCAGATCGGTTCCGGTAACAAAGCTCGACGCGTCACTCGCCAGGTAGATGGCGGCCGAGGCGATGTCTTCGGGCTGTCCCAGCGTACCGGTAAGGTGAAGGGGGCCGAGCGCCTCGCGGGCCGCCTCCATGGTGCCGAACCGCAGCAGCATCCTGTCGGTTTCAATCGCCCCCGGTGATAGGGTGTTGACGCGAATGCGTTCGCTTGCATGGTCAATAGCCATGGCTCGAGCAAGGTTGATGAGGCCACCCTTGATTGCGCAATACACCGCACGGCGCGCGCTACCGACCCGAGCAAGTTGAGAGGCGATCAGGATGACCGACCCGCCGCCTGATTGCGCAATCAGCGGAATCGCAGCCTTGCTCATCAGGAAGGCGCCGGTGAAATTGACGCCGACAACATGATTCCAGTCGGCAAGGCTGTACTCAACCACGCTGCCACTCGGGTCAGAGGCGGCAGCACCGTGC
>CAIPNM010000047.1 GCA_903866395.1 uncultured bacterium
CCAAGTATTTTGATAGCGCCAACATTCCAGCGGGCGAACTGCTGCAACTCCTTCGGTCCAAGGCCGTGCTTCTGGCGGGGCTCCGGGTGACGCTCAATGAGGAGAAAAGCGGACGCGTTCAGACCTGGCACTATGAGAATGGCCTCCGCTCTTATTTGGACGAGGCGCTGACGGCGGGTGGGGCGAGCGCGCCGCTGATTCCACCGTTCGAAGGCGAGCAGTCGGTGGCGGCTGATCACGATACCTTCGCTGAGGGTGAGGGCGCGCAATGGCTTGTCGTCTGGACCGAAGAGGGCGCGCTGATCCGCGAAAGCTATGTCAACCTGATCCCCACCACGGCGGGCGGCACTCATGAGTCAGGTCTTCGCGATGGGCTGTTCACGGCCGTTAAGGGCTTTATCGAGCTGCACGGCCTGATGCCCAAGGGGGTCAAGCTTCTGCCTGAAGATGTGTTCGCCAGGGCGAGCTTTGTACTGTCGGCCAAGGTGCTCGATCCTCAGTTTCAGGGGCAGATCAAGGAGCGACTGAATTCGCGAGATGCCTTGCGGCTGGTGTCCTCGTTATCACGCCCGCCGTTTGAGCTGTGGCTGAATGAGAATGTTGAACAGGGCCGAAAGTTAGCCGAGCTGGTCATTCGCCAGGCGCAGGCGCGTAGCCGCGCCACGCAGAAGGTTGAAAAGCGAAAGAGCTCGGGTGTCGCGGTGCTGCCGGGAAAGCTCACTGACTGCGAGTCCACCGACATCAGTCGTAATGAGATTTTTCTGGTTGAGGGCGACTCGGCGGGCGGCTCAGCAAAAATGGGCCGCGACAAAGAATTTCAGGCGATCCTCCCCCTGCGGGGTAAGGTGCTGAACGCCTGGGAAACTGATCGCGACCGGCTGTTTGCCAACAATGAGATTCATGACATCTCCGTGGCTGTGGGCATCGACCCTCACGGGGTCGACGATTCCATCGATTTTTCTGCGCTTCGCTATGGTCGGATCTGCATTCTGTCCGATGCAGATGTCGATGGTGCGCACATTCAGGTGCTGCTGCTCACGCTCTTTTATCGGCACTTCCCCCAGTTGGTCGAACGCGGACATGTTTGGATTGCCCGACCGCCGCTCTACCGCATCGACGTTCCCGCCCAGGGCAAGCGTCCGCTACGGAAAGTGTATTGCCTGGATGATGGCGAGCTTCGTCATGTAGAGGACAAGCTTCGTAAGGACGGCATCCGCGATGGCTCGTGGTCGATCTCGCGCTTCAAGGGGTTGGGCGAAATGAATGCCGAACAACTTTGGGAGACCACCATGAACCCGGACACCCGCCGCCTGCTTCGCGTGTCGTTGGGGAGCTTCGACCGCGCCGCCACCACAGAGCGTTTCACCATGCTGATGGGTAAGGGCGAGGCCCAGGCCCGCCGCAGCTGGCTCGAAACCCACGGACACGAAGTCGAAGCCGATATCTAACACGGGGCACTGATGAGCAATCAGCAGGATTTGTTTGGCGGCTCAAGCGCGCCGCCGGATGACGAAGAAAACACGCTCGCCCTGGCGCACTACGCTGAACGCGCCTATCTCGAATACGCAGTGTCGGTCGTCAAGGGCCGGGCCCTTCCCGATGTCTGTGACGGGCAAAAGCCAGTGCAGCGCCGGATTCTGTTTGCGATGGAGCGCATGGGTCTTGGTCCGGGCGCAAAGCCTGTCAAGTCCGCGCGTGTGGTGGGCGATGTGCTTGGCCGCTTCCACCCCCACGGCGACGTGGCAGCCTACGAGGCGCTGGTACGAATGGCGCAGAATTTTTCGTTGCGCTATCCGCTGGTTGACGGACAGGGCAACTTCGGCTCGCGCGACGGTGACGGCGCGGCCGCCATGCGCTACACCGAAGCACGGCTTACCGCTTATTCGCGTCTGCTTCTCGATGAAATCGATGAAGGTACAGTCGATTTCATGGCCAATTACGATGGGTCCGCCGAGGAGCCCAGACAGCTCCCAGCGCGCCTACCCATGGCGCTTCTCAACGGTGCGTCAGGGATTGCGGTGGGACTCGCAACCGAGATTCCGCCGCACAATCTGCGCGAAGTGGCCGCCGCCGCCGCTGCAATCGTCCGCGATCCGGATCTCTCGCCCGAGCAGTTGATGGCGCTCCTTCCCGGGCCCGACTTTCCCGGGGGCGCGCAGATCATTTCATCACCGGCCGATATTCGCGAGGTGTATGCAACTGGGCGCGGGTCCATCAAGCTTCGCGCCCGCCATGTGGTGGACGACCTTGCTCGTGGGCAATGGCAGCTGGTCGTGACCGAGTTGCCCCACGGTGTGTCTTCGCAGCGCGTGCTGGAAGAAATCGAGGACCTCACCAATCCTAAGGTAAAGACGGGGCGCAAGGCGCTGACCCCGGAGCAGCAGCAACTCAAGCAGACCGTGCTCGCGGTGCTCGATGGCGTGCGCGATGAATCCGGCAAAGATGCACCCGTACGGCTGGTGTTTGAGCCCCGCTCGTCCAGGATAGAGCATCAGGAACTGCTCAATATTCTCCTCGCGCACACCAGCCTCGAGACGAGCGCACCAATCAACCTGGTGTCGGTGGGGATCGATGGACGCCCCTGTCAGAAGTCTTTGCTGCAGATGCTGGGCGAGTGGGCGCAGTTTCGGGTAGAGACGGTAACCAGGCGCAGTCGTCATCGGCTGGCGAAGGTCGATGACCGGATTCATATTCTCGAGGGTCGCCTCGCGGTCCTGCTCGACATCGACCGGGTCATCCGCATCATTCGGGAGTCCGACGAGCCGAAGTCGGCGCTGATGGCACATTTCCGCCTCTCAGAGCGACAGGCCGACGACGTGCTCGAGATCCGGCTACGGCAGCTCGCGCGTCTGGAGGGCATTCGGATCGAGCAAGAGCTCGCCGCGCTGCGCAAGGACAAGACCGCGCTCGAATCACTGCTCGCGAGCCCTGCAGCGATGCGACGCCAGGTTGTGCGGGAGATCGAGGCTGATGCGAAACAGTACGGCGATGACCGCCGAACGCTGATTGAAGAGGCGCAGCGCACTGCAGCGGAAATTCGCGTCGTCGAGGAGCCCGTCACAGTGATCGTGTCTGAGCGAGGCTGGGTACGCGCCCGGCAAGGGCACGGCCATGACTGGTCGCAATTCACCTTCAAGCAGGGCGATGCCCTTTACGCCGCCTATGAAGTCATGACCACCGACCAGCTGTTTTCGGTGGGTAGCACTGGGCGGGTGTTTTCGGTCCCGGTCACGCAACTGCCCTCGGCTCGAGGCGATGGCGCGCCGATCACCTCGCTGGTTCAGCCAGAGGCGGGTACTCGCGTTGATCATGTGTTTGCGGCGCGTATTGATGCAGGCGTGCTCCTTGCCACGCGCGGGGGCAACGGCTTTATCTGCGAAGCAGGCGATCTGGTCGGACGCAATCGCCAGGGCAAAGCCTTCATGACGCTCGACGACGGCGACGCGCCCATCCGTCCGGCGATCTTCTTGCCCGGCCACGACACGGTGTTGTGCGTCTCAGCCGAAGGCAAGGCGCTTAGCTTTCCGCTTTCCGAGGCGAAGGCGTTACGAAGCGGCGGTCGAGGGGTGATTTTGATGGGGCTGGAGGCGGGCGGCGCGCTCGCGGCGGTGCTGGTGAGCGGCGCTGCGGGTGCGGTGCTGCAGGGCGTCGGAAGAGGCGGCAAGGCGATTGACCGTCTGCTCTCGCGTGCTCAGGTGGCAGCATGGGCGGGCGCCCGGGCACGGAAAGGCAGCGTCATTGAACCCCGCGTTCGCGATCCAAGGTTGAGCCTGCCGCGTCCTCAGCAATCGCCGGCAGGTTGAGTCAATGAAGTCCTGGACTTGGGGTCTGGCGGCAGCGCGCGTTCGTGCGTTGCTCCTGATTGCGGCCTTCTTTCTGGTCGTGACAGGCTGCGCGCGGGTCAACCCCTACTACGATCCGGGCAAGCCTCACCACACGCCGAGCGGCTTTCGCAACAACTACGGTGCCGCAGGCGGCAAGCCGCTGTCAGACCTGTTGAGGTGGTATGTCGAGCGGACCCGCGACGGCTTGCCGCGCGCTCCGTCTACCCACGTGAATGGTTACGACTTTCCGCTCGTGCGGCCCGATCTGGCGTGGCTTCACGCCAACCGAAGCGAGCCAAGCGTCACGTGGATTGGCCACGCCACCCTGTTGCTACAGATGGGGGGACTCAATATCCTGACCGACCCCCACTTCTCAGAACGCGCTTTCGCAGTCCAGTGGATGGGTCCCCGGCGACGCGTACCGCTGACGGTAAAGCTGGACGAACTGCCGCGAATCGATCTGGTGGTGATCTCTCATTCCCACTATGACCACCTCGATCGGGATAGCGTACTCGCGCTTAACCGTCAGCCAGGTGGCGCACCGCTGTTCCTGGTTCCGCTGGGCGTTGAGCGTTGGCTCGCCGATCAGGGAATCACCCGTACGCAGGCGCTTGACTGGTGGGGGCAGGTGCAGCACGGCGGCCTGGAGGTGCATTTTGTACCCGCGCAGCACTGGAGCGCGCGCACCCCCTTCGACCGGAACAGCATGCTATGGGGGGGCTGGGTCATCCGGCATCCGTCTTTTTCATTCTATTTTGCGGGCGACACGGGCTACTCGAATGACTTTCGCGATATCGGCGAGCGCTTTGGCGGCTTCGATTTCGCGGCCATTCCGGTGGGAGCGTATCTGCCGCGTTGGTTCATGAAGGATCAGCATGTTGATCCCGATGAGGCGCTACAGATCCATCGCGATGTGAAGTCCAAGCTTTCTTTGGGCATCCATTGGGGGAGCTTCGAACTGACTGACGAGCCCCTTGATGCACCGATGGGCGAGCTTGCGGAAGCTCGCCAACGACATGGTGTCGCCCAAGATGCGTTTGTTCTATTCCGTCACGGCGAGACTCGGCGTCTGGTCGGGCCATCGGTTTCGAATCGAGCGGCTGAAACCGCGCGATAAATGACATTCAGAGGTCACCATGAGCGACGAAGCGCAAGTTCTGTTTGAAGAGTGGCCCGCGAGCGGTGGGCGCAAAGTGGGGGTTGCCCGACTGAACCGGCCGCGCCAGCTGAATGCGATCACCCTGACGATGTGCGAACTGTTGCGCGATCGGCTTCGAGAGTGGGCAGCCGATGAGGACGTCGTGGCGGTGTTGCTGGAGGGCGTTGGCGAGAAGGGCTTTTCTGCGGGCGGCGACGTGGCCGAGGTGGTTCGCCAGGTGCGCGCTGGCGGTCCACGTCGCTTCGTTTATGGCGACTCCTTTTTTGATGTCGAATACCAGCTGGACAGGATGATTCACGAATACCCCAAACCCTTCATCGCTTGGATACATGGCGTCTGCATGGGGGGTGGGCTGGGCCTGGTGGCGGGGGCTGCGACCCGAATCGTGACCGAGCAGGTGCGTCTGGCCATGCCCGAGATCCATATCGGGCTCTTTCCCGATGTTGGTGGCGGGTTCTTTCTCAACCGGGTTCCGGGGCACGCGGGCGTCGTGATGGCGCTGACCGGGCTCATGATTAACGAGGCCGATGCCCTGTACGCGGGGCTCGCCGATGCGTTTGTCGCGCGTGAGTTGCGCGACGACTTGATGACGCAGCTTTGCGCGCTAGCCTGGACAGGTCGCCCCGCCGATGACCAGGCCGCGGTAACCCGTTTGGTGGCGGGATTTCATCGCCGCTGTAAGCCAGGGCTGCCGTTATCGAATCTGCAGGCTTATTCGGATGCGCTTCGCTTCATCGGCAGCCAGCCCGATGCGGTCGGGGTACGCGATGCGCTGTTGATCGCTGCAGACGAAGACCCCTGGTTCGAGGCGCCCGCAAAAAGTCTTGCCCAGGGCTCTCCCACCGGCGCAAAGGTAAGCTTCGAATACCTCAGGCGGTGCCGCCGCATGTCGCTTGCTGAGGTCCTTGCCCTCGATCTGGTGCTCGCCCGGCAGTTTCAGCGCCACCATGACTTTCTCGAGGGGGTGAGGGCGTTGCTGATCGACAAGGATCGAAAGCCCAGGTGGTCACCCGCCAGTTTTGATGAAGTCGACGAAGCGCTCGTCGGCGCGCACTTCACGGTGTGAGCGTTCTGCACTGCGCGGCTGATGCTTGAAATCTTGCCCGGCCGCCCTCAAATCTTCGCGAATTCGATTGTCGGGAGTTGTCATGGGTGCCACCAAGGAAACACTGGGATTTCAAACCGAAGTGACTCAGCTTCTGAAGCTGATGATCCACTCGCTTTATAGCAATCGCGAGATCTTTCTTCGAGAGCTGGTCTCCAACGCGTCAGACGCTTGCGATAAGTTGCGATTCGAGGCGCTGGCGCGCGCTGAGTTGATGGAAGGCGGTGCGGAGCTTCAGATCAAGGTGGATTTCGACAAGGTCGGGCGCACCATCACCATTTCCGATAACGGCATCGGCATGAGCCGGGAAGAGGCGATCGACCATCTCGGCACGATCGCTCGATCCGGAACGCGCGAATTCTTCGGCAAGCTTTCAGGCGACCAGGCTCGCGATTCCCAGCTCATTGGCCAGTTTGGGGTTGGCTTCTACTCTGCCTTCATCGTTGCCGATCGGGTTACGGTTGAAACGCGGCGTGCCGGTGATCCGGCGGCTTCCGGCGTCCGCTGGGAGTCCGATGGCAGTGGCGGCTTTACGGTGGAGTCAATTGAACGGGCGCAACGCGGCACCGACATCGTCCTACACCTGAGGCCCAACCCCGAAGGCGAGGAGGCGGGGGGCTTTGACGATCTGCTGTCCGGCTGGCAGCTTCACTCAATCATCCGGAAATATTCGGATCATGTCTCGCTGCCTATTCTCATGCGCAAGGAAAGCTGGGACAACGAGGCAAAGGAGCAGAAGCTCACCGACGAGTGGGAGACCGTGAACCAGGCTAATGCGCTCTGGACCCGCTCAAAGTCCGACATTACCGAAGAGCAATACAAAACCTTCTTCGAACACCTTGCGCCGGGTGGCGGTGAGCCCGTCGCCTGGACGCACAATCGGGTAGAAGGTCGCACCGAGTACACGCAGCTACTCTACCTGCCAGCGAAGGCGCCTTACGATCTGTGGGATCGGCAGCAGCGGCGGGGGATCAAGCTCTATGTGCGCCGCGTGTTCATCATGGATGACGCTGAGCAACTCATGCCGGTTTACCTCCGATTCGTTAAGGGCGTGATTGACTCTGCCGATCTGCCGCTCAATGTCTCGCGTGAGATCCTCCAGGAAAGTCGAGATGTTCGGGCGATTCGCGAAGGCAGCACCAAGCGTGTGCTCTCCATGCTGGAAGACCTGGCCGCCAACAACACCGAGCGCTACGCCGGCTTCTGGACCGAGTTCGGTCAGGTACTGAAGGAAGGAGTCGGCGAAGACTTTGGCAACAAGGACAGGATCGCCAAGCTCCTGCGGTTTTCCTCCACCGCGTCAGACACCAATGACCAGACCGTGTCGCTTGCTGACTATATCGGCCGGATGAAGGACGGGCAGAAGGCGATCTACTACGTGACCGCCGACACCCCGGCGGCAGCGCGCAGCAGTCCGCACCTTGAGGTGTTTCGCAAAAAAGGCGTGGAAGTCCTGCTGCTCGCCGACCGTGTCGATGAGTGGATGCTCTCGTTTCTCACCGAGCATGAGGGGAAAGAGCTAGTGTCCATCGCGCGTGGCGGGCTTGATCTTGGCGAGCTCGGCGACGAGTCCGAGAAGCAGGCGGCCGAGGCAAGTGCCGGCGAGTGGAAAGACGTACTGGAGAAGCTTCGCGAGGCGCTGGGCGATCGGGTGAAAGAGGTGCGCGTGTCCTCGCGCCTGACTGACTCCGCCAGTTGTCTGGTGTCGGATGAAGGCGAGATCAGTGGTCACCTCGAGCGCCTGCTCAAGCAGGCAGGCCAGACCGCGCCGGCGCGTAAGCCCATTCTTGAAATCAATACCGGTCATCCGCTGGTCGCGCCGCTCAAGATCGACTCCTCGCGCTCCGCGCAGTGGGCGACGCTGCTGTTCGACCAGGCCGTGCTGGCTGAAGGCGGGCAGTTGGAGGATCCGGCTGGGTTCGTGCGCCGGCTCAACGACCTGCTGGTTGGCCTTTCGCTTCGCTGACTTCGAAGGGCGCCGCTAAACGGTGATTGCGCTCGCGTCCGCTTCCATGCCCTTTAACGAACCCGAAATCACGCTGTCAGAATCTGACGGCGTTCGCTATCTGCACTTTGGCACCGAGTGGGTGCAGGGCGCGATGCGCCTCGATGATCCGAAGGCCATCGAGATTGAGTACGTCCGCCAGATGATGGCGTGGTTATTGTTTCTGCGAAGCGAACAGCGGGTATTGCAGCTTGGGCTGGGTGCGGGGGCGCTTACGCGTTTCTGCCATCACCGATTGCCTGACGCGACCACAACCGTGGTCGATGCCAGCGCGCGCGTCATCCAGGCGTGTCGGCAGTGGTTCCATCTGCCGCCCGACGATGCCCGCCTTATGGTGGTTCACGACGACGCCGGGCGGTTCGTCGCTGCCTCCGACGAGGGTCGCTACGGTGCGATTCAGTGCGATCTGTACGATGCGCAGGCGCGCGGCCCGGTGCTGGATTCGGTCGCGTTTTATCGCTCATGTCGGCGCGCGCTCAGCGAGCCTGGCGTGCTGGCGGTGAACCTGTTCGGTTCATCGCGGCCCGCGTTTGAGCGCAGCGCAGCCAGGCTGGACGAGGTGTTTGAGGGCAGGGTTCTCGAAATGCCGCAGACGCTGGCGGGTAATATCGTGTTGCTGGCCTTCAAAGGCCCGTCGTTCGCAGTGCGATGGCCCGTACTGGATGAGCGGGCGCGGCTTCTTGAGCGACAAACCGGACTCGACGCCCCTCAGTGGATTCGTGGCCTGCGCCGGCGGGCAGCAACCGGGTCAACCATGTTGAGGGTGGGCATCGGCGCCCGCTGAGTACACGGTATTCGCGTGGCGCGCACCCGCTGGGACAGAGCGCGTTCTACTTCGAGAGTTCGCGCATCGCGCGCTCAAGCCCCTGCAAAGTGACCGAATACATGCGGTTCTGCATGATCTGCCGGATCACGCCGATGGACTGCCGGTATTCCCAAACGCCTTCGGGCTCCGGATTGAGCCAAGCGAATTTTGGGAAGCGGTCAACCAGTCGCCGCAGCCATACGGCGCCGGGCTCCTCGTTGTTGTACTCAACCGACCCTCCGGGCTGCAGAATTTCATAAGGGCTCATCGTGGCATCCCCCACGATGATCAATCGATAATCGGCGTTGAATTTGCGCAGAATGTCCCAGGTAGGGAAGCGCTCTGCATGCCGGCGACGATTGTTCTTCCACACGTAGTCGTAGACACAGTTGTGGAAGTAATAGAACTCGAGGTGTTTGAACTCGGTGCGTGCCGCAGAAAACAGTTCCTCGGTCTGGCGGATGTGATCATCCATGGTGCCGCCCACATCGAGCAGCATGAGCACCTTGATGGTGTTGTGTCGCTCCGGGACCATCTTGATGTCGAGATAGCCGGCGTTTCGCGCCGTGGACGCAATGGTGTCGTCTAGATCGAGCTCCTCTTCAGCCCCTTCGCGGGCAAACTTGCGAAGGCGCCTGAGCGCTATCTTGATGTTGCGCGTGCCAAGCTCAACCTCATCATCGTAATCTCGGTAGGCGCGCTGCTCCCACACCTTGACCGCGGTGCGATTGCCCGCCGACGGCCCACCGATCCGGATGCCTTCAGGGTTGAATCCACCGTTACCAAAGGGGGAGGTGCCGTTAGTGCCGATCCACTTGTTACCGCCCTCGTGGCGCTTCTTTTGCTCTTCGAGCAGCTCGCGCAGCCGTTCGAGCAGCTTGTCTAGGCCGCCCAGTGCCTCGATCGCAGCCTTCTCTGCCGGAGTGAATTCTCGCTGCAGTTGGCGCTTAAGCCAGTCGAGCGGTAGGTCGAGATCGATCCCCGGAATGGCCTGGACACCTTTGAAGTAGGCGCCGAACGCCTTGTCGAACTTGTCGAAGTTGCGCTCGTCCTTGACCAGCGTGGCCCGCGACAGAACATAAAAATCGTCGATCGACTGACCGATCACGCCTTTTGACAAGGCTTCGATCAGCATTAGATATTCCTTGATCGAAACCGGCAGCTTCGAGTTCTTCAGGTGCAGGAAGAAGTCGATCAGCATGTTGCGCGCCTCCGGGTGACAAACAGATGGCGCATCAGCGGTTGTGCCGCGCCATGAAAATCAGCCGCTCAAACAGGTGAACATCCTGCTCGTTCTTCAACAGCGCACCGTGAAGGGGCGGAATGATCGCTTTGTTGTCAGCGGAGCGCAGCGCTTCCGGAGGGATGTCTTCGGCGAGCAGAAGCTTAAGCCAATCGAGGAGCTCGGAGGTGGAGGGCTTCTTCTTCAGACCAGGCAAGTCTCGGATCTGAAAAAACGCCTCCAGTGCCTGTGACAGCAACGTTTTCTTGATGTCTGGATAGTGCACGTCAACGATTTGTTGCATCGTGTCGCGGTCGGGGAACTTGATGTAGTGAAAGAAGCAGCGCCGCAGAAAGGCGTCGGGCAATTCTTTCTCATTGTTGGAGGTGATGACCACCACCGGGCGGTGCCGGGCGCGGATCAGCTGCCGGGTCTCATAGACATAGAACTCCATCCGGTCGATCTCCCGCAGCAGATCGTTGGGGAACTCGATGTCGGCCTTGTCAATCTCGTCAATGAGCAGCACCACCGGCTGATCGGATTCAAACGCCTGCCAGAGCACGCCGCGCACAATGTAGTTGTGAATATCCTTAACGCGCTCATCGCCCAGCTGCGAGTCACGCAGGCGCGAAACCGCGTCGTATTCGTAGAGGCCCTGCTGCGCTTTGGTGGTTGACTTGATATGCCACTGCAAAAGCGGCATATCCAGCCCGCGGGCGACTTCTTCCGCCAGCATTGTCTTACCGGTTCCGGGCTCGCCCTTGATCAGGAGCGGGCGCTGCAGCGTGATGGCGGCGTTGACCGCGAGTTTCAGGTCCTCGGTGGCGACGTAGCTGTCAGTGCCTTGAAAGCGCATGGGGGGGTCCGTAAAGGGTCAAAAGTGGCAGTATAAGCGCCCGCCCGGCAAGAGCCGGAACTTGGCTCGGCCACAGCGCTCGGCTAGAATGCGCGGGCCGCAGAAACCGGAGGCGCCGGCTGCCTGTCAGGGCAGGCCGGACGAACTTAAAATACCGTCAGGGATCATGATCAAACACGCACTGATTTCGGCTGCGCTGCTGGCGCTGCCGCTAGCGGGCTACGCGCAAGGCTCGGCGCCCAAAGGTGATGCTGCCGCGGGGGCCACTAAGGTCTCGATGTGCATCGGTTGCCACGCGATACCAGGCTACAAGGCCTCGTTTCCAATCGTTTACAGCGTCCCGATGATCTCGGGGCAGTCCGCGGCCTATCTTGCTGCGGCGCTGGAACAATATCGGAAGGGCGATCGTAGCCATCCCACCATGCGTGGGATCGCCGGAAGCCTCTCCGACCAGGACATCGCCGATCTGGCTGCTTACTACGCTTCCCGGTGAAGTTGCCGGGCGCGCCCTGCTGCCCGTGCTTTTCGCCCTCGAATCAGGAGAATCATCATGCGATTGATGCCAGGTAAATGGCTGGTCGCCGCATCGCTGGCTGTCATTGGAGTGGGTTCGGCAGCGGCCGGCGATATTGGAAAGGGGCGTGAAAAGGCCGATCAGGTCTGCGCCGCCTGCCACGGTAAAGACGGCAATACGCCGATCGATCCCGCGTATCCCAAATTAGCTGGTCAGCACGCCGACTATCTCGTGCGCGCACTGCTTGACTACAAGAGCGATCAGCGCAAGAACGCAATCATGTCGGCGCAGGCCAAGGCTTTGTCGCGGGCCGACATCGACAACCTGTCAGCGTTCTACGCGAGCCTCCCCGGCAAGCTCTCTCACAAGCGCTGAGTTTTCGCGCGCGGGGCGCCCCGCGCGTTGGGGTGCCGTGCCGCGAGAGCGGCTGGCCTGCGCGCTGGGTTTGAGTTCATCTCTGCGAAGCCAGGCGGCGAGCGCCTGGTTGTCCAGCCGGCGCAGACTCCGCATGAATCCGGGCTCCCAGGTGCGCACCGCCACGAGGAGGCTCATGGGGTGCCTTCTTACCAACGGTAGCGCTGAGTCAACCTCGTGCGATTCAGAATATTCGCGCGAGAGTTCTTCTACTCGTCGCATGAGCGCAAGCCTGCGTTCGTTGCTGAGCCGAACATTGATCACGCCAATGCATTCGCCCGGGCCGTCGAACCGGTGATCGAGAAAGTCATCGGCGTGGGCTCGGAAGTGTCGAACGATCGGCCCGTCTCTCAGCCACCGGAAGGTTCTACTGAGGCGTAGCCGGTAGTGGTTGTTCGGGTGGAGGGTAAGAAAGCCCATCCGGTCGAGTTGCAGCAGTGCCCGAACCGCTGCTGGCGGACCGATTCGGTAGATGCTGGTGATTTGTTCCAGTTCGAGTTGGTGGAGCGCACAGACCGCCACCGTGAACAGCACTGGATCAGCCACGATTGCGGCCTCTTGTTCATGGGTGAGCGACTGGAGCTCTGCGCGTGACATGCCCGCATCGCGGACCAATTCTGAGAGGTCGTCATCGAGCAACTCCAAAAGCCGATCGAGGCGGCGGAGGTCAAAGTTTCGCCCTGCGAACATTCGTTTAACAGAGGCCTCGGAGCAGGGTATGAGCGAGGCGAGCTTGGCATAGCTGATGCCGCGCGCGCGCAGCCGGCGTTTGAGCGATTCAACCAGCGCTTCACGTGGGGTCATGACAGAACTCTCCCGTAGACGGCGATTCGCGCGCGGTCGCAGCACTGGCGCGGACACGCACAAAACGGTTCAGCTTACGGGCTCCGGACAACGCTTCCTGGCACGTTTGGCCTAGGGCCAAGCGCCAGGGCGCGCTTGCAAGGCGCCGTGCTACCCCAGCATCCGCATGGGGATGCAGTTCACCCAGCCTCCCGCAGGAATGCTGGCGCTTGAGTGCTCCAGCACCACCAGACAGTCGGCGCGCGACATGGAGCTCAGTACCGCGGAGCCCTGGTTGGCCATGAGGGTGACCCTCGGCGTGCCATCGGCGTCAGTAGAAAGCATGGCGCGTTGATACTCGGTTCGACCCGCCCGCTTACGAATCGGGTTGAGCGTACGCGCCCTAAGGAGGGGAGTGGGCTCGACCCGCCCGCCACCCAGGCGAGTGAGCGCGTCTCTCACCATGAAAAGGAAGGTGATCATGACGGCCACCGGATTACCGGGAAGTCCGAAATAGAGCGCCTTGCCGACGCGGCCAAATGCGAGTGGCCGACCGGGACGCATGGCGATTTTCCAGAAGCCAACCTGTCCAAGCTTCTGCATGATGGAACGGGTGTGATCAGCCTCTCCAACCGATACGCCTGCCGATGAGATGATCGCATCCGCCTGCTTGCCAGCCTCGGAAATGGCGCGTTCTAGCGCGACCGGGTGGTCTTGAATGATTCCAAGGTCGATCAGCTCCACGCCCATTCGGTTCAGAAGTGCGCGGAGCGTGCTGCGATTGCTGTCGTAGATCATTCCTTCTGCTAGGGGCGCGCCCGGGGCGCAGAGTTCATCGCCTGTCGACAGGATGGCGACGCGGAGCTTTCGGACTACCTGAATCTCAGCCATGCCGAGGGAGGCAATCAGGCCGCATTCGGCAGCGCCCAAGCGCTGCCCGGCCGTGAGGGCCGGCTCGCCGCAACGCAGATCTTCGCCACGTAGTCGCAGGTTCTGACCACGCTCTTGGCCGGGCGGAATGCGAACGTGGCCGCTCTCGACCGTTACGAATTCTTGCGGCACGACGGTGTCGTGACCGGCTGGCATGACGGCGCCCGTCATGATCCGAACGGCCTGACGGGTGCCGGGCTGGTTAAGGTACGCCCGTCCTGCGAGTGCGCTGCCGATCACCGGCAACACAGTGTCGCCCTGAGCTGACAAATCAGCGGCAGCAAGTGAGTAGCCGTCCATTGCTGCATTGTCATGCGCCGGCACATCGAGCGTGGAAGAAAGATCGCTCGCCAGAATCCGACCGTCGGCCTGGGCCAGGGCGACCCATTCGGTGTCGCGGATCGGGACGACCTGCTCGCTGATTCGTCGAATCGCCTCGCCGAGCGCGAGCGCATCCGGATCGAACGGGGGCGGTGACGGGGTGGCCGTTGGCTGGCCGGTCAGCGAGCCTTTCTCTGTCATGGGATGCTCTCCAGTCGGCGTAGTTCGTCGGCGGTGTTGAGATTGACGAAGGCCTGCTCATCATCAAAGTGGGCCTCCACCCAGCGGCCTTGCGACAGCCAGGTCTCGATTCGCCGACCACCGGCGGTGAGGTACTGTTCGAGTTCACCCGCGAGGGACTGGTGAAGGAGCGCGATCACAGGATGCGCCTGCGTACCGCAACGAACCGAGACCCGATCGGCATTAGCGTGCACCTGCGACTGCGCGAGTCGGCTCACCAGATCGGGCGGTAGAAGCGGCGTGTCGCAGGGGACGCAAACAAGCCATGGGGTTTGGATCGCCAGCAGCGCGGCGTGTACGCCGGCGAGCGGTCCTGGTCGATCTGGAATGCGGTCGGCTATGACACGTAGCGACAATGCCCGCCAACTGGGCTCATCGGGATCTGCGTTGATGATCAGGGAGGCAACCTGGGGCCGAATCCGACCGATCACATGCTCGATCAGGGGACGGCCGCGAAACCCAGTCATCGCCTTGTTGGTACCGTGGCCGTCGGTGCTCATTCGGCGTCCAAGACCGCCCGCGAGCACGACGCCTGTCACCTCTGCAGCAACCGGCGTAGCTGACACGCGCGCCATCATCAGCCGCCGATGTAGGACATCTCGATGCGGCGTAACCCTGCTGTCTCGTCAGATCTGATTTCGGAGTAGCGGTCGTCGCGCAGATTCCAGAGGTGCGCGATCGCAGCGCTAATCTGCTCGTCGGCGTAGTTACCGCGAAGCAGTGTGCGCAAATCATGTCCCTCGGTGGCGAACAGACAGGTGTACAGCCGGCCTTCAGTGGAAACGCGCGCACGCGTGCACTCCGCACAGAAGGGTCGAGTGACCGATGAAATGACCCCCACCTCACCTTCGCCGTCAACATACTGCCAGCGCTCAGCAACCTCGCCGCTGTAATTGGGATCGATGGGCACCAGGGGAAATGCCTCGCTGATGCGACGGATGACGTCGCCCGATGGGACCACTTCATCCATGCGCCAGCCATTTGAGGCGCCGACATCCATGAATTCGATGAAGCGAAGAATGTGTCCGGAGCCGCGAAAATGCCGGGCCATTGGCAGGATTTCGCTGTCGTTGACGCCGCGACGCACCACCATGTTCACCTTGATGGGGGTGAGCCCGGCGGCTGCGGCCGCGTCAATGCCTGCGAGCACATCGGAAACCGGAAAATCAACGTCGTTCATCCTCCGGAAAACCGCATCATCGATGGCATCGAGGCTGACCGTGACACGCTCGAGTCCCGCAGCTCGGAGTGATTTCGCTTTGCGGGCAAGGAGCGTTGCGTTGGTAGTGAGCGTTAGGTCAACCGGCGCGCCGGTGGGCGTACGCAGCTGGCCCAACATTTCGATCAGGTTTTCAATGCCGCGACGAAGTAGCGGCTCGCCCCCGGTTAACCGGATTTTTTCAACGCCGTGGGCGACGAACAATCGCGCAATCCGGGTGAGCTCTTCAAAGCTCAGTAGCGAAGATTGGGGAAGGAACTGGTAATCGGTGCCGAAAACAGACTTCGGCATGCAATAGGTGCAGCGGAAGTTGCACCGGTCGGTCACTGACAGCCGGAGGTCATGCAAGCGCCGCCCGCGCCGGTCGGATAGCAATCCGCTGGCGGGACGGGCATTGTCAGGAATGAAGGGCGCACGTGTTGGGTAGCGCGCCTCTGCGATCGGAATGATTCGTTCGGTCATCGGTACAGGTTCGTTGCCATCCGATGGTAGCGTCTACGCGTACAGGGCGCACGCATGCCCTGTACGCGTCCGCAGGAATCACTGACGCGTTTCAACCTGCTGCAACGGCTCACTGGCTACCTCGCGTCGCGGCGCGCGCTTGCGTACAGGGCGCGCCGCCACAGCCTCCGCGACTGGTTCAGGCTGCGCGGTACCAGGCGCGGTCTCCACCCACTGAAGGCCGGCGCGATTCACGATTGCCTCGAGGTCTTCACGTGCAGGCGCTACCGGCTGCGATGCAGGGGCTTGCGCTGGCGCTGCCGCCTCGGAAGCGGCGGCACTAGCGACGGCGACCTGTGGTGCCGTGTCGACAGGTTGTGCGCTGACCGATGGCACTGACGCGGGAGCGGCGATCGGAGTCGCAACGCCAGCCTCTGGCACAAGTGGCGGCGCGACGTTGTCCGCGGCGGGCGCTGCGGCCGGGACAGCCGAAGGGACGGCCTGGGGCGCCGGTGCTACCACCGTCGCGGCCGCGCTGACCGCCGATTGCACCGGAGCGGGTTGCGCGGCCGGCGTTGCTGCTGTCACAGCATTCGGGGCGGGGGCCGCTACACTCGCCGATGCAGCGGGTTGCGCAACTGCGCCTGCGGCGGGCACCGAGGCAGAGTCGCCATCCGACTGCGTAGTGCTGGCGGCTTGCGGTTCATTCGCCGCGCCGGTGGATCCAATCACATCAACTGGCGATCCATCGGCTTGGCTGATTGACTCGACGCCCTCCCCACGTTCGCGGCGACCACCACGACGACGGCGCCCTCGGCGACGCGATTCACCGTCGCCCTGTTCATCGACCGACTGTTGCAGATCTGCTGGTACGCTGCCCTGGGCAAGCTGCGGCGCAACGACGCCGTTTGCACCGGGTGCGGCGACCGACCCGAGACTTGCGTCGGGCTGGGACTGAATGCCGAGCGCCGTCGCCTCTTGCTCTGCGGTGGGGCGCGGCGCCTGTCGGTCGCGCCGTGGTTCGCGTGCATCTTGTCCGTCGCGCGATTCCTGCCCCTCGCGCGGCTCGCGGCGATCCCGGCTTTCGCGGGACTCGCGGCCATCACGGCGGTCACGACCATCGCGGTTGTCGCGGTTGTCGCGGCTTTCGCGACCTTCTCGACTTTCACGTCCTTCGCGGTTCTCGCGACCCTCCCGGTTCTCCCGACCCTCGCGGTTCTCGCGACCCTCTCGACTGTCACGGCCCTCGCGATTATCGCGACCTTCCCGGTTCTCCCGGCCCTCGCGATTCTCGCGGCCCTCTCGACTCTCACGACCCTCTCGACTCTCACGACCCTCTCGGTTGTCGCGTCCCTCTCGCTGACCACGCCCGTCGCGCGATCCACCGCTCCTTGAGCCTCGTCCGTCACCGCGCTCAGAACGCGAGCGCCGCGACCCCTCCTCGGGGCGGGCTTCGGCAGCGGGCTGCGTAGCCGGTGCGGCGGCAGGCGGCGTGGCATGTGCCTCGTTGGCGGGCTTACGCCTGAACCAACCGAAAATCTTGCCCATCAGTCCATCGGAACTGGCTGCTGGTTGCACGGGTTTGGCGGGCGCAGGCGCCACGGCAGCCGCCGCAGTCTCCTTGCGCTCTTCCCGCGGCGGTGCACTGGGGGGTGGGGGCTGGTCGGGGGTGACTGCCCGCACAGCGGCCTCCTGCTTGGGCTTGGCCGGCTCCAGGCGCGACTCGAAGTACGCGTTGTCGTCGGAAGGCGCGTCGGCAATGGAGTAGCTCGCTCGGTAGTTCGCCAGGCGGTCGTCGTCGTGCCGTACCCGCTCGAGGCGGTAGTGCGGGGTTTCCAGATTCCGGTTAGGAACCAGGACGATCTCAACCTTGTGCCGGGCTTCGAGTTTGGCCACTTCGGCCCGCTTCTCGTTTAACAGATAGGTGGCCACCTCGACCGGTACCTGGACCCACACGGCCGCGGTGTTTTCCTTCATCGACTCTTCTTGCACCATGCGCAGGACATGCAATGCCGACGATTCGGTGTCGCGGATGACCCCAGTACCGGTGCACCGCGGGCAGGTGATGTGCGTGCCCTCGTTCAGCGCCGGGCGCAGGCGCTGACGCGACAACTCCATCAGGCCGAATCGGGAAATCTTTCCGGTCTGAACTCGCGCCCGATCGTAATGAAGCGCTTCCTTCAGCCGCTGCTCGACCTCCCGCTGATTCTTCGCGCTCTCCATGTCGATGAAGTCGATCACGATCAGCCCGCCGAGATCGCGTAGGCGCATCTGCCTCGCCGCCTCGTCGGCCGCTTCGAGATTGGTACGCAGCGCTGTCTCTTCGATATCCGCGCCTTTGGTTGCGCGCGCTGAGTTCACGTCGATGGCGACCAGTGCCTCGGTGTGATCGATGACCACGGACCCGCCCGAAGGCAACGGCACGACCCGCGAGAACGCGGATTCAATCTGATGTTCGATCTGAAAACGCGAGTAAAGCGGCACATCGTCGCGATAACGCTTCACCCGATTGACGGTGTCCGGCATGACATGCGCCATGAATTGGCGCGCCTGCTCGGCGATGTCGTCGGTGTCGATGAGAATTTCGCCGATATCTGCGGTGAAGTAGTCACGGATCGCCCGGATGACCAGACTGGATTCCTGGTAAATGAGGAACGGACCGGGCGCAGAACCGGCTGCGCTCTCGATGGCAGTCCAGAGTTTCAGCAGGTAGTTGAGATCCCACTGCAGCTCTTCAGCGTTTCGCCCGATGCCCGCAGTGCGGGCGATCAGGCTCATGCCAGCGGGGTGCTCGAGCTTTTCCATGGTCTCGCGAAGTTCCTGACGATCTTCACCCTCAACCCTGCGGGATACGCCGCCGCCGCGAGGATTGTTGGGCATCAGAACCAGGTATCGGCCCGCGAGCGAAATGAAGGTGGTAAGGGCCGCGCCCTTGTTACCACGCTCTTCTTTCTCCACCTGAACGATGAGTTCCTGCCCTTCGCTCACCGCATCCTGAATACGGGAGCGAGAGTCGGCCCCCGCCTTAAAAAACGCCTTGGAAATTTCCTTGAACGGAAGAAAGCCGTGCCGCTCTTCGCCGTAATTGACGAAGCAGGCCTCGAGGCTGGGCTCAACCCGCGTGATGATGCCTTTGTAGATGTTGCTCTTGCGGGTCTCGCGACCGGCGGATTCGATATCGATGTCAATGAGCTTCTGGCCATCGACAATCGCCACGCGCAGTTCCTCTGCGTGCGTGGCATTAAACAGCATTCGCTTCATGCGAAAGACTCCCGCGCGAAAGAGGCGTGGCCTCGCGCAGCAACCAGCAGGGATGCGAACGGAAGAGAGAGGCGCGGGATCAGTGACGTCGCCGGAGCGCGCACGGCGCATCCGGAGGGATGGTCAGGGCGAACGCGAGCGCTCCACGCCAGCAATCGCCCGGATCGGGCGGCTTGCGGTGGGGAACGGAGCGAGTTTGTGTCACCTGAAGATCCGACTGGTAACGGATCGCAAAGGGCGACCCGCCTGAACGCTTCTCTGAAGATTTCGCATCGACCTGCGCGCCACCGGATGAAAACCGGATAGCCGCCCGTCAGTGTTCTTCCTGTCGAATACGCGGCGCAACGATCAAGGCCAACGCGCGTGGAACTGACCGGTAGAATCTCCGGAAAGATGTTCCGAAGTGAAAATTCCGATCGGGATCGACCGCGTCCGACTCTGTGCCAGGCGGGACCCTGTGTGGTCCGCTCGCTGTGGGGTTAGAGCTCGGTTACTGGATGCCGGGCCGGTATACGACCTTGAAAGTATAGCAACTTGAACGGTTTGCGTCCAAAAGCTGAAGTTCGATCTGCATCAAACTCAGGCACCGCCGCCCCTGGCGCGGCCGCCTCGGTGGTTACCGTTGATGAGAATCACGACGGACAGCGACTCGACAATTTTCTGATCCGGCTTTGTCGCGGCGTCCCCAAATCCCATGTCTACCGCCTGATCCGCAGCGGCCAGGTGCGGGTGAATGGCGGGCGTGCAGACGCCGATCGCAGGCTGCAACCTGGCGACCGGGTGAGAATTCCTCCGATCCGCATGTCGACGGGCGCCCCGGACACGGGTGAGCCCGGTCCGGCCGACACCGGGCGTAGCGGCATGCGGGCGGGGCCGCGAGGTTCGCTACCCCCCGTCGTCCTCGAGGACGACCATTTACTGGTGCTCGACAAACCCGCCGGGATGGCCGTCCATGGTGGCAGTGGCATCTCGCTGGGCGTCATCGAGGCCTTGAGGCAGCACCGGCCTGAGGCGCGGTTTCTGGAACTGGTCCACCGACTCGATCGCGAGACCTCGGGCGCGCTACTGGTGGCCCGTCGGCGACCTGCGCTCCTGTCGCTTCAGCAGCAATTTCGTGACCGCCACACGGTCAAGATCTATCTGGCGGTGGTGGCTGGTCGCTGGCCGCTGCGCACGCGGGTGATTCGCCACGCATTGCGCCGGCTGGCGGCGCCCGATGGTGATCGGCGCGTGGTGGTTGATGAGGCGGGGCGCGAGGCGCAGACCCGCATAACGGGCTTGGCGCGCTTTGAGGTCGAGGGCCTTGGCGAGATGTCGCTGGTCATGGCTCGGCTCGACACCGGCCGAACGCATCAAATTCGGGTTCATCTTGCACAGGAAGGAACGCCAATCGTGGGCGACGACAAATATGGTGACTTCGGGCTCAACCGGCAGTTCGCCAAGCGCGGGCTACGGCGCATGTATCTGCACGCCTGGCGGCTTGAGGTCAGCCACCCCGATGGCTCGGGACGGATGCGGGTGCAGGTTGATCCCGCTCCCGATTTTCAGGCCATCGGCCTGGCGGGAAGTCCGCCAGTAAAGTGGGCATCGCTCGCCAGTATGGCCGACCACGGGCTGACGGGGGCGGGCCAATGAGCGCGGCTACCCCAAAAGTGGCCGTTTTCGACTGGGATGGCACCCTGGTCGACTCCACCCGAGCCATTGTCATTGCCATGCAAAATGCGGCAGCCGATCTGGGGCTGCCTGTACCCACGGCTGCGCAGGCCTCGCATGTGATCGGCCTCGGCCTGCACGATGCGCTGCAGATGGCGGTCCCGACGCTCACCCAGGAACGTCTCCCCGCCTACATTGACCGCTATCGCGTGCACTACATGTCGCGAGATGCGCAGCTTGGCGCCTTCGAGGGGATCGAACCCATGCTCGATGCCCTCACACAGGCGGGCATCGCGCTGGCTGTCGCCACCGGCAAATCGCGCCAGGGGCTCAACCGCGCGCTCGATCAGTTTGATTGGCGTCGGCACTTTGTTGCCACGCGTTGCGCCGACGAGGGAGAGCCCAAACCTCATCCCTGGATGCTGCAGGATCTCGCCCTCGAGCTTGATATCGCTCCCTCGGACATGTTGATGATTGGCGACACTACCCATGATCTGGGGATGGCGCGGGCCGCTGGCGCTTCTGCGATCGGGGTTACCTACGGCGCCCACGAGCGGTCACAACTGTTGCGTGAACCCTCGCTGATGTTGGTGGATAGCGTGCCTGATCTGCGCTTAGCCCTGTTCAGCCGGTTCGGCGCGAACGATTTGATGATGAGTCAGTCATGACCACAGCCGAGCGCGCGCCCGACCACTCCGCCGCGCATCGGATTTGCGCTGCCTCCGATCTGCTTGAAGGTGGTGCGGGGTTTCGCTTTACCCTCGAGCAGGGTGATCATCCGCCCCTGCAGGCTTTTGCGGTTCGCCACGCAGGGCGAGTGAGTGCGTTTCTGAATCAATGCGCGCATGTGCCGGTAGAGCTCGACTGGCAGCCTGGCGTGTTCTTTGATGAAGAGCGTCGCTTTCTGGTCTGTGCGACGCATGGCGCGCTTTATCACCCGGGTGATGGCCGCTGCGCTGGAGGGCCTTGTCGGGGACGTGGGCTGCGCCCTGTGCCATGCTATGAATCGGACGGTTCGGTGTTTGCATCCTGGCCACCGACCCTGAACGGACCGCAACCATGAATGACGCATCCTCCTCCCCCTCGACCGAGCGCCAGATGCTTGAGCGCGTGCTGCTTGCCACCATTGAAGAGCAGCGACGCGCTCGCCGCTGGAAAATCTTTTTTCGGTTCGCCTGGTTGGCGGTCATCGTGTTTGCCGTGCTGACCTGGTTCAAGGGGGCAGCCGGCCCGCATCTTGGCGGTCCGGGTCGCCACACCGCCCTGGTTGATATTCGCGGTCTCATTGATTCCGAAGGCGAGTCATCGGCTGAGAATATCGTCGATTCTCTACGTTCCGCATTCCTCGATCCGCGGACGGCGGGGGTTGTGATCCGGATCAGCAGTCCGGGCGGCAGTCCAGTGCAGTCCGGGATCATCTATCAGGAGATTCGCCGGTTGCGCGCGAAGCACCCCGACATCCCGCTCCATGCCGTGGTGGAGGAAGTCTGCGCCTCGGGGGGCTACTACATTGCAGCGGCCGCCGACCGAATTTATGTTGATCAGGCGAGCCTGGTGGGGTCGATTGGCGTCCTGATGGACGGATTCGGTTTTTCCGACGTCATGAAGAAGTTTGGCGTCGAGCGCCGGCTGATCACCGCTGGCGAAAACAAGGCGTTTCTCGACATGTTTTCGCCGCAGTCGGAAGCGCACCGTGCGCACGCGCAGTTGATGCTGAACGAGATTCACCGGCAGTTTATCGACGCGGTTCGTGCTGGACGCGGTGATCGGCTGAAGGACGACCCGCAAATTTTCTCCGGGCTGGTCTGGACCGGGGCGCGCAGCATCGAACTCGGTCTTGCCGATGGGTTGGGGTCGCTCAGCTCGGTGGCGCGAGACGTATTCCAGGTCGAGGAAATCGTTGATTTTTCGCGACATGAGAACCTGGCCGATCGGCTCGCCCGCCGGTTCGGGGCGCAGGCGGTGCAGTCGGTGAACGCGGCGCTGCAGGGGATTGCGGCGGCGGTGACGCTGCGCTGAGTGGAATTGCGGCTGCGGTGACGTTGCGCTCTAAGCGGATGCCGGGTCGCGACTCCGCGCCCAAAGAAGGCGCGGGGCAGTGACCCTGCGCTAGCGTTGACGCCCGGCCGCCCGTCGCTGGGCGCGCTCCCTGTCCTTCGGTGCGGTAGCCGGCTGCGCCGGCGCGATTAGGCCAAATACCGTGGGCACGCGGGCGAGCTGGACGGGCGAATTGCGCCACGCGGCCACGCGGTCGGTGCGGATCAGCTGATCCGGGAGCGATAGCGAGGAAGCCACCATCAGCCTGCAATCGCCGGACAGCCCCGACAACAGCGTTTCGAAGATCGCCTGGTTCCGGTAGGGCGTTTCGATCATAAGAATGGTTTCCCCCGAACGGGCCGAACGTTGCTCCAGCGTACGGACCGCCTGGAGCCTCGCTTCCGGCTGTTGGGGCAGGTAACCCACGAATGCAAACGACTGGCCGCTCATGCCGCTTGCCATGAGCGCGAGCAGGATGGCGCTGGGCCCGATGAGAGGGTGGACCGGGACGCGATGATGGTGGGCGAGTGCCACCAGAGCGGCGCCCGGATCGGCCACCGCAGGACAGCCCGCCTCGGAGATGAGCCCTGCGTCCTGGCCCGCCAGTATTGGCGCAAGAAGCGCTGGCAGCTCGGCGGCCGGGGTGTGTTCGCTCAGCTCGCGGATCTCGATCTGCTGAATCGGCCGATCAAGGTCGAGGTGTTTAAGAAATGCCCGCGCGGTGCGGGCATTTTCCGCGATGAAGTAGTGGAGCCGCGACGCGATCGCGACCGTGTCCGGTGGCAGGCAGCGTCGCGGATCGGCCGCTTCGCCAAGCGGCGTTGGAATCAGCCAAAGACGCCCAGGGGAGGGCGTGCCGCTCACCGATGATCGGCCAGCGTTCCGGGAATGCGGACGCCCGCCTCCCTCAACTGACCCGATAGCGCGATGAGGGGGAGCCCGATGATCGCGGTGGGGTCTGGCGACTCAATCGACTCAAGAAGGCTGATACCCAAGCCTTCGCATTTCGCCGCACCGGCGCAATCGTAGGGTTTCTCGGCCTGCAGATAGGCTTCGATCTCCTGATCGGTGAGCACGCGAAACCGAATTCGCGTGTCCACGGTGATGGTGCGTTGAAAGCGATCGCGGGCGCGCATGACAGCCATGGAGGTGTGAAAGACCAGCGCTTGCCCGGATGCAGCGCGCAGCTGCGCCACAGCCCGCTCGTGCGTGCCGGGTTTACCGATCGACTGTAGCCCGTCGATCGTTGCAGTCTGATCCGACCCGATGACCACGGCGTCAGGATGGGCTTCGGAGACCGCTGCTGCCTTTTCGATCGATAAGCGCAGTGACAGGGGGCCCGGTCGTTCGTTGGGATGCGCGGTTTCGTCGATCCCAGGGGGAATCGCGTCAAAGCTCACGTGTAGGCGTTGGAGCAGTTCGCGGCGGTATCTTGATGTGGAGGCGAGTATGAGTTTCATGACCATATGATAGAAAGAAGCCAATGCCGACGGAAATCGACGTCTTCGAACTGACTCGCGCGGGGCACAGCCTTGAAGGCTGCGTCCCGGTGTCTTCGCTCGTCCGCTTGTCCTCTTTGCTGGCAAGCCAGGAGGGAGAGGTCACGTGGCGGATAGACGGTTGGCGCCAGCGTGACGCTGCCAGCATCGAGCAGCTGCATCTGAGGCTGCGCGCGAGTGCCACCGTTGGGCTGCCATGCGGGCGATGTCTGGGCGTGGTGCACCTGCCGGTTGCGATCGACCGGGGGTTCCTTTTAGCCGCCAATGAGGCGCAGGCGGCGCAGCTCGACGACACAGAAGAAGACCTCGATGTCCTGGTGGCCAGTCGTCAGTTCTTGGTCTTGGAACTGCTTGAGGACGAGGCGATTCTTGCGCTTCCGCCGGCATCCAGCCATGCGCAGTGCGAGCGTCCTGAATTGTCGGGACGGGCAGCCAGCCCGGGTAAGGAAGCAACGTCGGTTGATGATTCGGCGCGCCGTTCCCCGTTTGCTGCGCTCCAGTCACTCAAGCGCAAGCCTTCATCGTGATAGAATCGCGGGTTTACTTGTGCGGAGCTAAAGATGGCCGTTCAGCAAAACAAGAAGTCGCCTTCCAAGCGCGGCATGCATCGGGCGCACGACTTCTTGTCGTCACCCCCTCTTGCAGTAGAACCCACCACTGGTGAGGCGCATATGCGGCATCACATCAGTCCGACTGGGTATTACCGCGGCAAGAAAATCATCAAGACCAAGACCGACGAGTGATCTCCGCGCCTGAGCGCGGGTTCTGCTCATGACCGTACGAATCGCGATCGACTGCATGGGCGGCGACCACGGTCTTCCGGTCACCATCCCTGCGGCGTTGGCTTTTTTGCGGCACGTGCCAGACGCTCACTGCACGCTGGTTGGGCTGGAGAAAGACATCCGCGCCGCGCTAGCGGGTCAATTGGTTGATCCGTCGATCGCGGAGCGCCTCCGAGTGCACCACGCATCGGAAGTGGTCGGTATGGACGAGGCGCCCGCCCAGGCGATGCGCGGCAAGCGCGATTCCTCCATGCGCGTGGCACTCGACCTGGTGAAGGAAGGTGAGGCTGACGGCTGCGTAAGCGCCGGCAACACCGGTGCGCTCATGGCGACGTCACGTTTTGTGCTCAAGATGATTGACGGTATCGACCGCCCAGCCATCGCGTCCCAGCTTCCCAATATGCGTGGGGGGGCTACCACCATGCTTGACCTGGGTGCCAACGTCGACTGCGAGCCCGTCCATTACCTGCAGTTTGGGTTGATGGGCGCTGCACTGGTGACTGCCCTAGAACGCCGTGAGCGCCCGTCGGTGGGCCTCCTCAACATTGGCGAGGAAGTCATCAAAGGCAACGATGCGGTTCGGCAAGCTGCCGAATTGCTTCGAGATAGCCCGCTCAATTTCATCGGCAATGTAGAAGGCAATGACATCTACGAAGGCCGGGTTGATGTGGTGGTGTGTGATGGGTTCGTGGGAAATGTTGCGCTCAAGACCTCGGAAGGGCTTGCGAGAATGTTGGGACAGATGATCCGGGAGGAGTTCAGCCGCAGTCTTCTGTCCCGGCTGGCAGCGGTCGCAGCCATGCCCGTTCTGCGGCGCTTTAAGCATCGCGTTGATCCCGGCCGTTACAACGGTGCCTGCCTTGTGGGGTTGCGAGGTGTCGTCGTGAAAAGCCACGGGTCTGCCGACGTTTCAGGCTTCGAGATGGCGCTGCAGCGCTGCGCGGATGCGTGCAGGAATGGGCTTCCCGAGCGGATCGCTGCGGCCATTCCGCGAGCGGTCGGGGTGCCAACGGGCGTTCCTGCTGCAGCCGAGGTGCACTGAAATGTCGCGACACTCCAGAATCGCAGGCACCGGTAGCGCCTTGCCCCCCGATTGCGTGAGTAACGCCGAACTCGTGCGCCGTCTGGCCGCCCGTGGTGTTGAAACGTCTGACGATTGGATCGTTGAGCGAACCGGAATTCGGCAACGTTATCTGGCCGATCCCGACACCGCCAGCAGCCACCTTGCCACCCGAGCAGCGCGCGCCGCGCTGGAGGCGGCTGGGCGCGAACCGGCCGAGGTTGATCTGATCATTGTCGCCACGTCCACGCCCGATTTCGTGTTTCCAAGCACCGCCTGTCTGGTGCAAAAGGCGCTCGGACACCCTGGCGGAGCCGCCTTTGATGTCCAGGCGGTCTGTAGCGGTTTCGTCTACGCGCTGGCCACCGCCGATTCCATGATCCGGACCGGCATGGCTACACGCGCGCTGGTGATCGGTGCTGAGGTGTTTTCCCGCATCCTTGACTGGAACGACCGCGGAACCTGCGTGCTGTTTGGTGATGGTGCGGGCGCTGTACTGCTGGAAGCGTCTGACGAGCCAGGCGTGCTCGCCAGCCGCCTGCATGCCGATGGACGCCATGAGGGCATTCTGCGCACTCCCGGCAATGTCTGCGGCGGCGCAATCATCGGCTCCCCCCTTCTCACCATGGATGGTCAGGCGGTGTTCAAGCTTGCAGTATCCGTGCTTGACGAAGTCGGGCGCGAGGTGCTCGCTGCCGCGCAGCTTCCGCTCGACCAACTCGACTGGTTAATCCCTCACCAGGCCAATGTCCGAATCCTTCAGGCCACCGCCCGTCGCATGGGGCTGGACCCCGCCAAGGTGGTGGTCACGGTTGATCAGCATGCCAACACATCGGCTGCGTCGGTGCCGCTTGCGCTCGATCTCGCCGTGCGCGATGGTCGCGTCCGAAACGGTCAGCATGTGCTGCTCGAGGGCGTTGGTGGCGGGTTCGCCTGGGGCGCGGTACTGGTTCGAATGACAGGAGCTCATTGATGTCACTCGCCTTCGTATTTCCGGGGCAGGGTGCGCAAACCGTTGGGATGCTCAACGGGTTTGCGCAATCCGCAGCGGTGTCTGGTCTGCTAGCAGAAGCGGACCGGGCACTTGGCGAGTCACTCTCTGGGCTTATCGCCAACGGCCCCGCGGAATCGCTTGCTCTAACTGTCAATACGCAACCCGCCATGCTGGTTGCGGGCCTCGCCTGCTACCTCGCGTGGCGCGAAGCGGGTGGTCCCGAACCGGTGGCCGTCGCGGGCCACAGCCTGGGCGAATACACCGCCCTCACTGCGGCTGGCAGTTTTAAGGTGGAAGACGCTGTGCGATTGGTGCGCTTGCGGGCGCAAGCCATGCAGGAAGCGGTGCCCGTCGGCAGCGGGAGTATGGCTGCAATTTTGGGCTTGACCGACGATCAGGTCCGTCAGGCGTGCTCGGCGGCGAGCACCGCCGCGGAAGTGGTCGAGGCGGCCAATTACAACGCCCCCGCGCAAGTGGTGATCGCAGGCCACAAGTCTGCCGTTGATCGCGCCTGTGAACAGGCTAAGGCGCTCGGTGCCAAGCGTGCGCTACCGCTTGCGGTATCGGCCCCGTTCCATTCTTCCTTGCTCAAGCCCGCTGGCGATCGTCTGGCGGTGGCGCTCCGCACGGTGGGTCTAAAGACGCCTCGCTTTGCGCTGGTCAACAACATCGACGCCGCGATCGAATCGGATCCGGCGCGCATCTGTGATGCACTGGTACGTCAGGCCTGGGGGCCGGTGCGTTGGGTTGATGTCGTCCTGGCGCTGAAGGCTCATGGCGCGACGCACGTGATCGAGTTCGGTCCCGGCAAGGTGTTGTCCGGGCTGGTGTCCCGGATCGACAAATCTCTCAAGGTCAGTGCGGTGTTCGATCCACCGTCGCTTGAAATCGCGCTCAGGGATATTGCATGAAGCTTGAAGGGCTTGCACTGGTCACCGGCGCCTCGCGCGGCATTGGGCGGGCGATTGCCCTCGATCTCGCGAAGTCGGGTGCCAAGGTGGTGGGAACCGCCACGTCTGAGGCGGGCGCAACCGCCATCACCGATGCATTTTCTCAAGCAGGGCTGTCGGGCGAAGGCGCGGTGCTCGACGTTAACGATACCCAGGCGGCTGAAGCCCTACTGGATCGCATCCAGGCGGTGCATGGCGCCATTGCCATCCTGGTCAACAACGCCGGGATCACTCGCGATGGCCTGGCTATGCGGATGAAGGACGAAGACTGGCAGGCGGTGCTCGACACCAACCTGGGCTCGGTGTTTCGGATGAGCCGTCTGGTCATGCGACCCATGATGAAAGCCCGCTTCGGTCGTATCATCAACATCACGTCGGTGGTGGGTTCGAGCGGCAACGCAGGGCAGGCTAACTACGCCGCAGCCAAGGCGGGTGTGGCCGGAATGAGTCGGGCGTTGGCGCGCGAACTTGGCAGCCGTTCAATCACCGTCAACTGCGTGGCGCCCGGATTTATCGACACAGACATGACGCGAGCGCTATCGCCCGATCAGGTGGCAGTGCTGCAGCAACAAATTCCACTGGGGCGGTTCGGTGATCCGAACGATGTAGCCAGTGCAGTACGTTTTTTGGCCTCTCGCGAGGCGGGATACATCACCGGCGTCACGCTGCATGTGAACGGCGGCATGTACATGGAGTAGGGCAGGGCATCTGCTATACAATCGCGCCGCGCATCCTGCCTGTCCGGAGCCGGCCTCTTTTTCGAGGAGTATCTAAATGGAAAATATTGAACAACGCGTCCGCAAGATCGTTGCTGAGCAACTCGGTGTGAACGAGGCCGACATTAAAAACGAATCGTCGTTCGTTGACGATTTGGGTGCCGATTCACTGGACACCGTCGAACTCGTCATGGCGCTCGAGGAAGAGTTCGAAACCGAAATCCCCGACGAAGAGGCCGAGAAGATCACCACGGTTCAGCAGGCCATCGACTACGTCACCAAGGCCTCCAGCAAGGCCTGATCGTTGTCGTCGGCGGCAACAGAAGCCGCTGTCATCGGCCCCGACGTAGCCAACTGCTTCGTCGGGGTTGCGCACA
The DNA here is from genome assembly GCA_903866395.1 of uncultured bacterium. GTDB lineage: Bacteria > Pseudomonadota > Gammaproteobacteria > Burkholderiales > Burkholderiaceae_E > SYIM01. The sequence goes on from CAIPNM010000047.1 coordinate 29,168, forward strand.
CCAGTATCGGAGGTAGCCCGTGACCCGTCGCGTCGTTGTCACAGGACTCGGAATTATCAGCCCGGTTGGCAACGATATCGCCAGCGCGTGGGACAGCATCGTTGCGGGTCGGTCGGGTATCGGACCTGTTACACGCTTCGACGCATCAACCTTCCCCACTCGCATTGCGGGTGAGGTCAAGGGCTTCGACGTCGCAGCCTACATGTCCCCCAAGGAGGCGCGTCACTTCGATACTTTCATTCACTACGGAATCGCTGCAGGTACGCAGGCATTTCGCGATAGCGGTATCGAAGTGAGCGAAGCCAACGCAGACCGGATCGGCGTGGTGATCGGGTCCGGCATCGGCGGACTTCCCTTGATCGAGGAAACCCACGGCGAACTGACCAGCCGGGGCGTTCGCCGGGTCTCTCCGTTTTTCGTCCCGGGATCAATCATCAACATGATCTCGGGGCAACTGTCGATCATGTTCGGGCTTCGCGGCCCCAACTATGCAGTGGTGAGCGCGTGTACCACCGGTTTGCATTGCATTGGCGATGCGGCTCGGATGATTGCCCACGATGACGCAGACGTCATTGTGGCGGGTGGCGCCGAATCCACCATCTCGCCTCTGGGGCTGGGCGGTTTCTGCGCTGCGCGCGCCCTGTCCACTCGCAACGACGATCCTCTGACGGCCAGTCGGCCCTGGGACCGCGACCGAGACGGTTTCGTCTTGGGCGAGGGCGCAGGGGTCATGGTGCTGGAGGAATACGAGCATGCACGTCGTCGTGGGGCCCGTATCTACGCCGAAATCGCGGGCTTCGGCATGAGCGCCGATGCGCATCACATCACGGCACCCGATATGGACGGGCCCCGTCGTTGCATGCAAGCAGCGCTCCGAAACGCGAAGATCGCGGGCGATCAGATTCAGTACATCAACGCACATGGCACCTCCACGCCCCTTGGCGACCGCAATGAAACCAACGCCATCAAGGCGGCGCTTGGTGAGACGGCGGCGCGGGCTCTGGTGGTAAACAGCACCAAATCTATGACTGGACACGCACTCGGTGGCGCGGGCGGAATCGAAACCGTCTTCACTGTGCTGGCCGTGCATCACCAGATTTCGCCACCGACCATCAATTTGAATAACCCCGACCCAGAGTGTGACCTCGACTACTGCGCCAACGAGGCCCGTTCCATGCAGATCGACGTGGCGCTCAAGAACTCGTTTGGTTTCGGCGGCACCAACGGCACGTTGGTCATTCGGCGAGTCTGAGCGGCCTGCGCGTGCCCGGCACAGCGGAAACGCTACTCTGAGTCTTGCCTTCCATCTGGCGGTCGACGATCGCGCTCGCGCGTCGCGCCAGCGTGGCGCGGTCACTGCAGTAGCCGTCCTTTCGTCGGGCTGGGCGCTTTGGCTGATGAGCGACCGTCCGGCGTTGGCCCTTGCGCTCGGGCTTCTTTGCGTGGCGATACTTGTCATTGGGTTGCGCCGGCGGCATTTTGCACCCGTCGGCTTCATGCAGGTTGACGACCTGGGGCGCGTCTTCTGGCGACCTCGCCATGATGATCGTGCGCTCCACCATGAGCCTTCCACCGATGCCGCTGTGGTTAAGGGCGAACTGATGTTGCCAGCGCGGTGGCATCGCGCTGAGCGTTCGGTCTGGATTCGCCTGGAAGCGGGTCATTCGCAGCCCTCCTCCCCAGGTGGCGTGACGCCACTTGACCTTAGGATCTCTGCGTCCGATGCCTCCGCTGAAGAGTGGGCGGCGCTTCAGCGATGGTTGGTCTGGATGGAGCGTGGGAAGCCGCAATAACCTTGCCCGCGCAACGAATGCCCCTTCGAACGTCTACTTGATTCCGGTGCCTGTCGCCCCATATCGCGACAATCAACATTCTCCAGCCCCCTCCGGGACGCCTCCATGAAAAAAATTCTCCTCATTGCTTCTATCGCTTGGTTCGC
>CAIPNM010000048.1 GCA_903866395.1 uncultured bacterium
GTGTCGGGGGCGGGTGGCGATGTGCAGGTCGGGCGCGAACTCGTCAATTTGCTCAATTTGGCCGAAAAAGAGTCCATGAAGCGAGGCGATCAGTTCGTCGCCACCGAAATGTTTCTGCTCGCGCTTGCTGACGATAAGGGCGAGGCCGGGCGGGTCGCGCGCGAGGCGGGACTCGGACGCAAACCGCTGGAGGCCGCGATTGACGCGGTACGCGGCGGCGCCAAGGTTGCGAGCCCCGAGGCCGAAGGTCAGCGTGAGGCGCTCAAGAAATACACGATTGATCTCACCGAGCGGGCGCGGCAGGGCAAGCTTGATCCGGTGATCGGACGCGACGACGAGATCCGTCGTGCCATTCAGATTCTGCAGCGTCGCACCAAGAACAATCCGGTTCTGATCGGTGAGCCTGGCGTCGGCAAGACCGCCATTGTTGAGGGATTGGCTCAGCGCATCGTCAACGGTGAAGTGCCCGATTCGCTGCGCGACAAGCGGGTGCTGGTGCTCGATATGGCGGGGTTGCTCGCTGGCGCCAAATTCCGCGGCGAGTTTGAAGAGCGATTGAAGGCGGTGCTGAAAGAAGTGGCCGCCGACGAAGGTCGGATCATTCTCTTCATTGACGAAATCCACACCATGGTGGGCGCTGGCAAGGCCGAAGGAGCGATGGACGCGGGCAATATGCTCAAGCCCGCACTCTCGCGTGGCGAGCTTCATTGCATCGGCGCCACCACGCTCGATGAGTACCGGAAATACATCGAGAAAGATGCGGCGCTCGAACGGCGCTTTCAGAAGGTGTTGGTGGGCGAGCCCAGCGTCGAAGCGACAATCGCCATTCTTCGCGGCTTACAGGAGCGCTATGAGCTCCACCACGGCGTGGACATCACCGATCCAGCCATCGTAGCGGCGGCTGAACTCTCCCACCGCTACATCACTGATCGGTTCCTGCCCGACAAGGCCATCGATCTGATCGATGAGGCAGCCGCGCGAATCAAAATGGAAATTGATTCCAAGCCCGAAAGCATGGACCGCCTCGATCGCCGCATCATCCAGCTGAAAATCGAGCGCGAGGCGGTCAAGCGTGAAAAGGACGACGCCTCGAAGAAGCGGCTCGAACTCATCGAACAGGAAATTCGCAAGCTCGAAATCGAGTACAGCGATCTTGAAGAGGTGCTGCGCGCAGAAAAGGCTGCACTGCAGGGCAGTGCTCAAATCAAAGCCGAGATCGATCGACTGAGGCTTGAGATGGCCGAGTTCCAGCGAAAAGGGCAGTTCGACAAGCTCGCCGAGATTCAATACGGCAAGCTCCCCGAACTCGAAGGGCGGCTCAAATCGGCTGCTGACGCCGAGGCCGGTCGAGCTCATGGCGATGCGGGCCGCCCGCGTCTGCTGCGTACCCAGGTGGGGGCTGAAGAAATCGCTGAAGTGGTCTCTCGCGCCACGGGCATACCGGTGTCCAAGATGATGCAGGGCGAGCGCGACAAGCTCCTCAAGATGGAGGATTTCCTGCACAAGCGCCTGGTCGGTCAGGACGAGGCCGTGGCGCTGGTGTCAGATGCGATCCGTCGCTCGCGCGCAGGCCTGTCCGATCCCAACCGCCCTTACGGCTCATTTCTGTTCCTGGGCCCGACGGGCGTGGGTAAGACCGAACTCTGTAAGGCCTTGGCAGAGTTTCTGTTCGATACCGAAGAGCACATGATCCGTATCGACATGAGTGAGTTCATGGAGCGGCATTCAGTGGCAAGGCTGATTGGCGCTCCCCCCGGGTATGTGGGCTATGAGGAGGGTGGACACCTGACCGAAGCCGTGCGCCGCAAGCCCTACAGCGTGATCCTCCTTGACGAGGTTGAGAAAGCGCACCCCGATGTGTTCAACGTGCTGCTGCAAGCGCTCGATGATGGCCGAATGACCGATGGCCAGGGTCGAACGGTGGACTTCCGAAATACCGTGATTGTCATGACATCCAATCTCGGTTCGCATGACATTCAGCGTCTTGCGGGCGAGGATCCCGACCTCATTAAGGAGGCCGTGATGGGGGAGGTCCGCAAGCACTTCCGACCGGAGTTCATCAATCGGATCGACGAGATCGTGGTGTTCCATGCGCTGGGCCGTGATCACATTCGCCACATCGCCCGGATCCAGCTCGCTCGCCTCGAAAAACGCCTGGCCGATCGCGAGATGACGCTCTCTGTCACCGATACTGCGCTCGATGAAGTGGCCAAGGTCGGCTTTGATCCGCTCTACGGCGCGCGCCCCCTCAAGCGCGCCATTCAGCAGCACATCGAAAACCCGGTGGCACGGCTGGTTCTCGAGGGACGCTTTGGTCCCAACGACGAAATCCCGGTCGATTTTGTGAACGGCGAATTCCGCTTCGGTCGCATCGTTCACTAGCGGCCCCCGCGCGGTTTCCACCGCGCGCTTTGCGTTCACGCGTCTGCGGGCTTGCGTCGCAGCAAGTCCGAGCTCGATCGCTCATTGCGGTCCAGTCGCCCCCTTCTTACTCTCGCTTCTCGTATCGACGCACACCTCAGTGTGTGGCGATGCGAAGCCCCGCTGATCGGACGATCACAGGGTTTCGTCGTCGTCCGGCGCGCACGGACGACATCACTCAACGAGATGGAGAGCAACAGATGTCAACAGCACTCAAGAACTTCTGGCAGGACGAGTCCGGTGTCACGGCGATCGAGTATGGGCTGATCGCCGGACTGTTGGCGGTGGTGGTCATTGCTGCCGTGACCGCAGCCGGGGGCAATCTCAACGCCATCTTCTCGCTGGTTTGCAACAAGCTTAACGGGGCGGTGACCGCAGGCGGCGGCACGGCAGTAGGCTGCCCGGCCTGATCAGGATGGTCTCGGGCATGCCGCGCATCGGGTTCCGTAGGAACCGGTTCGGACTCTTGCGGACTGGTTGTTGATGGCGTTCGATCTCTGGATGGTTTGGCTCGGGCAGTTGGGGCTTGCTCTATTGCTTGGTGCCAGTTGCGTGAGCGACTGGCGCAGCCGGCGCATTCCCAACGTGCTGACCGTTGCCGGGCTGTTCGGTGCGTTGGCCTTTCACGGACTCGCGCCGGGTGGGGCGGGGTTGTTCGACCCTTACCTGCCCGGTGGCCTGGGGTTGAAGGCATCCCTCCTAGGGGCAGGCGTCGCCCTTGTGTTGCTGCTGCTTCCCTATGCACGCGGTTGGATTGGTGCAGGCGATACCAAGCTGATGGCAGCGGTGGGGGCGTTCGTTGGACTCGCCGCATTACCGGCGGTTCTGCTCGGCGTCATGCTCTCGGCCGGCGTGCTCGCTCTGGTTTACGCGTTGCTCGATCGCGAGCTTCTGTCAGCGGGGGCGCGTATCGCAGGCTGGTTGAGATGGCCATTAATGAGTCCCAGCGATGCGAGTGGCAATCAGGCCGAAGCGCTCCTCGCGCCTGCGCCGCGCCTGCCGATGGCGCTTGCCATTACATCTGGGGTCGCGGGATTTGCGCTGGCTGCTTATTTCAATCTGCTCGGCTAGCGCCGGGCTGGACAGGTGTTGATCTATGGATATGACTGAACTCGATCGTGCAGGTTCCCTGCCCAATCCGCATCCGTTCACGGGACGGCCACGATCGCCGCTCACTATCGATGACACCGGACTGGCTCCCGGCTGGTTGAACCAGCTCGTGCTGCGGCATCTGTATGTCGCGGGCGATATTGATTGCGCGGAACTATCGGCACGGTTGCTTCTCCCGTTTCGCCTCGTGGAAACCATGATCGGGAAGTTGCGAATGGCCAAATTGATTGAACCCGTAGGCGGCAATCGTTCA
>CAIPNM010000049.1 GCA_903866395.1 uncultured bacterium
CGCGGTCACCTTCGAAGCGCGCGCAAGCTATCGCTGGCGCTCCACCGCTGACCTCGGCGAATGGTTTTCCGCCTCCGACGTGAGCTATCGCAGCGGCAAAGGTCTCGCCAACCGTGACTGGTTCGAGAAATTCATTGGCGTTTCACGCCCCGACCTGGGCTTTGTGCGCTACGGCACGCAGCTGTCGCGTACCTGGGCACGCTCCGATTCCTTCAGCTATCCCATTGGCCTTGCCAATCAGTGGGCGGGCACCGGCGCGGGTTTTAGCGTCATGCCCGAGGCGTTGCGCCTCACCAGTAAGCCTTTTGAGGACGGCATCGGCAAGCTCACCTTCGAAGTCAGCCTGGGACGAGACCGCCTCAACACTGACATTGTTCAGCAGAACCGCCTGACCCAGTCGAACATCGCTTATCAACCGGGTGCGACGGAGCCCCGCCTCGTGGAGTTGTTCCTGCAGTACTCGCGCGAGCGGCATCTGATTGAATTCACGCTGCAGAACGTGACGGGGGCACGCCAGAGTTCATTCGGCAAGGCGCCGCTGGTGGGATGGATAGGCGACCCGGACGCGATGTCGGTGGGGGGTGTGTGGCTGCCCCGGCGAGCCGGCAAACCTGGTCAAAGCGCTGCTGTTCTCCAGGGTAATTACTGGCCTAATCCGCAGAACATGCTCACGTACGGCGCGCGCCACAACCGCTGGACCGGATCGGCTGCAAACTGCGCCTATGACACCGTGCAGAAGGTGTGCCTCTTCGGTTTTGACCCTGGCTTCAACTACGGCGACCTCAATTCCGACTACACCGGCTACCGTGCCTCCAACTACGACCTGATGCTGGGCTGGAGCCATTACCGCGGTCTCTACACCTACACCGCTGGGGGCGTCTATTTCGGACGAGCATCGAGCGCCAACCCGATCGAGTGGGGGCAGAGCAACACCGCGCTGAGCCTCAACCTTGGCATCTACCGGAAGCTACCGGAAGTTCATAAAGGGGCGAGTGTCTACGGCGGCATCGGCTGGTCGCGCGTGAGCCGCCTCGGTCCGGCGCCGGTCAGCATGCCCGACAACCTTTTTCTGGGCTTCAATTCACACTATGACCGGAGCGGTTCCGCCGCCACGGTCGGCTTTAACCTCGTCTTCTGAGGCGTACTCATGGAACGCGTTTGCCAGCCGGCACATCGCTTGGCGTGGTGTCGGCTGATGGGTGTCGTCGTGGCCGCGCTGCTTGGCTCAGCAGGCGTGTCTGAGCCGGCTCTGGCGCAGCCTGCACAGGACCTTCGGGTGGGCGAAGGCGTGCTGTTTGCCGAGCCGCCGTCCGGGTTTGGCAGCATCCGGCCCAAGCCCGCTACCTACCGCAGCGGCGCCATGCTGGCGCGTGCGGTCCCCACCAATCAGTGGTATTCGTCGGTCATGTACGAGCGCTGGTCCGACGTGCTGCATGCGCATCCGCTGTCATTTCGTGCGTCGCAGGCAGGGTTGGAGGTCAGCCTCCCGGTTCGCAAGCAGGTCCCCGTCGAGGGCAAGCAGCCCGAAATCCAGTACCCGCACGAGCCCGCGCTCACCATTGGTGCAAGCGCTTTCACGCCGGAGGATGCGCGCCTCCATGACGCGGGTGACTGGCACATCCAGATCCGGATGGCGGCGGGTGCTCAGCACCTCGATGCCACCATCCTGCATGGCGGGGTGTATGCCTATTTCTCGCTCTCTGATGGCGCGGCACGCCTCCGGTTGGCGGCCGATGCGCGGCTGTTGCCTTCGGGGCAAGCCCAGTCGGCAACGTCCGCGTTGGTGATCCGATTCGAGCAGCGCGGAAGGCAGTGGGCAGTGTTTGCGCCGGCGGGTTCGACGGTGGCGGGAATCGCCGGGCAGGACCTCACGGTTCAATTGCCAGATGACAGGCGCGTTTTGTCGGTGGCTGCCTTGCCCGACGCTGATCCCGCCACGCTCGAGCGGTTCACCCGGCATGCGTTTGCCTTCATCGAGTCCACCCAGGTTAGCTGGCAGTTCGATGAAGCCTCGGGAAAGCTCCTGACCCGCTACGCGCTCAAGACTCGTGCGGTGAGCGGCTCAGAGACGGTCCCGTTGATTTCGCTCTACCCGCACCAGACCCGTCACCTCTCAGGGGGGCGAACCGATGCGCCGGGGTTCGATGCCATTCGTGGGCCGATGCCCCTGCTCGCGGCGTCTTCCTTTAGCACCGAGATGCAATGGCGGGGCATTCTTCCGGCCTGGCCCATGCTGGGGGGGGCCGAAGAGCGAGATCGGATTCGCAGTCTGCTGAGCGGCGACGTACGCCGTGCGCCCGCAATGTTTGGCCGCATGGGGCAGGGCACCTACTGGACCGGCAAAACCTTGGCTGCGCTCGCTCATCTGATGGCAATTGCCGCCGAAGCCGGTGAAGACGAAGCCGCGCGCTCGCTCGAGACATTGGTGCGACGCCGCTTTTCGCAGTGGTTTACCGGGGCGGGCCCGCGGTTCGTACTCGATCGAAGCACGGGTTCGGTGCTGGGCTATCCCGAAGAGTTCGGCAGCGTGGCGGCCATGAATGACCACCACTTTCATTACGGCTACTGGCTCATGGCTGCGGTGCACCTTGCACGGCGCGACGCGGGCTGGGCTTTGCCGGGCGCTGCGGGCGGCATGGTCGGGCGGTTGATTGCCGACATTGCCACGGCGGAGCGTGGTCGCGCTGATTTTCCGTTTCTGCGCAACTTTGATCCCTATGCTGGGCATTCCTGGGCTGGCGGGGACGGCATCTATTTCGGGCACGGCAATAATCAGGAGTCTTCGTCGGAGGCCGTCAACGCCTGGGCGGCGCTCGTGCTCTGGGGCGAACTCACCGGTGATCGGTCGTTGCGTGATTTGGGCGTCTACCTCTACCTGCATGAAACGGCGGCGGTGCTGCAGTACTGGCTCGATGTGGAGGGCACGTTGCTCGACAAGGGCTTCGACAAGCCGCTCGCGAGCATGGTGTTTGGCGGCAAATATGCTTACAGCACCTGGTGGACCGAAGAGCCGCGTCAGATCCAGGGGATCAACCTGCTGCCCATCACACCCGCCTCGACCTATCTGGCGTTGCCGCGCCCCTACATGGACCGGTACTTCTCGGGACTTGAGCGTGCGCGCAAAAGCTACGATTCGCGCGGCCAGAGTGATGGCACGCCCGCTGATATCTGGCAGGACGTGTTTGCATCGTTTCTGGCCCTCGCCGACCCTGCCGCTGGCATGAAGACTTGGAACTCACGCGGCTCGGTCGAACTCGGTGAGACCCGCACGCGTACTTTTCACTGGCTGAGCACGCTCCAGGCAGCAGGCCGTATCGACCGGACCGTGACCGCCGATTCTGCCCTCTACACAGTGTTCGTTCGTGAAAATGGCGATCGAACCTATGTCGGTTATCTGCCGCCGGGTCAGGGCGCGCGCACCATCCGCTTCAGCGACGGCATGGCCTTGCAGGCCGAGCCGGGGCGGCTTTCACATGCTGTGCGCGCATCGGGCGCGGGGGCGAGTGCGCGGTGATCGCAGGCATCGATCTGGGCGGCACCAAAATCGCTGCCTCAGTTGCCAACGAGTCGGGCGTGGTCGCTCGAGCGCGTGTGCCGGTACCCCGAAGCGGTGATGAGCGCGCGATCGCGCGAGCGATGCTCGCGCTCGTGGATGACTGCTGCCGGGAGGCGGGGGTGAGTTCCGACGCGCTTCAGGCAGTAGGCGTAGCTGCGTGCGGGCCGTTTGAAGGGGAGGCTGGGCAGCTTGCGAGCGCCGCGCCCAACTTGTGCGGCGGCTTGTCGCCAGAAAGCGGCCTGCCGAATCGCTGGATGCGGGTGGCACTCGAGGCGCCGCTTCGTGAGGCATTGGGTGGACGCCCGCTCGCGTTGGCAAACGATGCCCAGGCGGCACTCTTTGCCGAATACCGCTTTGGCGCGCTCCGCGACGTGAGCCATGGCGCGTACCTCACCTGGAGTACCGGCATCGGCGTGGGCTTGATGCTGGACGGACGACTGGTGCGGGGCAAGTCAGGTAATGCGGGGCATGCCGGGCACAGCATGGTGCCCTCCGCGCAACTGCTACGGCCGCGGTGTGGCTGCGGCAACCAGGGCGATGTCGAGTCGCTCGCCGGGGGAGCAGCGCTCGCGCGCGCCTGGGGCGGTGAGACGGTAGATCTGTTCAACGCCTATCGACGGGGCGAGAGCGCGGCTGGCGATGTCGTGGGGCGCGCGCTCGATGCGATCGCCGATCTCGTCTACAACCTGTTTGTCACACTCGATCTCGAACGGGTTGCGATCGGCGGCGGCCTTTTCTGCAGCCAGTCCGATCTGCTCTTGCCGGCGTTGCGGGCCCGGCTGTTCGAGTCTGACCGCTACGCTGGAATGCGGGGCATGCTCGCAGGCGCGAGCGTGGTCGCTGTGAGCGACCCGTCTAGAACCGCCGAACTGGGTGCGCTCTGCCTGGTGCTGCCGGAGTCGTGGCAGCCGCGCTGGTCCGCCAAGTTTCCCGCTGAACCCGTCGCGGCGATCGCGGCATGAACCGAAGCACCATCTCCGATGTAGCGCGCAAGGCCGGTGTGTCCGAAAGCACCGTGTCCAGGGTATTGAACGGCACGGCGAGGGTGGCCGCCACCAAACAGCGCGCGGTTGAACTGGCCATCCGAGAGATGGGTTTTCAGCCTAACGCCTTCGCGCGTGGGCTCGCCACCGGTCGCTCCAACGCCATCGGCGTGGTGACGCAGGCCATCGACAGCCCGTTCTACGGCGAGGGCATGCATGGCATCGAGCGAACGCTGCAGGCAAGCGGCTACACGCCGATCTTCATGAGCGGTCACTGGAACTCCGATGACGAGGAACGCTGTATCCGTGAACTGATTCAGCGCCGCGTCGATGGCTTAATTCTGTTTGCGGGTCGCCTGGGCGCCGCACGCATCGCGGAGTTCGCCCAGCAGTTGCCCGTGGTGGTCACTGGCCGCACGCTCGATGCGCCGGGCGTCTTCAGTCTGTCGGTGGATGACGAAGCGGGGGGGCGGCTCGCGACCGAGCACCTGATCGATCTCGGTCACCGGCGGATCGCGTTTATCGCGGGGCCGCGGGATCACCCCGATGCCCAAGCGCGCCTGAAGGGCTATCGCAGCGCGCTCGACCACGCCGGCATCACCTATCTGCCCGCGCTCGTCACCCCAGGCGATTTTCGCGAAGAGGGCGGGCGGCTCGCCGGGGAACGGCTGCTGGCGATGGGCGAGCCTTTTACCGCGGTGTTCTGTGCTAACGACCAGATGGCGTTCGGTCTGCAGCTTGCACTTCATCACCGGGGTCTGAGGGTGCCCGATGACATCTCGGTGGTGGGCTTTGACGATCTGTCTACTGCGGCCTATTTTCTGCCCCCGCTCACCACGGTTCGGCAACCGGTCGATCAGATGGGTGACCTGTCTGCCCAGGCGCTGCTCATGATGATCGATAAGCGTGACCCTGCAGTGCGTGCGCCGTCGGTGTCGCTGGTGGTGCGCGAGTCCACTCGCAAGATCTCGCTCGCCGGCGCGCGCGCATCGCGCTCCAATCGGGCTGCCTGAGGTCGTTCGATGCGAAGCGACATCTCTGCCCCGTCCAGCCTGTTGTGCAAGCGCTTTCATAAAGTGGCGCCCTCGCATGGCCGGCGGCGTGCGCTGGGCATGTTGGGCGGGTCCGCCGCCACGGTGTCGGTGGCCGCACATGGGCGCGCCCAGCCGGCGGCGGCGCCGCTTGATATTGCTGCCTATCCTGCGCTTGATCAGATTCTTCGCGACACCCGCCCGCGCTGGCAGTCCATCGCGCCGGGCTTCGACATTCGGCTGGTCGCGCGTGAGTTCGGAGATCATCACTCGGCGCTCACGGCCGCGATGGCCGCCCGCAAAGGGCTGCCCGATTTGATGGCAGTCGAGTTCGGATTTCTGGCCCGGTTTGCGGCAAGCGGCGCACTTGCTGATCTATCGACGCTACCCGGACTTGCCGAGTTGAGCGCGGGCGTTGTGCCCTATGCCATTGCGCAATGCCGCCTCGCCGGAGGTCTATATGCGCTACCGGTCGACATCGGGCCAGGCGTGAGCTTCATCCGGGCGGATCTTCTCGAACGGGCCCGCATTACCGAGCAGCAGGTGCTGTCCTCATGGGAAGGATTTGTCGAGGCGGGGCGGCTGCTTCGTACGGCAAATGGCCCCTACCTGCTGCCGCATGCAAGAGACCTGAAGGACGCCATCATCCGCTCGGCGATCGAGCCGGGTGACGGGTTGTATTTCGATGCGAAGGGCCGGCCGCGGCTCGATTCAGAGCGCTTTCGGCTGGCCTTCCGGCTGGCGCGCGAGGTGCGGCGCCATGACCTCGATGCGCGAGTGAGCGCATGGAGTAATGATTGGGCCGAGGGCTTGCGGCGGGGCCGCATTGCGACGCTCCTGATGGGAGCGTGGTTTGGAGGTCATCTGGCCAATTGGCTGGCGCCCGCCACCACCGGCCGCTGGCGTACCGGTGAACTGCCGGGGGGGGCGCGTGCCTCATGGGGCGGAAGTTTTTATGCGATTGCCGCGCATTCCCCCAAGCGTGAGCAGGCTTGGGCCATGCTGCGGCTTCTGGCAGGGGATCCGGCACTGCAACTCGATGCCTTCCGCCGCCATGATGCGTTCCCGGCGCTGCAGACCGCGCATCAGGATCCCTTCTTCGAGGAGGCGATGCCATTTTTTGGTGGACAGCGCGCGCGTCGGCTCTGGCGCGAGATCGCGCTCGCGATCCCACCGGTGGCCGTGCATCGCCTGGATCCGCTGGCCGAGGAAATCGTTAACGCCGAACTCGATCGCGTGCTGATGCGGGGTAAGGACCCTGAGCGGGCGATCGAAGACGCAGCGCGCGTGCTTGAGCGCCGCGCGCAACGGGTGCGCGGATGAGCGCCCAGGAGCAGGTGGCCGAGCCCCGGGGCGCGCGTGCGCGCGTCTCGCTGATTGATCGCCTGCGCGGCCGTGATCCGGCTGTTGCGCCATGGCTCTTTCTCGCGCCCTTTCTGCTGCTCTTTGCAGTCTTCGGGGTGTACCCGATCGCGTTTTCCTTTTACATGTCGCTCCATGACTGGGATCCGGTACGTGGGCTTGCGAGTGCTAGGTTTGTCGGGCTCGACAACTACCTCTTTGTGCTCGCCGATGAGTGGTTTCATCAGTCTCTCATCAGCACCGCCTGGCTCGCTCTTGCGTCGGGGGTGCCCCAGCATCTGGTCGCGATTCCGCTTGCGTGTTTCATTGATTCGCGGCTGCGGCGCACGCGTGACTGGCTTGCCGCGTTGTATTTCCTGCCGTATGTCACCTCCACGGTCGCGATCGCGATCATGTTCACGGCGCTGCTGTCGCGCGACTTCGGCATGGTCAACCTGCTGCTTGAGTCGATCGCCCGGCTCCCCGTCGTGGGAGCGCTGATGCCGGCTGGGCCGATTGACTGGCTGAGTGATCCCGACCGGATCCGGCCCGCCGTGTCGATGGTGGTGTTCTGGCGCTTCGTGGGATTCAACACGCTCCTCTACCTTGCGGCGCTCCAGGGAATCCCGCGTGAACTCTACGAGGCCGCTCGTCTGGACGGCGCGAGCGCCTGGCAGCGGTTCTGGCATGTCACCCTGCCGATGCTTAAGCCCGTGGCGTTCTTTGCGGTCACGCTGTCAATCATTGGCGGCATGCAGCTCTTCGAAGAGCCCTTCGTATTGTCGGGTGGGCGTGGCGGCCCGGATCAGGCTGTGATGACGACCGCCATCTATCTCTACCGCTCAGCCTTCGAGTTCAGCGATTTCGGCGCAGCGAGCGCGATGTCCTGGATTCTGGTGTTGTTGATGGCGCTCCTTTCTGCGCTCGTCACGCGCTGGCTTGGCAATCGGGGGGACCGATGAGCGAATCCTCGGCCGAGGGCCACGGCATGAACCAGGCGATCGAGCGGGTGACGACCGCAGGCCGATTGGGGCAGGGCGCTGCCTGGGCGCTGGTGGGCGTGGGCGCGCTCCTGATGCTCGCGCCCTTTTATCTGATGTTTGTCTTTGCCACGCATCCGCGCGCCGAGATTCTGCAAGTGCCGCCGCCGCTTTTTTTCGGCGATGCATTTCTTGCCAATCTCGATGGACTGACCCGCCGCATCCCGTTCTGGAGCAGTCTGGGCTGGAGCCTCTATGTGGCGGTGATCAGCAGCCTCCTAACGCTCCTCTTCTGCTCGATGGGTGGCTATGCGTTTGCAATGTTCGAGTTTGCCGGCAAGCGTTGGCTGTTCGGGTTGGTGATTGGCGTGATGCTGGTGCCGCCCTTTCTCGGCATGATCTCGGGCTTTCTGGTGATCGACGCGCTGGGCTGGATTGACGAGCCGCGCGCGCTCTACCTACCTGGTGCCGCGAGTGCGTTTGGCATCTTCCTCATGCGTCAGTTCATCACCGCGAGCGTACCCATGCAGCTGGTCGAAGCGGCCCGTCTGGATGGCTGCAGCGAATGGCGAATTTTCTTTTCGATCGTCCTGCCGCTGTTGGGCCCCGCGCTGGGCACGCTGGGGCTGGTGAGTTTCGTTGCGTCCTGGAACAACTTCATGGGGGCGCTGGTGGTGCTGCGATCGCCCGATCGCTACACACTGCCGCTTGCGCTTCGCGCAATTCAAAGCCCGGTCGATACCGATTGGGGTGTGCTGATGGCGGGCGCATCGGTCGCGGTGCTGCCACTGCTGGTGCTGTTCGCGTTGTTTTCGCGGCAGCTGGTTGCTGGTCTCACGGCCGGTGCGGTGCGTGGTTAGGCGCAGAGGCGCGGGCCATCAGGAAACAGGAGTCAAAGTGGATCGTGATCAGCTGATTATTCCGGATCTCAAACATCTGCCAGGCAATTTTGTCTGGGGAGTTGCAACCAGCGCATTCCAGATCGAGGGGGCGGCTGATCGCCGCGGAGAGTCAATCTGGGATGCCTTCTGCCGGCGCCCTGGCGCGATCGCTGACGGTTCGGATGGACTGACTGCCTGTGATCACG
>CAIPNM010000050.1 GCA_903866395.1 uncultured bacterium
GGCCAACAGCGCGCCTTGCGTTGGTATCCGCCGCGCGAGGAAGTGCCCGTCACAGGCGAACGCTGGTCAGATTGGCGTCGTTGGCTCTGGTTTCGTTCCGGCCTGGCCGCAGCGAGGATCCGGGCCGAGGCCCGCGATGTGGTCGCGCAGGCCGCGCTTCTGGGTTCGCTGAGCGACCACGAACTTTCGGCACAGCTTGCGCAGGCCAGCGCCACCCTGTCGCGTGCCTGGCGGCGGGGCGCGCCCGCTGACCGGAAGCTGCTTCTCTGCACCCTCGCGCATGTTTGCGAGGGAGCTTTGCGGCGCGTTCAGATGACGCCCTACCCGGTTCAGGTGCAAGCCGCACTCGGACTTCTGGAGGGGTGTGCTGTCCAGATGAATGCAGGGGAGGGCAAGACTCTCTCGGTGGCCCTGGCCGCCTCGATGCATGGCCTCTCGGGGCGGCATTGCCATGTTGTCACTGCCAATGATTACCTCGCTGGGCGCGATGTAGAACTCATGCGGCCGCTGTTCGAGCTTTGCAACTTGAGTGCTGCGGCAGTGAATCCCGAGTCCGACCCTGATGAACGTATCGGTTGCTACGGCCACGACCTGGTGTATGCAACGGGTAAGGAGTTGCTCGCCGACTTTCTACGTGACCGGCTAGGCGGAGCCAGTTCTGGCACGGGCGCCTTGCGAACGCTTCGGGCGATGCGAAGCGAGCACGGATCGGTTGTGATGCGGGGGCTCGATGCCGCGATTGTTGACGAGGCCGACAGTGTGCTGATTGATGAGGCCACCACCCCGCTCATCATCTCCTCGGGCGAAGGCAACGAGATGCTGATGGAAGCGGTGCGCGTCGCCCGCGACCTTTGTGATGATCTGGTCGAAGGCCGCCACTACAAAATCGACCAGCGCTTTCGCGATCTTGACTTCACCGATGAGGGGCGTGCCTTCATCGAGGAGATCACCCAGCATCTTCCGGGTTTATGGCGCTCGGAGGCGCGTCGCGAGGATCTTCTCGGCCAGGCGGTGGTCGCGCGCGACCTGTTCGAACGCGACCGTCACTACATCGTTCAGGACGACGAAGTGGTGATCGTCGATGAAAACACCGGCCGCACCATGCCCGGTCGATCCTGGAGCTACGGGCTTCATCAGGCGGTTGAGGCGCGCGCGGGCGTCGAAATGACCGAGCCTGCGCGGACCATCGCCCGGATGAGCTTTCAGGATTTTTACGCGCGCTACCGTCACCTGTCGGGTGCCAGCGGTACGCTTCAGGGCGTAGGTTTCGAACTCTGGCGGACCTATGGCCTGCCCTCCATCGTTGTGCCCCCGCGCTTGCCCAGCCAACTGCGGGTACCGCGTCCTCGGCATTTCGCAACCTGGGATCGAAAATTCGAGGCGCTGATCGATGCTGCAGTGGCGCTTCAGGCAGAGGGTAAAGCCGTGCTGGTGGGGACACGCCGGATCAGCGACAGCGAGCGCGTGGCCGAGGCGTTCTCCGTTCGCGGGCTTGAGTGCGCAGTGCTCAACGCGAAGCAACATGACCAGGAGGCGATGGTGATCGCCGCGGCGGGTGAGGCGGGGCGCGTCACGGTGGCTACCAACATGGCTGGCCGGGGAACCGACATTCTGTTGAGCGCCGAGGTGCTGGCCAACGGCGGGCTGCATGTTCTGATGCTTGAGCCGCACGAGTCTTCGCGGGTCGACTGGCAGCTCTTCGGGCGAGCGGGCCGGCAGGGCGCGCCGGGGTTTGCCCGCGCTTTTGTCAGTCTGGAAGACGACCTGCTCGAGCGGCATATCGCCTGGTTTGCCAAGCCGCTGGCCTGGATGGCGGCGCTGGCCCCGCTTCGCCCAATGCTGATTTCGTGCCTGATCTGGTTGGCTCAGGCCCGTGCGCAGGCGCTTGCCTGGAGCAGCCGACGGATGCTGCGGTCATTTGAAAAACGACTCAACCGACAGCTTTCTTTCGTGGGCGACCCGGGGAAGCCCGGGGCGGGCCCGGGCGGGCCAGGTTGAGGTCCTGCTTTGCAGGATTTTGTCAGATTTTGTAAGCCACCAGCCCGATTTTTCCTGCTATTCTCGACGCTCTTTCACGTTTACCTACATACCGGAGTCTCAAGATGTTCCAGAAAGTCGTTCCGATCAACCGCGAGCGCCACGCCAGCAAAAAAATCAAACAGGCTACCGGTTTCGGGTTTGCGTCAGGCTTCCATCTTGCCTATGTCACCATCCATGAATTCGCCCGCGCTGCCGCGATCTACCCGATCGTGTTCCTTGAGGACAAGGAAGCTGACGAGTTCCGCCCGGTGGTTTTGCTGGGCCTTGAAGCTGGCGAAAACCTGTTTGTAGGCACCGATGGCAAGTGGCAGGCCTCTTATGTCCCGGCCATCATCCGTCGTTATCCTTTTGCCCTGTCCCGCACTGACGAGCAGGATCGCTTCACGATCTGCATCGACGAAGACAGCGAGCTCGTGAATGACGCAGAGGGTGCTGCCCTGTTCGACGACAAAGGCGAGCCCACCGAGGTCATCGAAAACGTGAAGCGCTATCTGGCCGAGCTGCAGCAGATGGACGTCATCACTCGCGACTTCTGCAAGTACATGGCTGAGCACAATATGTTCACGCCGCTGAACATGCGCGTTCGCGACACCGATCGCGTCAAGAACATCACTGGCTGCTACGTCATCAACGAAGAGCGTCTGAACAACCTCTCCGACGAGCGTCACCTCGAGCTGCGCACCAAGCGCTACCTGCCAGCGGTTTATGCACAGCTGATCTCGCTCGCCCAAATCGAGCGCCTGGTCACGCTTCGCAGTGGCGGAGAAGCCCCCACGATCACCGCTGATTCTCAAGCGGCCTGACCGTTACGAAGCACCTCCGCTCTCACCGTAACCGTTCATCCGGCGCGCGGTGAGGCTAAAGGTGTCCCAATGGCCCGGATGGCGATTCTTCCTCCGGGCCATTTCTTTTGTTGTCGGACCACAGTGACTCGTTTCATTTCCGGTCGGGTGATCGCTGCCTCGCTGTCAGTTTGCGCAGGGGCGATCGTAGGCCTCATCGCGACTTCTAGCGTGATAGCGCAGCCGCTACCCCGCACCGAGGCTCCGTTTGCCGCGTCGCAGCCTGAGGAGTTTCGGTGGGCGCGTGGACAGGAAGCGCGGACCCTTGCGCAGGCTGCCGCGCGAGCCTCAGATTTGGGCCCCCTCTCGCCTGACAGCGACCAGCTCGAACTCGATCCTACGCAGCTGTTGCAGCTGGTTGTCGAACGCAATGCGCAGATTCTCATGTCGCGCATTCAGGCGAGAGCATCGGGGCTGGTGGCTGAGGGTGAGCGCGCGGTCTACGATCCCGTGCTTTTCAGCTCTCTTCGGCGTGAGGGGCGTGCGCGCCAGCGAACAGGTGACGAGATCATCACCACGCTTAACGCGCCCACTCAAAACGAACTCCTCGACGAAGACGTCAACTCTCTAGAGAGTGGCTTGAGGCAACGTGCGAGCACGGGTGCTGAACTCAGCATGAGCGTGCGCTTGAACCGCCGTCGCAACAACCTTGTGCCCATGACCGCGACCCACGCCGAGCAGAAGCAATCCCTCGTGGTGTCGGTTCGGCAGCCGCTCATGAAGGGCATGGGTCGCCAGGTGGTTGAAACCGATATGGAGGTGGCGCGCCTCGACGGTGAGATCGCTGTGCTCGACTACCGTCAACAACTCGAGCGAGTAAGCGCTGAAGCGCTCAGCGCTTACTGGCAGCTGCAGCGCGCTCGCGAGGTCCTCGGGGTACTGGCACGCTCGCGCGACACTTCGCGTTCGCTGCTTCGGGACATCGAGTCGCGGGTTGAGGTGGGTCGGGTTGCGCCGATTGGTGCAGTCGAAGCGCGTGGAGCACTGATGCTTCGCGAGGCCGAAATTGCCCGCACTGAACAAAGCCTGCGAGATGCTGAGGCGCGTATCAAGGGGTTGCTGCGGGCCACCGGCGAGGAGCGTCGTCCTGAAGCGCTTAAGATCATCGCCAACACGCCCGCCCGGAAGTTCGATTACCAGCCCGACATGTCGATCACCGCGATCGAGCGCGCGGTCGATCGCTGGCCGGCGGTGCGCATCGCTGGGCTGCGCCGTGATCAGTCGGTGGTGAGGCTCAATTTCGCTGACAACCAGCGCCGACCTTCGCTAGACCTGCAGGCAAGTTACAGCACGTCGGGCATGGCCTATGAATTTGGCCGGGCTTGGGAGTTCGCCCGGACCACACGGTTCCCAGACTGGTATGTCGGTGTCAATTTCGAAGTCCCGCTGATCGGGAATCGTAAGGCCAACTCGCTCTACGAGGCCCAGGCTCTGCGGCTGAGGCAGAGCGAGGAAGAACTCAATAGCGTTCGCGCGGGCATCGCCATCGACCTTCGCTCGCGCCTCGAACAGTTGATTTCCTCTCGCGACGAAATCGGCCGCTATGCGGCCGAGATCGATCTTCGCCGCCAGCTGCTCGAGCTCGAGCGGCGCCAGTTGTCACTGGGTGTGTCACGCGTTGGTCAGGTGCTTCAGCGCGAGGCTGATTTCGTGGAGAGCTCGCTTCGCATGATCGAAAGTGAAACGCGGGCTGCTCTGCTACTCACTGGGATCATGCTGGCCGACGGTTCATTGTTGACGCGGCATTCGATAGAGGTGGAGCAGTGACGCGGTTTGGTGTGGGGCGCCTGCGGGCGCTGATCTCATTTCTTGCCCTCTTTCCTGGGCTGGCCCTGGCGGCTGAGTTCACTGGGCTCATCGTTCCTCGTCACGATATTCTCGTGAGCACTGGCGTGGCTGCAGCGGTCATGCAGGTCCAGACCGAGGTTGGCCGCCGCGTGAAAGAGGGCCAGTTGCTGGTTCAGCTCGACGATCGGCTGCCGGCCCTCGAGGCCCATCGCCGGCGAGTGATCTTCGAAGACGAAAGCGAATTGCGAGCCGCCCGAGACCGGGTACGAATCCTGAAACCACTCGCCGACGACTCCCGTCGAGCCTTCCAGGCGGGTGGGTCGGTCAGTCGAGAGGAAGTCTCCCGCCTCGAACTCGATTTGTCTGCAGCCCTTGCGCGCCTCGATCAGTTGGCAGCCCAAAAGGTTCGGGAGAAGTCAGAGCTCGATATCGCCGATCAGGAGAAACTGCTGCGGCGGGTGATTGCTCCGGTGAGCGGAATCGTCACGCGGGTGGATCTCGAGTTGGGTGAGTGGGCCAAAATCGGAGAGCCGGTGCTGCAGATCGTTGATGCAGACGTCTGCTACCTGCGCGTCAACATCACGCCGATGGCCCTTAGGAAACTGAAGCTCGATCAGCAGATTCCCATCAGCTTCGAACCGTCGCTCAAGATCTCGCCGGTTCGGGGACGCATCAGCTATCTGTCGCCAGGCGTTGACGCAGCGAGCGGTCTGGTCGAGATCCGGGTGACTTTCCTCAATCCAGGCTGGCGGGTGCCGCCGGGTGTGAAAGGCTCGATTTCCGTCGACGAAGACTGAGGCGCGCGCCTCAGTGCATCGACTGAGGGGGTACCGCAGGCGCGGGTGCCGGCTGCTCAGCAGCCGCAGGCGTGGCGGAAGTATCGATCGCCCAGTTGGCAGTGGCGCTCAGCCTTCGAAGCAACTGCTCGAACCCCACCAGCAGCGACGCATTGCAGTTCAGGGTGAACTGCTCGCTGCTTACCGTTTTGAAGGTGAAGGTGGTGACGTCGTTCTGGCGACCCCAGGACATGGCGCTGATCAGCGGGATGCGTTCGCCAAACACGGGCTTTCGGCCTTCGCCCTCGTAAGGTTTTTCAAGTGAAACGCCCGACATCGCCTTCTGGTCGGCGAATTCGCGTGCGACCTGGGGGTCAAGGGTTGGGGCGCCGAGTTCCTGGGCAAAACGCGTGCCTGCGTCCGAGCGCTGGGTGCCGATCACCTTCAGCAACTCAACCGTCAGGAGTCGCGTCATGAAAAAACGCAGTTCCTGGTGGCCGGAGATGCCGATACGGACGATCAGCCGGTCTTCCAATCGGTTGTACTGCAGGTTGATTTGTTCGATCTGCATGGTGTCGGGAACTATTTTCAGCGTTGAGCGGAGCCCAACGGATTGGATGTTTGCGAGGCTCAAAAGATGACGGGAATGGTAAATGACCCTTCGCGAAACGCGTTTGCGCCAGGGAAAAAAATTCGGTGCGAATCGTGGCACCCGCGGGCGGCATAAAGTCTCAACTTTTACCAGGTAACCATGGCATCATAGGTGAAGTTTTGACGTGCATACCCCCGTAACCGCTTTTTCGGTGCCTTCCTTTGCGTCATCAAGTGGTTCTTTGGCATGTTTCAGCACGGTGCGTCGCGTATGTCCGCCAGCCGCTAACGGTTGAGCGGGCATTGGTCTTTTCTGCCGATCGTTGCACGAATCCGCGCTTTCTGTCCGCCCTCACTATTTCCAGCCTGAGTTGATCCGGAGCCTCGTTATGTCTGAATTTCGCCCAGCGTCCAAAAATTCCTCATCCGCTGCGTCTGGCGCAGACCTTGTTGCGAACAGCTCCGTCCCGATCATTCCTTCAGGTGATCTTCGGCGGGTTGCGGGTAGTCCGGCCAGTGGGGCGGCTCGGCGGGGTCGCGAGGTCGTTGCCGACGCCCAGCGCCCGTTGCCGGAGGCGCTCTTCTCCTTACCTGAGTCGCCAGTTGCCGCCGTGCAGGTGGGGCCTGGTCAGGTGGGCTCGCCCTCGCGCACACGCCGGCGCGAAGATTCCGAAGAGGCCAATTCCCAGATCGTTCTCGATTTTTCGCCGATCGAGCCGTCCGCGAGCGTAGAAGCCACAGCGCTGCCCGAGGGGCCGCTTTTGTTCGCGCAGGCGGCAAATCCGGCTGCAGCGGAAGCTGCCGCGCAGGGCGCAGCGGCAGGGTCGGGTGCCGCAGCGGGCGCGGCCACAGTCGCTGGGCTCTCCGCTCCCGTCTTAGGGGGATTGTTGATTGGCGCTGGCGTGCTGATTGCGAGTGGCAGCTCGTCCTCTACCCCAGTGGCGAATGCGCCGACTGCGCCTGCGCCGGACACCACGCCGCCGCAACTCGTTTCCACTGCGGTGAGCAGCACCGCCAGCACGGTTACGCTCACGTTCGACAGCACCCTTGATGCCAAAGCGCCGCCATTGAAAACCGCCTTTGCGGTGGCCATCAACGATGCCCCGGGGACGGTGCCCGATTCGATCAGAGTCGAAGGCAACAAAGTCGTCCTGAGCTTCGCTCCAGGTTTCATTCCAGCCGGAAACATCAAGCTTGCACTCACCTACACCGATGCGGCCGGCGATGGTGCCCTGACCCTTCAGGATGAAGCGGGTAACGATGCGGCGTCGTTCAGCATCTCGCAAGGTATCGTCGCCGACGGTTACATCCGGGGCGCACAGATCTATGTCGACGCCAACAACAACGGCGTCGCTGAAGCCTCGGAAATGATTGCGGGGGTGGTGACCGACTCAGCGGGTCGCTTCTTTCTTCCCAGCACAGCCCCAAAGGGCACGATCATCGCGGTGGGCGGCGTCAACATTGACACCGGCCTGCCCAACACCTCGCCGCTCAAGGCGCCGGCGGGGTCCACCACTGTCAACCCGCTCACTACGCTGGTTCAGGCGGTCATCGAAAAATCGGGTACTGCCGCCCCGAGTCAAGCCGCGATCCAGGCGGCGGCCAACCAGGTAGCGGCAACACTGGGGCTGCCCGAATCCGTTGCCACTGGCGGCAATCTCCTCAACTTCGATCCCCTGTCGGTGAAATCAACAGCCAGTGCTGGCGACAAGGCAGCTGCGCTCGCCGTGCAGAAGGCTGCAGCTAATGTGGCAACGTTCGTTGCGCTGGCGGCGTCGGATAGTGCGGCAGTCACTAAGGTGGTCGCGAATCTGGCGTCCAGCATCGCATCCACCATCCAGGAAGCCGGTGGGCAAACGCTGAGGCTTGACGATGTCAACGTTCTCAATGTTGCGTTGAAGGGGGTCAATGTCTCGCTTGAATCGCGAGTCTCGCTCGCCGAAGCGGTGGCCGCGATCAACGCGACCTCAAGCATTGACGGGATCAGTAACATTCAGTCACAGGTGCTCGACAAGATCGCACCTGACAAACCGGGTGTCTCCGTCGCAGCGCGGTCGCGCACCGCAACCCCAGAAGTCAAAGTGTCACTCAACACCGAAAGCACCGACGGTAAGGCCGTCGTGGTGGGTGATGTCATTCGCCTGCTTGAGGGGGGGGTCCAGATTGCGAGTGCGACCATCACCGAGGCAGATCTCGCGGCCGGCTACAAAAATGTGGTGGTCTCGGCGTTTCCCCTTTCCGAGGGTAGCCACTCGCTGCAGGCCCAGGTAGTGGACAAGTCGGGCAACGTTAGTGCGTTGTCCTCCGCAGCGGCTGTGGCGGTCGACCTCACCCCGCCTAAAGCGCTGATCAGCAACAGCCTAGGCGCCATGGCCCCGGGCGGTAAATCCACGCTCACCATCTCATTGTCTGAAGCGGTGGAAGGTTTCACCAAGGACGACATCCTGATCCCCTCAGGCAGTTCTCTTGGCGCGCTCAGCGCGCCGACGGTGCTGGCCAATGGTCAGGTCGCCTACACCATTGACTTCACCGCTCCCGCCACGCAGGGCGCCGTTAAAGTATCGGTGGGCACCGCGTTCACTGACCTCGCTGGCAACGCGCCTGCGGCTGCAAGCCCGGAACTCGATCTCAGCGTTGACGCTGCCCCTACGGCGGTCATCCTCGACAACGCGCCGGGAATCGCCACTGGGGCGGTTACCTACACAATCTCGTTCAGCGAGCGAGTAAACGGTTTTGATCTTTCAGACCTAACTATCACCGGCGGCACCGCCGGGTCGCTCGCCACTGTCTCAGCGAGCCAGGTCTACTCGTTCGTGGTCACCCCAGAGGCAAACGCTTCAAGCATCACGGTGCAACTCAAGGCCAATGCCGTAACCGACATCCCGGTTACAGGCACTCAGGGCAAATCCAACCTCGTCGTGTCGGGCGAGGCTCAGTCGGTCGACACCCAGGCGCCCACCGTCACCATTTCTCAGGTCGCCGGTGACGACAAGATCAACGCGGCTGAAAATAAAACCATTCTGGACAATATTGCAGGTTCAGAAGTGGTCGTCGCGGGTACCGCAAGCGAAGCGGGGGTGAAGGTTAGTCTGCAGCTTGGCGCCGGTAACGTTCGCTCAGTCACCACCGATACGAACAAGAACTGGTCCTACAAGCTCACGCCGGCTGATATCAAGGCCATGGGGCAGGGTACCGAGACCATCATTGCCAAAGCAACCGACGCAGCGGGCAATACCACGTCTGATGCTGCTGCGTTCAAGCGCGACATCAGCATCGGTACGGTCGTGCCCACGCTCACCGCCTGGACGCTTACTGAGGCGAGCGACACGGGTGTCAAAGGCGACGGTCGAACCAGCATGGCAGCTCCGACCATCTCGTTTGCCGCGAGCAAAGATCTGCCAGTGAGCATACAGGTGCTCAACGCGAGTACGAACGCTGTCGTCAAGACCTACAACGTCGTTGGTACGGGCGCTGACCAGACGCTTGTTATTGCCGATACCCTTAGCCAGGCGGTGGGGGCCTACACCGTGAAGCTGTCCGCGGCCGATACCGCAGGCGGTAATTCGGTTGAGCGAAGCAGTTCGCTCGTATACGACGCCGGCAGCCCCAGTGGCGCCGCGAGCGACACCACCTCCGCAGCCATCGTAGGCCGCAGTGCCGGCAATATCGTTTTCCAGATCACCGCATCCGAAGCGTCGCTGGGGCTGACCGCGGATGAAGTCACGATCGTGGGCGGCAAGGCGTCGGGCGCTGTCAAGCTTGTTGCGGGCAACACCTTCGAGCTTGCCGTCACCCCAGACGCCGATCTCGAAGGCGACGCTGCTGGCCGGGTCACGGTATCGGTGGCTGCGGGTCAATTCACCGATCTTGCGGGCAACCCGAACACTGCGGTGTCGGCGCACTTTCAGGCGGTGGATACGCGCAATCCTCGCGCCGGCACCCTGCCGGCTGGCGCAATCGACGAAAACAATAGTCAGAGCGCCTTTGCATTTGCCGCAACGGATCGGCAAGACACCGCCATTGCCTGGTCGATCAAACCCAGCACGGGCGACGCATCCTCGGTGAGCATCAACTCCGCTACGGGTGAAGCAAAGCTGGTCGCACCGCCCAACTTCGAGGCGAAGTCGTCCTACGGTTTTGTCGTGGTTGCAGCCGACGCGGTTGGCAACACCACAGAGATTCCCTACACGATCACGGTGCGGAACCTCGACGAGCAGGCCCCGAGCATTACGTCGCTGGGCACGGGCAGCATTGCTGAAAACGCATCCGCCACCACGGCTGCCTACAAGGTCACGTCAACCGACACCGCTGACATCAGCACGGGCAGCACCGCGTATAGCCTCAAAGCGGGCGTCGGCGACGCCTCCGCGTTCTCGATCGATTCGAGCACGGGCGACGTTCGCTTGCTTGCAAGCGCGAACTTTGAAGCCAAGTCGAGCTACCAGATTACGGTGGTGGCAAAAGACGCTGCCAACAACAGTAGCGAGAAAGCAGTGGCGATCAGCGTCACGGATGTCAACGAGGATCCGTCAAAAACGTCTTTTGCTCCCACTGCGCCGTTCATTGTCGTGGTCGACCAGCCGCTCTCTGGGGCGACTGTAGCGCCTTGGTTTACCGATCCCGATGGGAGCACTACCGCTTTTGGCAAACTGACCTATTCGGTAAGTCCAGCTCTCCCGACTGGGCTGCAACTGAACAAGGATACGGGGGTGCTTACCGGTTCGCTTGGTTCCATACCGGATGCTCAGGTCACCTTCACTGCCACCGATGGGGGGGGGCGCACCGTGAGCCACCAGATCACGGTGCAAACGGTCACTGCGCCAGTTATTCGTAGTTTCACCGCGACGGACTCGGTTGGTACCAACAACGTCGGTAAGCAAGGCGAGGCTGTCACGTTCACGCTCACCATGAGCGAGCCGGTCACGGTCGTGGGTTCGCCCCAGGTCAACTTTATGGCGGGTACCGGGCAGCCGTTCTCAGCCACCTACCAGTCCAGCAGCACGGACAAGCTGTCGCTTGTGTTCACCGCCAATGCACCGGTGGGTGACGGAACCTTCAAGGTCTCCTCCGTCACTTTGAATGGGGCGACCGTTACCGGCGATGTGAGCAAGCAACCGCTGGTCCTCACGTCGGTAAATCAGAGTTTCACGGGCTATCGGGTCGACAACACTGCGCCGGTAATAGACACCGCGGCGCTGACGGTTGCAGAGAACGTGAAGGCCGTTGGACAGGTGCTGGCCACGGACGCGGGGCTTGTTAAATACACGCTCGGAACTGGCGCGGACGTAGCGCAGTTTGAGATATCCGAGACGGGTGCGCTTAGCTTTGTAGGGCAGCAGGGTAAAAACTACGAGGCCGAAAGTGGGGCGCGTACCTACACTGTGCCCGTGATTGCCACCGATGCGGCGGGCACCGCCAGTGCGCCGAAGTCAATCACCGTCACGCTCACGGATGTTGATGAATTCGACGTCACCAAGCCCGCCGACGCCAACACCGCAACCAACACCATCGCCGAGAATTCGGCAAGTGGCTCGCTGGTGGGGGTTACGGCCGCAGCGGCTGATGCTGACGCCACCACCAATACCGTCACTTACAAACTCGTCACCGCGAACGGCGCCGACTACACCGGTACCGAATTTGCAATCGCCGCATCCACCGGTGTGGTCAGCGTGGCTGGACCGATTGATTTCGAAGCGGGCACTCCAGCCACTCGTACCCTTTATGTGAAGGCCACGTCGGCCGACGGCTCGTCGCAGGTCAGCGACGCCATTGTGGTTGCGGTGACCAACGTCAATGAGGCGCCAGTCAAGAATGGCGATGTTGGTGCCCTCACTGCCGTCACCAACCAGCCGTACAGCCGCGACCTCGCGGCCTTCTTCAAAGATCCCGATGGCAGCGATGCGTTGGGGGTTCTGACCTACACCCGCACGGTGGGCACCTTGCCCAACGGGCTGACGCTTTCCGCAGCCGGTGTGCTGTCGGGGACGGCAACGGCCGATGCCAGCCCAGTCTCGATCACGGTAAAGGCGACCGACTCTGGGTCGCTGTCTGCCGAGCAGACGTTTACGGTCGGTGTGGTCTCAGCGCCAGTGCTGCAAAGCTTTACGGTCACCGATCCGGTCACGTCGACGACGGTTGGTAAGTCTGGGGATGACCTGACCTTTGTCCTGAAATTTACCGAGGCGGTGAATGTCACGGGCGCGCCCAAGGCCACCTTTAAGGTGATGAGTGGCGGGCAGGCTGCGACCACCGTTGATGCCACCTATAGTCAGGGTACGGGCACCGACAGCCTCACGTTCACTGCCAAGGCGCCGAACGCTAGCGGCACGTTCGAAGTTGGCGCGTTTGCTCTCACCAACGCCACCATCATCGGGAAGGTCTCGAACCAGGCTCTGGTCGCCACCAGTGTCGGTCAGGCGTTTGCGGGTTATACGCTGGACAGCAAGCTGCCCACGATTCAGTCCCCTTCGAACACAACCATCTCGGTGGCTGAGAACGCTACCAAAATCGCAGATCTGGCTGCGGACGAATCGGTCACGTGGTCAGTGACGAGTTCGAATGTAGCGGGCTTCACCATCTCTGGAGCGGTGCTCAGTTTTGCGGCGCTCAAGGATTACGAGGTGGCGGCTGACCGTACCACTACGCTCACGCTGGCGGCGACCGACCTTGCGGGGAATCAGAAAACTGCCGCCCTCACGGTGAACCTCACAGACGTCAACGAGTCTCAGGTATCCAAGCCGGCTGATACCAACTCGGCTGCCAATACCGTAGCCGAGAATGCCACGCCTGGTACTGCGCTCGGCGTTACCGCAGCGGCGACAGACGCTGATGCAACCAACAATACGGTCACCTACAAACTGGTCAACGCAAACGGCACGGATTACACGGGAACGGAGTTTGCGATCAGCGCCTCCACCGGTGTCGTGACTGCGGCGGGTGCGATTGACTTTGAGGCGAGTTCAACAACATCTCGCACGATCTACGTGAAGGCGACATCCTCTGACGGCTCGTCCCAGGTCAGCGATGCGATCGTGGTCGCTGTGACCGATGTGAATGAGAAGCCGACCGTTGCGGCGTCCTCACCCACCGAATACAACGTCGTGGTGGGGCAGGCGCTTTCGAATGCTTCTGTCGCGGGCTGGTTCAATGATCCGGATGCAAGTACCGGTAACAACGGCAAGCTCACCTATTCGGCTAAGGCAACTGCTGATATGCCAACCGGCTTGCCTAGCGGTCTGACCCTTGCCGCGGCGACCGGTGCTGTGACGGGAACAGTGAGTCAGGCTGGCTCCAAATCGGTCACGCTCGTTGCCACGGACGGAGGTGGTCTGTCGGTTGAAAAGACCGTGACGATGAATGCCGTGACCGCGCCGACCCTGGCCGCCAGCGCTTTGGATGGCGTCACCAACCTCGATCCCACGTCCAACATCGTGTTGAAATTCAGTGAGGCCGTAAATCCGGCCGCTCTGAAGTACATCCGGCTGGTCAATGACGCCAACACCACTGCGGCGAACGGATTCCGCACCGAGACGGCAACCAATAGCATCCAGATCGAGGCTACTTCGTCGCAGGTCACGTTCTCCACTGACAAGAAAACGGTCATCATCAATCCCACTGCTGACCTCGATCTCGCGAACAATTTCCATATCGAAATCGATGCGGGCGCGTTTGTTGGTGTAACCAGCCTCCAGGGCACGCCGGTTCTCAGCGACCCCACCGTGATTAATTTTTCGACGGTGGTGCCGAAGTCACCGACATCGCTCTCTCAACCGGTGGCAACCGATGGCGCAGCCTCCCAGATCATGGCTGCTGACGGTACGCTTGCGACGAGCCGGCTCTGGCTTGACATTGAGAATCTCGGGAACCCCGCTGCGTCAAACAAGGTGCCGCTGAATATCGGATCCAACAGCGTTGCGATGGTAGCGAAGGACTACGACCCTACCGGTCCAACAGCGGGGGGATACGACGGCATTAAGACCGGTGATATTTTCCTTGCGGTCACTGGATTCTCAGCCGACGACCTGCTTTACATCGACAACCAGAGCGCCGTTGCCAACAGTCTGGACACTGCAAACATATCGAACGGAGGATCTGCACCGTCCACGATTCAGTTTGCAGGCACCGGGCTGGGAGGCTTCGTCGACATCACGATCGCTAACAGTACTGCAGCGTTCGACACGGTGTCCGGCTTCAAGACGCTCTTGCAACTGGCCCAAGCCGCTTCTTCCCCCGTGATTTCTGCCTGACGAGGGCGCCATGCCTATCAAACGCACCAAGTACTTTGTATTGCCGGCAGCCGAGGGGTCCACCGGCGCGAACTTCACTGACTTCGACCTCTCGCTCGGTTCAGTCTCACTCACCGGGCAAGAGGTCACGTTTGTCGGGTCGGCGCTGGTTGACGCGGTTTTCGTCCGGCCGGGTGTCTCGATCGACTTTGTTCTGAGCGGGTCCGGGTCTGACGCGGTCTATTTCTCTGGTCGCTATGCTGACTACAGCGTGACCCTCGCGGGCACCAACATGACCATCCAGCGGGGGTCGGACAGCACGCTGGAAAAAGTGGTTCTTACCAAGGCCGGCACCGTCGCAATCAGTGATCGCCTGATCTTCGCAGACGGAACAGTCAATTCCCTGTCGCTATTCAATAGCCTCAAGGCAGTTGACCCGGTGACGCTGTCCCCGCCCAGCGGCGAGACCTCGCAGGCAACTCAGATCGCAAGCACCCTTGACTCAAGCATCAAGGCTTTCGCTTTAGGTGACAGCGGTGACACCTTCGCGCCTGGCAAACCAGGCGTGAAGATGACCCTGGTCGGCAGTTTGTACGCGGACACGGTCTACATTGCCGACGGCAGCAGTGTCGATGCCACACTTCTCGGTTCGGGAAAGGACGTCATCCACTTCCGGGGTAACTGGGGCGATTACGCCAAATCAGTGGCCGGAAACTATGTCACGTTCACGCGCTCAATCAACGGCGTCACGGAAACCGTCAAGGTCAACAGTGGCTCTGGTGGACTCAATGATCAGCTGGTTTTCGCGGATGGCGCAGCCGGTAGCCAGGCAGCTAAAACTGCGCTGGTTGCAGCCGGCGCAAACGCTGCCGGCGTAGCGCTGTCTGCCCTCACCGATTTCGATGGTGCGCTTCGCACTCCCGGCCTTGGACTTGGCCCGACAGCCAGTGCGCTCGACAATGTTGCCAACCTCGACGTCACTTCGAATATTGTTCTCACATTTCCCGAGGCCGTCACCGCAGCGTCGGGCAAGGTCATTCGAATCGTAAACGTTGGTGGTTCGGGGTTCCGGGGCGAGAACACGATCAACACCCTGGATATAGCGGTGGATTCGACCGCTCAGGTTCAGATCTCGGGCGCAACCGTCACCATCAATCCCTCGGTTGACCTGGATTTCGGAAATGATTACTACATCGCGATCGACGCCGGGGCGTTCACCGGCGCGAGCGGAAAGCCGAGTGAAGCATTCGAAGGCGTTTCGACGCTAAATTTCTCGACTGTCGCCCCAGGCACTACCAGTGCGAATCTGCCAAGCGTGAGCAACGCTGCGCCCTCTGTTGTTATGGGGAGCGATGGCAAGCTGACAGCAAGCTATTCCTATCTCGATATCGAAGGAATTGGTAATCCGGCGTCAGGCGTGCCAACGGCCATCGACCTTTCCTCCGCGAATGTTGCGCTGGTTTTCAAGGACCATGATCCATCGGGACCGGATGCCAACCTTGGGTACGACGGTGTTCGGGCCGGTAACTTCAACGTGGCGGTGAACGGATTCGGTGCGGGTGACCGAATCTA
>CAIPNM010000051.1 GCA_903866395.1 uncultured bacterium
CCATGCTCCTGCCTCCCGGGTGGCCTGGGTCCGGCCGTGGCGCAACCTCATCCACAGATCTCGGACCGATCCGGCAATGCCCTTCGGCAGGAAGAAGATCACCAGCGCAAGGAGCGCACCGTAGGCGAACAGCTGCCACTTACCAAAGGCCTGCAGCAGATTGGGAATCCAGGTGAGAACGCCAGCGCCAATCAACGGACCGAAGGTGGTGCCGGCACCACCCAGAATCACCATCAACAGGAAACGGATCGAGTCGGAGAAGCTGAAGGTATCTGGGTTGACATAGCGATTGAGGTACGCATAGAGGCCGCCTGCGATACCTGCGAAGACCGATGAGAGTACGAACGCGAGCACGCGCTGGCGAATGGGGTCGATGCCCAGTGCGCGCGCTGCAGTCTCGGATTGCGCGACCGCGCGCATCGCGCGTCCAACGCGCGAGTGCATCAGGTTGTGATGAACCACGAACCCCGCGAAAGTGACGGCGGCGATCAACCAGTAGAGGTCACGCGTGTTGAGGGGTCCTGTACCCAGATCGATACGGGGGACGTTCGAGATTCCAAGCGTACCGCCGGTCAGCGCGCGCCAGTCGATCGCTACGTTTTGCACGATCAGCCCGAACGCGATAGTGACCACAGCGAGGTAGACCCCGCGCACGCGCACGGTGGGGTAAGCGAGCGCGACCCCCGCGATCGCGGTGACGACAGTCGCACCCAGCATCGCAGGGAAGAAGCCTGCGCCGGTTTTGGTGGCAAGAATGGCAACCGTGTAGGCCCCCAGCGCGTAGAGCCCCGCCTGACCGAGTGAAACCAGGCTCACCAGTCCGACCAGCAGGTTGAGCCCCAGGGCCACCAGCGCATAGATGAGGAACAGCATCACCACGCGAAGCTGGAAGGTGTTGGCAACCAGCAAAGGAACCACGCAGAGCGCACCCGCCACCCCTAACGACGAGATCAGGCCACCCGAGAAAAGCGAGCGCAGCCTCATACCTTGTTCACCTCGCGCTTACCGAACAGGCCGTTCGGAAAAGCGAGCAGCAGCAGAATCATGATGCCGAAGCCCAGCACCTCACGAAGCGACGTGTTTCCGAACCCCTCGATGAAGCGCTCCAGGACGCCATAAGCAAAGCCTACGATGACGATGCCCCGGGCGTTCGACATGCCTGCGATGATGGCCACCAGAAAGCCTTTGAGACCCAGCAACAGTCCCATCGCAGCCGAAACCTGAATGATGGGGGCGGCGAGAATACCGGCGAACGCCCCGAGTGCGGCCGCCGCTGCGAACGACAAAAGGGCCATCCGGCGAACGTCTATCCCCATCAGACCCGCAGCAACCGGCTTTTGAGCAATGGCGCGCATCGCGCGACCGGTCATCGTGGCACGGTAGAACCAGTCGAGGAGGATCAGGAGCGCAATTGCCACAACCGGCACCAGCAGCTCATGCGGGAAAATGCCGGCACCGCCCATCGCAATCGGTGTCTGCATGAGCGGCGAGGGTAAGGATCGCGGATCGGCCCCGAAGGTGACCGTGACGAACGCTTCGAGCATCAGCCCGATGGCGATCGTGGAGAGCATCCACCCGATCGAGGACGGACCATGGTTGAGGGGGCGAACCGCAATGCGTTCGATGAACAGGCCGAACGCCGCGGTGGCGAGGATGGCAAGTGGAATGCCGATCAGGAGCGGTATGCCCGACCACATCAGGACGACCGACAGCACCGATCCCAGCATCAACGTATCGCCATGCGCAAAATTCACTGCGCGGACGGCCGACCACATGATGTAGAACCCGAGCGCGACGATCGCGTAGAGGCCTCCGATCACCAAGCCGGAGAGTGTGTACTGAATGACTGCAGTCATTTTTCAGGCGCAATCCAGCTCCCCGTGCCGGCGGTCGTGACCGGCGCGGGAAGTTGGAATTGCAACGCCTTATCTGGCGTAGGGAGTCTGGCCGAGCGGGAGGATCTTGCCGTTGTGCCAGGCAGTCCAGACATAGTTCTCGGGCAGGATCGCGTTATGCCGGTCGGGCGTGAAGGCTGGCGCATAGTTCTGCACGATGCCCTCGTGATTAACCTTGAATATCGCATCGCGAACTTTCTTACGGTCGTAGCTGCCTGCGAGCTTGATCGCCTCGGCAAGGATGTACACCGCGTCATAGGCGTTGGCTGCGCCCGACCCATGCTTGATGTCCTCCGGCGATTTGAGCTTGTAGCGGCTCACGATCGAATCGAGTACCACTTTCTGGCGCGGTTTGAGGTCCCCCATCCAGGTGAACGTCTGGAGAACGATCATGCCGTTGGCGAGCGGGCCTGCGAGTTCGCCGAGCGTGCCGGTGTTGCCCCATGCCGAGACGATTTTGGCCGAGTAGTTGATTCGTTGCATCGAGCGCAGA
>CAIPNM010000052.1 GCA_903866395.1 uncultured bacterium
ACCACTTCGAGGTGATGGATATCCCCGATCTCGGCCAGCGCTGCACCGGCGGCGACCGGTTGCTCGCTGTCATGCATCAGGCGCAGGATCTGACCGCTGGTCGGTGAGGCAATCCGCCAGACCTCTTCTGGCGACCCGGGCCGGGCGCCGCCCGCGCGTTGCAGGGCTGCCGTGGCGGCAATCAGGTCGAAGCTGGCAACTGACTCCGCATGGTCGGCAGCGATCCTAGCCTGCTCGCGTTCGCGAAGCGTGAGCTCTGCGCTCTCGCGCGCTGCATCCGAAATGAAGCCGCGTCCGGCCAGGCCGGCGGTGCGCTGAGCATCGGATCGGGCGAGCGTTTCCGCAGTGCGCGCACGCGCGGCTTCGGCATGTGCCCGGGCCAGGGCTGCACGGGCGGCGTCCGCGCGGGCGCTGAGCGCTGCGCTGGTGCGCCGGTCGATCAGCGTGGGGTCCTGGGGCAACAGGGTGAAAAGCGGCTCGCCTGGGGTGACACGGTCACCAACCTTGACCAATGGGCGGAGCAGTCGGCCGCCGACCGGCGCGCTCAGCACATATCGATCTCGGACCCGCGTTCGTCCCTCGTCTTCGACCGTGCGCTCGAAGCGGGCGCGTTGGGCTGCCACGACATCAACTTCCAACGGCTGCGGACGCAGCGCTGCCCAGAGCCCCCCGCCGAGGAGGGCGAGTGCGAGGATTCCCAGCCATACGGTTCGCTGGCGCATGCGTTTACTCGCGAGTTTTCAGCACGGCAATCAGATCCAGTCGTGACAGGCGCCGATGCACGGCGAAGGCGCTTGCGAGGCCGGTGAGGAGCATGACGCCAATCGCCCAGACGTACGTGCGCGGCAGGATCGTGACCGGGATGGTGAAGGTCTCTGCGCTCATCATTTCGACCAGCAACGCGGCAAGCAGACGCCCGGCCACGCAGCCCACCGGAATCGCGAGGAGAGTCTGAAGCGCGAGCTCACCCAGCAGCAGACGGCTCACCTCGGGCTGCGTCATGCCCAGTACGCGCAGCGTCGCGAGCTCCCAGCGTCGCTCGGCAAGTGCGATCCGGGCGCTGTTGTAGACCACGCCCGCTGCGATGGCGGCTGCGAATACGCTCAGGACACCTGTGAATACGAGCAGGTTGCGTTCGGTGTTGGCGCGTATGTGCGCGATCAGCGCGTGCTTGTCGAACACGCCGGTGACCGCGGGAAGTTTTTTGAGTGCGGCGATCAACTCGGCCTGCTGATCGCGTGCAATCCGTAGTGCGATGAGTGAGGTCTGCGGGCCGTCACCGGTGGCGACGCGGAGCTCCCGCTCGGCAATGAATGCGCTGCGACCCATCGGTTCGTCATAGACCGCGCCCACCGGGATGTCTCGGATTCGCTGCCGTCCCTCGAGAAACTCCACCTGGACACGATCGCCTGGCTGGACGCCTAGCGTTTGAGCGAGGCGGTTACCCAGCATCAGACCGGCCACCGGCGGCGCCACCGGCTGCCCGCGCGCGTCAATCGGCTGACGCAGTCTGGGTTGATCGGCAAGCGTCTCCAGTGCGACGCGCTCGGCGCGCGTGCCGTGACCGATTCTCACCGCGACGGCGCGCCGGGTCTCGGCCTGCAGCACGCCGGGAAGCCGCGAGATTTCATACACCACCCGATCGGGCACCGCGCGCGTGATTCCCAGGTGGAGGTCGGCGGGCATCGCGACGCCAAAGTGCAGGCCGATCATGTGTTCAAAGGCATCGCGCCACCAGCTGCCTGCCACCAGAATCGCAATCGCCCCCGACATGCCTAGCATGGTGAGCGTGGCGCGAACCGGGCGTCGCATCACCGAACGCGCGATCATCAACGTGGCAGGCGCCACGCGCGAGCGTGCTGCGTCCGGGCGCGCTGCGCGGTGTCGGTACGCGGGCGGGGCGGGCGGTTGCATCGCCTCAGCCGCCGACAGCTTGAGCACTTCACGCACGGCAAGCGCGGCCGCGCCGAGTGCACCCGCGCTTGAAACCATCGCGGGCAGCACCGCAATCCAGGTCTCGATCCGATGGCTGGAATCAGGGATGCGGAAGATGTTGATGAAGAGCCCGGTCATCCACGCGCCCAGCGCCTTGCCGGCCACCACCCCGACAACGTTTCCCGCGAGTGCCACCAGCGCAGCCAGGAGCAGATAGTGGCCAGCGATTCGAAGCGACGGATAGCCAAGGGCTTTGAGCGTGGCGATCCGGTCGCGCTGGGTGCCCACGACCCGGCTCAACACGACATGGAGGATGAACACCGCAACCGCCAGAAAGATCGTGGGCAGCACCGTGGCAAACACCCGCTGCTCGTTGATCTCCTGGGTGAGCACCCGATGCGAGGGCTGCTCGCTGCGGTCGAAGGCGCCGCGCGAACCATAGCGCTCGAGCAGATGATCGAGTTCGGCCTTCAAGGCGCGCACCGAACCATCGGGCGCAAGCTTCACGGCAAGCGTATTGAAGCTTGCCCTCGCGCCGAAGGCCGCCGCAAGCCGTTCGCCGTCCATCCAAATGATCGCGAAGGTCCGGTCATCAGCCATTCCGCCTTCACTCACGCCGATCAAAAATTCAGGGGATGCCGCGATCCCGGCGATGGTGAGGGCCTGGTCGCGCCCGTTGATCACAGCATGCAGGGTGTCACCCGGCCTGAGCCCACGCCGACTGGCAAATGCCTCGCCGAGCAGAATCTGGGCGGAACCAGGGTCGGGCCAGCGACCGGCGCGCAGTGTGAGCGCATTGACTTCCTGGTGGTCGGGCAGATTGATGAGCCGCGCCGACAGAAGGTCCTCTACCCCGTCCAGTGCGATTCGTGCCGCGTGGGTTTGTCCGGTCAGGATTGCCGCCACGCCAGGCAGTGCCGCGATCGATTCGCTCACGGCGATCGGCGCCTGGCGCAGCCGCACGAAGATCTCCGCAAAGCGCGACTCTGCGTAGTAGGCGTCGCGTGCGCGGGTGAGCGACGCGTGTGTCGACATGGTGGCCACGAAGGCCGCGGTGCCCGCCGCGATCACCAATGCAATCGTGATCGACTGCATCCGCAGCGCGATCAGGTCGCGCCAGAGCATTCGGTCGAGCGCGCGGGCCATGTTCACCAGCTGAGTTCGGCCGGCGACAGCCGCTTGGGGTTACGCTGATCCGCGATGATCCGCCCATCGGCCAGTCGCAGCACGCGGTCGGCCATGCCCGCAATCGCTGCGTTGTGAGTGATGACCAGCGTGGTCGTGCCGGTTTCGCGGTTGACGCGTTCGATCACCTCGAGCACCAGCTTGCCGGTGGGGTAGTCGAGCGCGCCCGTGGGTTCATCGCAGAGCAGGACGTCCGGGCGCTTGGCGATGGCGCGGGCGATTGCGACCCGTTGCTGCTCACCGCCCGATAACTGCGAGGGGAAATGATGTTGACGATGCGCCAGACCCACCCGTTCGAGCGCGTCGGCGGCGGTGATTGAAGCCTCGACCAGATCGGTCACCAGTTCAACGTTTTCGCGGGCGTCGAGGCTCGCGATCAGGTTGTAGAACTGAAACACGAAGCCCACATGCTGTCGCCGGTAAAGCGTGCGCTCGGCCTCGCTCGCGTGGGCGAGATCCAGATCGCGCCACACCAGGTGGCCGCTGCTGGGCGAGTCGAGTCCGCCTAGCAGGTTGAGGAGCGTTGATTTGCCGCTGCCCGAGGGCCCGAGCAGTACCACGAATTCGCCGGCCAACACGTCCAGATCCACGCCGCGGAGGGCGAAGACTTCGGACTCGCCGCTGCGATACGTGCGGGTCAGGCCGCGAGCCCGATAGACGCGTCGTGCGGGCGGGGCACACGCGGGATCGCCAGGCGGAGGCAGGCGCGTGGTTGCCTGAGGACAGGGAAAGGGAAGGATGTCGGCCATGGCGGCCGATGCTGCGCGCCTTGAGACGAGCGCGCCTTGCGCGCGCTCACGCCGACGCGGTGCCGCTCGTCAGGCGGCTTGCGTGAGCGGCTCGCGGCGCAGACGTTCGGTCAGGGTGTCCAGGAAACTCGTGCAACGCGCAAGCTGCTCGATCTCAACGCATTCATCGGGCTGATGAGCCACCGTGATTCGGCCGGGGCCGCAGATGATGGTCGGAATGCCGATGCCCTGCAGAATGCCACCCTCGGTACCGAAACTGACGCGTCCGACGCTGGAGTGCCCGCAGAGCGGTGCGATCGCCTGGGCGAGATAGGTGTTGCCACGCTCGTCGAGCGCCGGGGTGTCGAAGATCTCATCAAATTCGATGAAGCAGTCGGGTTCGACGGCGCGCATGCCTGGCAGCAGCTCGCTTTCGCACCAGGCTTTGATCTCTGTTAACAGTTCGGCGGCTGTGGCACCAGGGAGTGCCCGGATCTCGAGCAGGAATTCGCAATCTTTGGCGGTGATGTTGTGGGCCGTGCCGCCCTGTATGCGGCCCACGTGAATGCTGGTGTGCGGAAACTCGAACCCGTCGTGCCGGGCGGCTGCCCGCATGCGGTCCTGAATCTGCTGGCAGTAGACGATGATGCGCGCGGCCACCTCAACCGCTGACACACCGCTGTCGCGCAGCGATGAATGCACCGAGTGGCCGCGTACGCGCACCCGGTAACCGGCCGCGCCCTTGTTGGCCACCACAACGCGCATCGATGTGGGTTCGCCGATGATGCAGGCTTGCGGTCGCTCTGGCGCGCTGGCCAGCTGCCGGGCGAGCTGGCGCATGCCGCCCATGTTGGTCTCTTCGTTGTAAGACAGCGCGATGTGGATCGGTGTGGCGAGACGGGCTTCGATGAAGCGGGGCACTGCCTCGACCACGCAGGCGATGAAGCCCTTCATGTCGGCCGAGCCGCGCGCAAAGAGGCTACCTTCGCGCTCGGTGAGCGAAAACGGGTCGGTTGACCAGGCCTGGCCGGCCACCGGCACGACATCGGAGTGCCCTGACAGCATGAGACCGCCACGATCGGCCGGCCCGATGGTGGCAAACAGATTGGCCTTACCGGGCTCCGGCGCATGCTGCACGGTGGCGCGGATGCCGTGGTCTGCCAGGCGGTTGGCGACCCAGTCGATCAGGGCCATGTTGCTGTTGGCGCTGACGGTGTCGAAAGCGACCAGGGTACGCAGTGTGTCAATGGTGGCGGAGAGCGTCATGGGAGCTCCTGGCGGGGATGTTCCGCTGGGCAGTTTGGGGCTTTCGGAATAGTATAGAAGGCTCGTAGACGTCCCCCGGAGACCCCCTGTGAACGCCCCGGACAAAACCCCGCTGCATGCGATGACCACCCCCGACCTGTCGTCCTGGTGGATGCCCTTCACGGCCAATCGCAACTTCAAAGCCAACCCGCGCATGCTGGCTCGTGCGAGTGGCATGCACTACTGGACCGATGACGGTCGCGAAATTCTCGACGGCACCGCGGGACTGTGGTGCGTCAACGCCGGGCACGGTCGCGACGAGATCGCGCGTGCCGTGGGCGAACAGGCCTCCATGCTTGATTTCGCGCCGTCGTTCCAGTTCGGGCATCCCATCGGCTTCGAATTTGCCACCCGGCTCACGCGCATCGCGCCAGAGGGCTTCGGCAAAGTGTTCTTCACCAACTCGGGCTCCGAGGCGGTGGACACCGCGCTCAAGATCGCGCTCGCCTATCATCGGGCACGCGGGCAGGCCCAGCGCACCCGACTGATCGGTCGCGAGCGTGGCTATCACGGTGTGGGCTTTGGCGGCATTTCCGTGGGCGGTATCGTCAATAACCGGCGGGCGTTTTCGGGCAATCTGCTCGGCGCGGTCGATCATCTGCCCCACACCCACAGTCTTGAGCACAACGCGTGGTCGCGTGGCCAGCCTGCGTGGGGCGCGCATCTGGCCGATGAACTCGAGCGTCTGGTCACGCTGCACGGCGCCGAGACCATCGCGGCGGTCATTGTCGAACCGGTTGCCGGTTCCACCGGCGTGCTGGTGCCGCCCAAGGGCTATCTGGAGCGCCTGCGCGAACTCTGTACGCGCCACGGCATCCTGCTGATCTTCGATGAGGTCATCACCGGTTTTGGTCGTCTCGGTGCGCCGTTTGCCACCGACTACTTCGGTGTCAGCCCCGATCTGTTCACCACCGCCAAAGGACTCACCAACGCCACCGTGCCCATGGGCGCGGTGTTCGCAAAAAACGAGATCCACGATGCCTTCATGCAGGGGCCAGAGCATCTGATCGAACTCTTCCACGGGTATACCTATTCCGGCCATCCGCTCGCTTGCGCGGCCGGCATTGCCACGCTCGACATCTACGAGCGCGAGCAACTGCTTACCCGGGTGGGGACGGTGGCCGAAGCCTGGGCCGATGGGGTTCACAGCATGCGCGGCCTGCCTAATGTAATCGATACCCGCAACATCGGTCTGATCGGCGCGATCGAACTCGCGCCGCGGGCCGGCGCACCGGGTGCGCGGGCCTTCGATGCCATGGTCGCGGCCTTCGACGCGGGCCTCATGATTCGCGTCACGGGCGACATCATTGCGCTGTCGCCGCCGCTCATCATCGAACCCTCGCACATCGATCGCCTCTTCACCACGCTGCGTAAGGTGCTGTCCCAGCTGGCTTAGGGGGGAGCGTGGCGCGATGAAGGCGGCTGGATGAGCGTGTCCAGATGAGCGTGCCGGGCTGTGCGCGGAGGTGGGAGCCCCGCCGCGCACAGCTAACCTGACGCCTCTTTCCCCTTATTTCTTTTGGCAATCAGAAAATCTTTATAAAGTATTTTTCGTAATCAATAGCTCGCCCCAGAATTGGCGTCTCCCGTTTTTGCCGGTTCTCCTGCCATGAAATCCGTTCTCGCTTTTCTCGCCTCGCTGCTATTCGCCTCGGCCGTGTCGGCCGCATCGCCCCTCATCACCCCTGCCGAGCTGCAGCCGCTTCTTGCCAGCGCTGTGGTGCGGGTGATCGACATCCGTGATCCCAAGTCGTATGCCACCGCGCATATTCCGGGCGCGCTCAACGCGCCTTATGGTTCCTGGCGCGGTCCTGCCTCCAGCCCGGGTGAATTGCCCGAACTCGCCAAGCTCACCGCTCAGGTGCAGCGGCTTGGGCTCACGCCCGCCACCCGGACCGTGGTGGTGTCCAGCGGCGCCGACGCCACGGATTTTGGTGCAGCCGCCCGGGTGTACTGGACCCTGAAGGTGCTGGGTCTGAAGGACCTTTCGGTGCTAAACGGCGGCGTGAAGGCTTGGGCCGCTGCGGGTCTGCCGCAAGATGCCAACCCGGTGAGCGTCACGGCGAGTAACTTCCAGCCCACGCTCGACCGCTCGATGATTGCCACGCGAGACGAAGTGGCGCAGGCGATCGAAAAGAACAATGCCACGCTGGTAGATGCCCGCCCGGCAGAATTCTTCAACGGCCAGACCCGCCATGCCGCCGCGCGCAGCGCCGGAACGCTCAAGGGCGCGGTCAACGTCGAACACGCGAGCTGGTTTGCACAGGGCAGTTCCACGTTTGTCTCCACCGACGAAGCGCGTCGTGTCGCCGCCGCCCTCAACCTCGATCCCAAGCGCGACACGCTGTCCTTCTGCAACACGGGGCACTGGGCGGCGACCAACTGGTTTGCACTGTCCGAGGTGCTGGGCCAGCCGCAGGTCAAGCTCTATGCCGGTTCGATGGTGGACTGGACCTCAGCGCCCCAGGCCTTGCCGATGGACAACGCGCCAGGCCGGGTCGGTCAGCTGATGGTCGACTTCAAGATGTGGGCTGCCCGCACCCTCAACTGATTCGCTGCCATGACGAGTGCCCCGTCTGTCGCTGTCCCGCCGGTCGCGCCCGCGCTCCGGTCCGGGCGTACACCGCTGTCGGTTGCAATCGCAGGGGTATTCCTCCTCCTGGGGGTCTTTGTTTCGATTCGACAGGCAGCGCTGTTCCTGGTCGGGGTGGGTCTGGGCATTGCGCTCGCGGGCTGTCGGTTCGGTTTTACGACCGGATGGCGACAGCTGGTGGCCGAGCGGGATCCTCGGGGCGTCACAGGTCAGCTGGTGTTGCTTGCTATCGCTGCGGCATTTGCCATGCCGCTCCTCGGGCGGTTCAGCGAGTTGCAGGCTGCGCTGGGCCCGCCCAGCGTGGCGCTGCTGGTGGGCGCCTTCGTATTCGGAATGAGCATGCAGATCGCTGATGGCTGCGGCTCGGGCACGCTCTACAAGGCGGGAATGGGCGTGCCGCTCAACCTCGCGCTGCTGCCCCTCTTTGCGTTTGGCAGCTTTCTGGGATCGGTGCATCTTGAGCACTGGCTCTCGCTTGGCGCCAGCACGCCAGTCGGGATGGTCGAGCAGGTCGGCGCAGGCCCCGCGCTCGCGCTCACGCTGGCTGGGCTGGTGGCGCTGGCTGCACTCGCCCGCTGGTGGGTGGGGCCGTCCCGGCGATGGATCGAGCGCCGCTGGATGATCGGCGCGATCGCCCTTGCAGTGTTAGCGACGCTTAATCTGTTGCTCGCCGGTCAGCCATGGGGCGTGGTGTACGGTTTCGGGCTATGGGCGGCGAAGCTTGCCCAGGCTACATCCTGGTGGGATCCCGCCGGGAGCGCGTTCTGGTCACAGGCGGGTCATGCAGCACGGCTGTCGCAGAGCGTGCTGCTCGACATCACATCAATCACCAACCTCGGGATTCTCGCGGGGGCACTCTGGGTGTCGGCCCGCGATGGCGCATCGTCCCGTCCGCTTAGCGCCACACAGTGGCTGGTGGGGCTCGTAGCGGGCCTCCTCATGGGGTACAGCTCGAGGCTTGCCTTTGG
Source organism: uncultured bacterium (assembly GCA_903866395.1). Lineage (GTDB taxonomy): Bacteria > Pseudomonadota > Gammaproteobacteria > Burkholderiales > Burkholderiaceae_E > SYIM01. The sequence goes on from CAIPNM010000052.1 coordinate 8,715, forward strand.
CTGTAATGTCGGCGCGATGCTGAGCGGCATTTCCACTGGCAGCGTGCATGGCTGGATCTGGGTGGCGCTTGCGTTTGCCGGTACGTTGATCGGCATCCGGTTGCGTCGCCGGTTTGGATTCGATTGATGAGCACGCCAACACCTGCCCGGACGTCGAACCGCAAGCGGCTTGCCTGGGTTTTCTGGTTGATATTGCTCGGGTTTATCGCTTGGGATTTCCAGACGTCGGCGCCGATCGACGTGCGCGACGAGCCGCCTCTGATCGCGGCCGGCTCGGGGCGCAGCGGTTCGGGCGGTCACTGCTCCATGTCGAAATAGCGCAATCCGTCTTGCGCCCGCGCTGACCCGCCTCGCGCTCGCGCTCAGGAAAACAGCGCGTCGAACCCTTCTTCTGGCTCGAAGCGGCCATCCCGAAACAGTAACCGTGTGGGGCCCGGCATGGCGCGCTCGCGGATGGGATGGTTGGGGTCGCCGGGATAGGCCACCAATCGGCCCGCTTCGACATTCCGGGGGCTGGGTTCGATGGTAGGAGGCGGCCGGCGGCGTGCTTCGGCCAGAATGTCCGCTGAGGTGTTGAAGCGTGAAAAATGCGCAAGCGTCATGATCTGGGGCGCGGCCAGGTCGATCTCGCGGGCCCAGTAACGATCGAGCGCCTCACGCGGCCGCTGCCAGATGCCTTCGGTGGTTTCGCGCTGATCATGGCGCGCTACCTGTGCGGCGGGCGACATGGCCACAAAGAAACGCGTGTCAAAACGCTTGTTCATGAGCGTGGCCATCCGTGGTGTGATCCAGCGCGACCACGGAATCAGCTGACTGATCTCGAGTTGCAGGTCGAATGACTCAAGCAGTTCGAGAAAATTGAAGCCCTCTCGCGCCTGACGCCCGACGCGTTCGGCCAGATCGCCGCTGATGCCGCGCGCAAACAGCACGCCACATTCCTCGAAGGTTTCTCGACAGGCGGCGACAAAGTATCCGGCCGCGTGGTGCGGTTCGATGTCGCCATCGGCAAGTGCGCGATGAAGCGTGTCGGTGTCGGTATCGAGCCGCGCGATGAGTGCCTCTTCATGATCGTCGGCATCAACCTTGCCACCGGGAAACACGTAAGCGCCGCCCAGTACATCGGAGTTGCCGTGGCGGCGCAGCATGAACACCTCGGGGCCGCGGTCGCTGTCTCGCAACAACATCACGCTGGCCGCCGGGCGGGGTGGGGTGGTGACTTCGCTTTCGTTCAGTTGTAGGGCCATAGCGCATTCCTGTGGATGAACGGGTTCATCCGCTTGAGTATCAACGTGAATCGGCGTCGGGCAGACGGGCCTTTGCGGCGCGCCGTCCCCAGGACCATACGTAATTCAGACCTGAGGCGAAGATGGTGAAAGCGAGCGCTGCGTAGGCGGGTTCAAGCCCGGCTGTGATTTCGATGATACCGGCGGCGTCGACCAGAACCCCGGTCAGGACCGCAAATTCGAGCGCGGTGTTGAGCTTGGAGAGGCGCGTGGGCGCCATTTCGTATTCATGGATCAGAAAGTGAAACGCGATCGCGCCGAACACGATCACGACATCGCGCGCGATCACTGCCGCAGCCAGCCAACCCGGCAGCAGCCCCTCGGCTGCGAGCATCAGCGTCACGGTGAGCATGGTGAGCTTGTCGGCCAGCGGATCAGCGATGGCGCCGAAGCGCGTGCGCTGGTTCCAGCGCCGGGCGAGAACGCCATCGATGAGATCGCCCGCAGCACAAAGAACGAATAGCAGCAACGCCACCCCGAAGGCGCGCGTGGCGAGCATGTAGGCAATGACCGGAATCAGCAGTGCCCGAGCAATGGTGATGATGTTGGGCAGCGTGAGCAGCCGCGGATTCATTTCCGATGCTGCCCCGACATGAATTCCGACAAGGCCCGACCGGTGTGAGACGCCGTGTTGCCGATCAGTTGCTCAGGTGGCCCACTTTCAACAATGCGGCCGCCCCCCGACCCGCCCTCGGGACCCAGGTCGACGATCCAGTCGGCCTCCGCCCAGATGTCGAGGTTGTGCTCGACCACCACCAGCGTGTTGCCGGCATCAACCAGACGATGCAGCACACGGATCAGTTTTTCCACGTCGGCCATGTGCAAGCCCACGGTGGGTTCATCGAGCACGTAGAGGGTGTGGGGGCCAGCGGGTAGCGGCGTGCCTTTCTCGAGCGCGCGTGCCCGGGCCCGCGCGATGCGCGGATCGTCGACATCGGTGAGGGTGCGCACTTTGGCGAGTTCGGTGACCAGTTTGATCCGCTGCGATTCGCCGCCCGATAACGTGGGGCTGGGCTGACCGAGTGTGAGATAGCCCAGCCCCACGTCCTGCAGCAATTGCAGCGGGTGAGCGACCGAGGGATGCGCTGCGAACCATGGCAGTGCCTCGTCAACGCTCATCGACAGCACATCGCCAATCGAGGCATCACGAAGTCGGATCGACAGGGTCTCGGGGTTAAAGCGCCGCCCCCCGCAGGCATCGCACAGCACTTTCACATCAGGCAGGAAGCTCATCTCAATAGTCTGTACGCCCTGGCCTTCGCAGGCCGGGCAGCGGCCGCTGCCGGTATTGAAACTGAAGCGTGACGCAGTAAATCCGCGCAGCCGCGCTTCGGCACTATCGGCAAACAATCGGCGGATCGTGTCCCAGAATCCGATGTAGGTGGCCGGACAGGATCGGGGCGTTTTGCCGATCGGTGTTTGATCGACCTCAAGCACGCGACTGATGGGCTGCCAGCCTTCAAGCGCATTCAGGCCAGCAAGCTTAGGCGCCGGTTTTCGTGCGTTGCGGGCGCGCACCTGTGCGGCCACATTGCCAAGCAGCACCTCGCGTGCGACCGTGGATTTGCCCGACCCCGACACCCCGGTGATCACGCTCAGCCGGCCGAGCGGCAGGCGCACATCGACATGACGCAGGTTGTGACGGTGTGCCCCGTGCAGGGTGAGCCAGCCCGAGGGATCGCGCTCGCCCACTGCGCGGCGCGGCGATAGCGGGTGCGCGAGCGGTTGCGACAGGTAGCGACCGGTGAGGCTGTCGGGTGAGGCTGCGAGCGCAGCGTGATTGCCGGCTGCGATCACCCGCCCGCCCAAGCGCCCGGCCCCGGGGCCGATGTCGATGACATGGTCGGCGCGCCGGATGGTGTCTTCGTCGTGTTCCACCACAAGCAGGGTGTTCCCCTTAGAACGGAGCACCTGCAGCGTGTCGAGCAGCACCCGGTTGTCCCGTGGGTGAAGGCCGATGGTCGGTTCATCGAGTACGTAGCACACGCCCTGCAGATTGGAGCCGAGCTGCGCAGCGAGCCGGATGCGTTGCGCTTCCCCGCCCGAGAGCGTAGGCGCCGCGCGGTCTAGCGCCAGATAGCCCAGGCCCACATCGGAGAGAAAGTCGAGACGCGAGCGAATCTCGGTGAGTACGTCGCGTGCGATCTCGGCCGCGCGGCCGGAGAACTCCACCTGCCGCAGCCAGCGTGAGCAGTCGCCAACCGGCATCGCGGTCAGTTCGGCAATCGACATCCCGGCAAGCTTCACCGCGAGCGCGGTGGCATTGAGGCGTTTGCCCTCACAGCGAATGCAGGGCGCCTCGCCAGGGCTGTCGTCGGCGCTGGCTGAGACCTCGGCACCGTCGTCACGCGCCGCAGCCGCCCGGGCCTCAGCCGCAATCTGATCAGCGAGCTTTTCGGCGAGCGCGCCCACCGAGTCGGTGCTGTTGTCCTCGCCCGAGCGATGACGTTCATCGACTTGTGGTACGTAGGGCAACTTGATGCCGGTACCGATGCATGCGGCGCACCAACCGATCCGCGAGTTGAACGAAAACAACCTTGGGTCGGGCTCGGCAAAACTTGCCGCGCATGAGGGACAGGCGCGTCGCGTTGAAAAGAGTCGGGGCTTTACGAGCGCTGCCTCGCGTTCGAATGCGGCGTGGTCATCGGCCAGGTGGGCGGCCTCCAGTGCCTCGAGCGAGTCGATCACCATCACCCGGCCCTTCCCCAGATCGAGCGCGGTGGCGAGCGCGTCGCGCAGCTGCGCTTCATTGCGGGGATCGACCTGTAGCGAGGCTACTGGCAGTTCGATGTCATGCTCGATGAAGCGGTCGATACGCGGGAAACCGCGGGTGGGCAGGAATCGGCCATCGACCCGCAGATGAGTGTAGCCGCGCGCGCCTGCCCATTTCGCCAGATCGGTGTAGACGCCTTTTCTGGCGACCACCAGCGGTGCGAGCAGGCCGATGTGGCGACCCCGAAGCTCGGTCATGAGGCGTGCAAGGATGGCGTCCGCGGATTGCGGCTCAATGCTGACGCCGCAGTCCGGACAATGCTGGATGCCCAGCTTCACATAGAGTAGTCGCAGAAAATGATAGATCTCGGTGAGCGTGGCCACCGTGCTCTTGCGGCCTCCGCGGCTGGTGCGCTGCTCGATCGCCACGGTGGGCGGGATGCCGTAGAGCGCATCCACATCGGGCCGGGTGGCGGGTTGTACAAATTGTCTGGCGTAGGCATTGAGCGATTCCAGGTATCGACGCTGGCCCTCACCAAAAATCACATCAAACGCGAGCGTTGATTTACCGGAGCCCGACACGCCGGTGATCACGGTCATCTGATCGCGCGGAATCTCCACGTCGATGTTCTTCAAGTTGTGCTCGCGCGCGTGGTGCACCAGGATGGAATGCCGGCCACGATCGCGAAGCGCGCTTTGCAGCGGAAGGCCTTCGGCGGGGGCGGGTTCGGCCGCCAGCAGTGCCTCGGTGGGCCGGACGCGGGACTGTCCTGCAGAGGCGGACGGATACTGAGCCAGGGACGCGGTCGGGGACAGCGTTCCTGGCAGGTCGGCCGATACCGTGTCTGACCCGCTCAGTCGCTGCAATTGCAAGAGATAGTCGGCGAGTGCCCGTCCGGTGGCTGACCCGGCATGCTGCGCGAGCGCTTCTGGCGAACATGCGGCCACCAGTCGGCCACCGCGTTCGCCGCCGTCGGGACCGAGGTCAATGACCCAGTCGGCGGCGCGCACCACATCGAGGTTGTGCTCGATCACCAGCAAAGAATGGCCAGCGAGCAGCAGCTTGCGCAGCGCCCTCAACAATCGTGCGACATCATCGAAATGAAGCCCGGTAGTGGGCTCATCGAACATGAAGAGCGTGCCGCGACGGCCCGAACGCGCGGCGCGCCAGCCCGGCGAAGCGGGTTCGGTGAGTCCCTGGCTTGCCGCCTCGGCGAGGTAGCCCGCGAGTTTCAGTCGTTGTGCCTCGCCCCCAGATAGCGTGGGCACCGGTTGGCCTAGCCGCAGATAATCGAGTCCAACGTCGGACAGCGGTTGCAATCGGGACCGCACCTCGGAGTCGTCGGCAAAAAACGCGAGCGCCTCGGTGACCGTCATGTCGAGAATGTCGGCGGCCGATGCCGCGGCAAACGGCGAGCCGTCGGCGCGGCGCGCACTGCTCGCGCCGCTGATCCGCACCTCCAGCGTTTCGCTCCGGAAGCGTTTGCCGTCGCAGTCGGCGCAGCGCAGATACACGTCTGACAGAAACTGCATCTCCACATGCTCGAAGCCATTACCGCCGCAGGTCGGGCAGCGGCCGTCGCCAGAGTTGAAGCTGAAGGTGCCCGGTGTGTAGTGACGTTCGCGCGCAAGGGGCGCACCCGCCAGGCGTTTTCGAATGGGGTCGTAGGCGCCCACATAACTGACCGGGCTCGAGCGGGCGGTCTTGCCGATCGGCGACTGGTCGACAAACACCACATCAGCGATCCAGTCGTCGCCCAGCAGGCGGTCAAAGGCACCGGGCGCTTCGGTAGCCTTGCCCTTGGCTTTCATGAGCGCGGGCAGCAACACATTCTGCATCAGGGTGGATTTGCCGCTGCCCGACACGCCGGTGATGCATACGAAGCGCTCAAGAGGAATGCTGACATCGATCCCGCGCAGATTGTGTTCGCGCGCTCCCTCGATGATGAGCTTGGGCGTGCCATCGGCCACCGGCATGGTGCGGCCAGTGACCACCTGCCGCCGGCCCGCTAGGTAGTCGCCTGTGAGCGTGTTGGCGGTGCGAAGCTGCGCCGGCGGACCATTGAAGACGATGGTGCCGCCACGCTCGCCCGGACCGGGGCCAATATCAATGATGCGATCGGCCGCAAACATGACCGCCGGATCATGCTCGACCACCACCAACGAGTTCCCCGCATCGCGCAGACGACTCATGACCGCATTCACACGGTCCATATCTCGCGGATGGAGTCCGATCGAGGGTTCGTCGAGCACGAACAGCGTGTTGACAAGCGAGGTGCCGAGCGCGGTTGTAAGGTTGATTCGTTGCACTTCGCCGCCCGACAGCGTGCGCGATTGTCGGTCGAGGGTGAGGTAGCCCAGCCCGACGTCGCACAGATAGGCAAGCCGCGCCCGGATCTCGATCAGTAGCTGGGCGAGTGCCTCCTCGCGTGCGTCGGCGCCGCTTCGTGAAAGACCCGTCTGCGCGGCCAGCCCATCAAAGAATTCGCGAATCCGTTCAATGGGTAACAGCATCAGGTCGTGCAGCGACAGGCCGGGCATGCGGGCCAGCAGATCGGCTGACCAGTCGACCCCCACCGGCCGAAAGCGCTGCCAGGCGCCGCGGTCGTCGCGAGCTTCAAGTGCGCGATCGGCGAGCGCCCGATCACCCACCCGCCACCAGAGTGCTTCGGGTTTGAGGCGGGCGCCCTGGCAGACCTTGCAGGCGGTATACGAACGATACTTGGAGAGCAGCACCCGGATATGCATCTTGTAGGACTTGCTCTCCAGCCATTCGAAGAAGCGGTTGATGCCATACCACTGCTTCTGCCAGTTGCCGGTCCAGTCATCGCCCCCTTCAATCACCCAGCGCTGATGTTCGGCGGACAGATCGCGCCAACGCCGGTCGAGCGGTACCCCCGCGCGCGGCGCGAACTTGGCCAGGTCGCGCTGACACTCCTTGAAGCTTTCGGTCTGCCAGGGCCGCACCGCGCCGTCGGCGAGGGTACGGCTTTCATCGGGAATGACCAGGCCAAGATCGATGCCGATCACCCGGCCAAAGCCGCGACAGGTCTCGCAAGCGCCCAGCGGCGAGTTAAACGAGAACAGGCTGGGCAGGGGCTCTGAATAGCTGATGTCGCAATCGGCGCAGTGGAGGCCGCTGCTGTAGCGCCACACCGCGGCGTCGTGACCGGCATCATCGAGCACGTGGATGGCCAGCCGACCCTGGCCCTGACGCATGGCCGCTTCGATCGCCTCGCCCAGGCGGCTCCGCTCGACGGTGCTGGCGCGAAACCGGTCTTGCACCACCCCCAGCACGGTGCGGCTGCTGTCATCGCGCGCGGGACTGCGGTGGTGAACGCGGGTGTAGCCCTGCGCCTGAAGATGCTGCTCGACTTCTGACTCGGTGAAGTTCGCCGGCACCCTCACTTCGAAACAGACCAGAAGCCGTGGGTCACCGGCCTCGGTGGCGCGCCTGACCACGCTGTTCACAACATCGGCGGCGCTGTCGCGCTGCACGGCCTGACCGCAGCAGCGGCAGTGCAGCCGCGCCGTGCGCGCGAGCAGCAGCTTCAGGTGGTCGTTGATCTCGGTCATGGTGCCGACCGTGGAGCGCGAGGTGCGCACCGGATTGGTCTGATCGATGGCGATGGCAGGCGGCACCCCCTCGATCCGGTCGACCTGCGGTTTATCCATGCGGTCGAGGAACTGGCGCGCGTAGGCCGAGAAGGTCTCGACGTAGCGGCGCTGACCCTCTGCGTAGAGCGTATCGAACACCAGCGAGGATTTGCCGGAGCCCGACACCCCGGTCACCACCACCAGTTCGCCGGTCGGGATGTCGAGGTCGATGTTCTTGAGATTGTTCTGGCGGGCGCCGCGAATGCGGATCGCCGGCGACTCAACCGGAGGCTTGGACACGATGTGGTTTCTGCGAGAGGGGGAGGGGCGGCGAGAGGGCCCGTTTGGGGCACGCTCGAGTGTATCAGCGCGACCTTTTTGGGCCTGAAAGGCCCCGAGCCGTGCGGGTTCGTCGAACCGCGTGCCGGGGCCGCTAGAATTCGGTCTGTATCGTTTAACCCAGCCAGCGCCCGTTCAATGTCGCTTTCATCCGAGTCCAGTTCTGACCTGCCGTCTGATCCGGCGCCCACCGGGCATTACTCCCGTCCGCTTGCCGGTTTGTTCGCGCTGGTTTTCGGCTGGCTGGGTCTGCATCGCTGGTATCTGGGCGCGCGCGGCGCGTGGCTGTATCCCATGCTTTCGATGCCGCTCATGGGCTGGGCGCTGCGTACCGACCCCTGGTTCCGTCAGCCCGGATTCTTTGCCTTCAGCCTGATCGTGGTGATCACCCTGGTTGAGGCGATCGTGATCAGCCTCACGCCGGATGCGCGCTGGGATGCGCGGTTTAACGCGAACTCGGGGCGCGTCTCGGCCAATCGCTGGGCACCCGTATTCATTGCCATCGCTTCCCTGATTGGCGCGGCGATGCTGGGTATGTCTGTGATGGCGATCGCGCTGGAGGGCTGGTTCAATGCCCACCTCGGGCGCTGACGGCCTGCCCGATCACCGTTATTTTTCCTGGCGACCTTCTCATGAGCACCGACCTGATCTTTCGCGACGATGCCTATCTGCGCCACTGCGAGGCCCGGGTCATCGCGGTGAGCGAACGCGGTATCGAAACCGACCGCACCGTGTTCTATCCCATGGGCGGAGGTCAACCGGGCGACACGGGCGCTCTGATTCGCGCCGACGGCTCGCCGCTTCGCATCATCGATGCGCGCAAAGGCGATACGATCGATTCGGTCGTGCATGTTCCAGAACCCGGACAGGCCTTACCCGAGCTGGGTGAAGCGGTCAGACTGGAACTCGACTGGGAACGCCGCTACGCCCATATGCGCATTCACACCAGCCTGCATGTGCTGTCCTGCGTCGTGGTGGCACCGGTCACCGGCGGTAACATCGCGGCTGATCGCGGCCGGCTCGACTTTGATATCGACATGAGTCTGCTCGATGCGGCGCGGATCGAAAGCGGCGTCAACGAACTGATCGCTCGCGCAATCGACACCGAAACCGTCTGGATCACCGACGAGGAGCTCGATGCACGGCCGGAGCTGGTCAAAACCATGTCCGTACAGCCGCCACGCGGTGCGGGGCGCGTACGCCTGTTGCGTATTCCTGGCATTGATCTGCAGCCCTGCGGCGGCACCCATGTGAAAAATATCGGCGAAATCGGCCCGATCAAGGTGTTGCGCATTCGGAACGAAGGCCGGCGGAACAAACGGGTTGAAGTGGGGTTCGCTTGAGCCCGGTGGTCAACACGGTGATGGAGCCGGTGTTCCCCAAGCCCTTCCCCGCGCGCTCCACCGTGGGGGTGGCGAGCTTGCCGCGCGGTGAGCAGCTCGAGGTTGAAGCGGTCATGGTTCTGCCCGGGTAAAGCGTGCCCCGCGACCGCTCCCAGGCCCCTGCCAAGCCGGGGCCATCGGGTCTGGATGCGTTTGCGCGCCTGGGCGTACGGCGCGAGATCGATCTGCTGCTGCATTTGCCGTTGCGCTACGAAGATCTGACCGTGGTGGTGCCCATCGCGTCGACTCGCGCCGGCGACAGCGCGCAGGTTGAGGGCACGGTGCGTACCAGCCGCGTCGACGGTCGCCCGCGCCGCATGCTGCGCGTAGAGATTGAAGATGACAGCGGGTCGCTCACGCTTCGCTTTCTCCACTTCACCCCCCCGCAGCAGCGGCAGTTCGCGCCCGGGGCGAGAGTACGCGCCTACGGAGAGGTTCGCGCGAGCCTGTTCGGCGGCGAGATCGTGCATCCACGCTATCGTCTGGTGGGCGATGGCGCGCCCATTCCGCAGCAACTCACACCCGTCTATCCGACGGTGGCGGGAATCGGCCAGGGACTGATCCGATCGGCGATCGCGCGCCGCTTGCGGACGCTGTCATTGCCGGAGACGGTACCGCCCGGCGTCATCGCCCGGCTCGAGCTGCCTGCCCTCACCGATGCGCTAAAACTCCTCCACGCGCCGCCGCCCGACGCGTCGACCGCCGCGCTCGAGGAGCGGAGCCTGCCCGCCTGGCGGCGGGTGATCTTCGACGAACTGCTCGCGCAACAACTCTCCCTGCGGCGTGCCCGCGCGGCCCGTGCCGATCTGCGCGCTGGTCCGCTTCGAGAGGGGGCCCTGGCCGAGCGGCTGAATGCTACGCTGCCCTTTGCACTCACCGCAGCGCAGCGTCGCGCCGCCTCGGAAATTGCGCGGGACCTCGCCCTCGAACAACCCATGAACCGGCTGCTGCAGGGCGATGTAGGAAGCGGCAAGACGGTGGTGGCCGCGCTCGCCGCCTGTCAGGCGATCGGCAGCGGCAGTCAGGTGGCCCTGATGGCGCCCACCGAGATCCTGGCCGAACAGCATCTTCGCAAGCTCGGGCCCTGGCTCGAACCGCTCGGCGTTCGCGTGGGCTGGTTGGCCGGCTCCCTGCGCGAAGCCGACAAACGCGCGGTTCGGGCGGCGGTCGAGGCTGGCACCATAGACCTGCTGGTGGGCACACACGCGCTGATCGAAGAATCGGTGAAGTTTGCACGGCTGGGTCTTGCGATCATCGATGAGCAGCACCGTTTCGGCGTCGCGCAGCGTCTGTCCTTGCGCGAGCGCGCAGAACTCCTTGCGCATCAGCTCATGATGAGCGCAACGCCCATTCCGCGCTCGCTTGCGATGAGCTACTACGCCGATCTGGATGTGTCGGTGATTGAAGAGTTACCGCCTGGGCGCACCCCGGTGGTGACGCGCCTGGTGTCGGATGCACGGCGTGACGAGATCGTCGAGCGCGTTCGGACGGCGGCCGAGGACGGTCGGCAGGTGTATTGGGTGTGCCCACTGATCGAGGAATCCGAGGCGCTCGAACTGCAAACCGCAATCGATACGCACGCGGCGCTCTCTGAGGCGCTCGGGCCCATCGCGGTGGGCTTGCTCCATGGCCGGCTCGCGCCCGCGGAAAAGCAGCAGGTGATGCGCGACTTCTCCGAGGCCCGAATCCTGGTGTTGGTTGCGACGACGGTGATTGAAGTGGGCGTGGACGTACCCAATGCCTCGCTGATGGTGATCGAACATGCCGAGCGGTTTGGGCTTGCGCAGCTCCACCAGTTGCGTGGCCGCGTGGGGCGCGGCGCACAGAAGAGCATCTGCGTGCTGCTCTACCACGGGCCGCTGTCGCAGTCGGGCCGGGAGCGCCTGCGTGCCATGCACGAAACCACCGATGGTTTCGAGATCGCCCGTCGCGATCTGCGGCTGCGCGGGCCGGGTGAGTTTCTCGGGGCGCGCCAGTCGGGTCAGTCGATGCTGAGGTTTGCTGACCTGGACCGTGATGCCGACCTGGTTGAGGTTGCGCGCGACTGTGCCTCGCACATGCTGATCCACGAACCACAGCAGGTCGATGCGCACATCACCCGCTGGCTGGGGGCGCGCGAGGAGTTTCTCAAGGCCTGATCTCGGCTGCGGGTTGGCCGAGCGCCTTGGTATCATCAGGCGGTCATGACGCTGACCGAACTCAAATACATCGTGGCCGTGGCAAGGGAGCGGCATTTCGGGCGCGCCGCCGAGGCGTGTTTCGTGAGCCAGCCCACGCTGTCGGTCGCCATCCGAAAGCTTGAAGACGAGCTGGGCGTGCAGCTGTTCGAACGCGGGTCGTCGGAAGTTTCGGTCACGCCCATCGGCACCCAAATCATCGAGCAGGCGCAGCGCGTGCTCGAGCAGGCCGCTGCAGTCAAGGAAATCGCCAAGCACGGTAAAGACCCGCTTTCCGGGCCGGTCAAGGTGGGTGTCATCTACACCATCGGCCCGTACCTTCTGCCACAACTGGTCCGGCAGATGATCAGCGATGCGCCTCGCATGCCGATGCTGCTGCAGGAAAATTTCACGGTCAAGCTGTTGGAGCTCCTACGCCAAGGCGAGATCGATGTAGCGATCATGGCCGACCCCTTCAATGCCCAGGGTCTGATCACCCAGCCCCTCTACGATGAGCCCTTCATTGTGGCGGCGCCCACGGGTCATCCCCTGGCTGGGCGCAAATCGATACCCGCCACGCTCCTCAAGACCGAGACCATGCTGCTTCTTGGAACCGGGCACTGTTTCCGCGACCAGGTCCTCGAAGTCTGCCCCGAACTGTCGCGCTATTCGCAGGCGAGCGCGGGCATTCAAAAGACGTTCGAGGGTTCCTCGCTCGAAACCATTCGCCATATGGTGGCATCGGGCATAGGCATCACCGTGCTTCCCTGGACCGCCATGCCGCCGCCGTCGCGCCGTGACCGATTGCTTCGCTATGTGCCGTTTGACGACCCGCCGCCCGTGCGCCGGGTGACGATCGCCTGGCGGAAAAGTTATGCGCGGGCGCCTGCGGTCGCAAAAATTCGCAACGCTGTTCTCAAGCTGAAACTCGCCGGCGTCACCATGCTGCCCAACGAGTTGCCCATTCACCATTGATTGCTGCGCCGTGTCTGGCGCGGAGCTTTTCGCGATGACCGACCGACCCGATTACCCAACTGTCGATGCCACGATTGGCAACACGCCGCTGGTGCGCCTGCAGCGCCTGCCTGGGGCCGAGCAGGCGCGCCGCCGTAATCTCATTCTGGGCAAGCTCGAGGGCAACAACCCGGCGGGGTCGGTGAAAGACCGACCGGCGCTCGCCATGATCGAGCGCGCCGAGCGGCGCGGTGACATCCGGCCCGGTGACACGCTGATCGAAGCCACCTCGGGCAATACCGGCATCGCGCTCGCCATGGCGGCGGCGATCCGCGGTTACCGTATGGTGCTGATCATGCCCGACAACCTGTCGATTGAACGGCGCCAGTCCATGAAGGCCTACGGTGCCGAACTGGTTCTGGTTTCGAAAGCAGAAGGCATGGAAGGTGCGCGCGATCTCGCCGAACGCATGCAGCGCGAGGGCAAAGGGCGTGTGCTCGACCAGTTCTCAAACAATGACAACTGGGCTTCGCATTACGAGGGCACAGGCCCCGAGATCTGGCGTGATACGCGGGGTCAGATCACGCATTTCGTATCGGCGATGGGCACCACCGGCACCATCACCGGCGTATCGCGCTACCTGAAGGAACAGAATCGCGACGTGTGCATCGTCGGCGCGCAGCCTGCCGAGGGCTCGTCCATCCCTGGCATCCGTAAATGGCCAGCCGAATATCTGCCCGCCATCTATCAGCACGCCATCGTGGATCGGGTGGAGTCGGTCGCGCAGGCCGATGCCGAGCATATGGCCCGGCGGCTTGCAGCCGAAGAAGGCATCTTTGCCGGCATATCCGCAGCCGGGGCCTGCTGCATCGCGATGCGGATTGCCGCTGAGGTCGAGAACGCCACGATCGTGTTCATCGTGTGTGATCGGGGCGACCGCTATCTCTCCACCGGCGTCTTTCCCGGATGAGCGCGGGCGGGCCGTCCGCCGCCGGGCCGGGCGTGCCGCATCCGCTTCTCGGTATTGCGCTGATCGTGGGCGCCAGCGCGTTTTTCGCGCTGCTCGACGCGGTGATCAAAATCCTTGCAGAGCGCTACTCGCCCGTGATGCTGGGCTGGACCCGGTATTTTTTCCATCTGGCGGTCATGTTGCTGGTGTTCGGTCGCAGCCGCGGCATGGCGCTTGTTCGTACGCGGCGGCCGCTTGCGCAGATCGGGCGCGGGGCGGCGCTGGCGCTGTCGGCACTCAGTTTCTTCACAGCGGTGTCGCTTCTGCCGCAGGCCGAGGCCACGGCAATCCTTAGCATCGCCCCGATGCTGGTGACGGCAGGTGCAGTGTGGCTCCTTAACGAACGAGCCCCGCGCGGCACTGCCTGGGCGCTCGGGCTCAGCTTCGCCGGCGTGCTGCTTATTCTTAGGCCCGGCAGCGGCATGGACAGCTGGGGGGCGCTGCTATCGGTGGTCGCAGCGTTCTGTAGCGCAGGCTATGCGCTACTGACGCGGGTGGTGGCCGGTACCGACGACTCGCTCACCACCTTATTCCTGGGGGCAGTGGTCGCCATGGGATGTCTCACCCTGGTGGTACCGTTTTTCTGGCAGTGGCCGCTTGGCTGGGGCGATCTGTTGCTGATGGTGGGCACCGGCACCTTTGGAGCGCTGGGCCATCTGTTGCTGGTGCGCGCTTATACGGTGGCGAGCGCGAGCACGCTGGCGCCGTTCAGCTATGCGCACGCCGCCTGTTCGCTGGTGACGGGCCTGATATTTTTCGGCGCCTTTCCCGACGCGCTGTCGCTTGTCGGGATGGCGCTGATTGTGACCACCGGGGTGGTGATGGCGCTCAGACGCCGCAGCGCCACCTGA
>CAIPNM010000053.1 GCA_903866395.1 uncultured bacterium
CCTCGATGCCGACGCGCTGGTGACGACCGGTGGCAGCGGCGCAAATGATGCCGATCAGGACATTACGGCATCCGGCCTGCGGTTGTCGGCAGGTGCTGCAGTGGGCGACTCGGTCAATCATCTCGACACAACGGTGGCGACCCTGACGGCGCTGGCAGCCAACGGCAGCATTTGGGTGCTGGAGGCCAACGCGCTGACCATCGGCGATGTTGGCGTCGCGGTGAACCGCGTGTTGTCCGACGCCAACGTGTCTGCCGCTAATAGCACTGATGCTGTGCAAAGCGACCTGAGGACGACAGGCGGCAATGGTTCTATCGTTGTTAGCACCACCGCCGGCAGCCTCACGCTCACCAATGGAACGGCCCCTGGCTCTGCCAGCACACCAGCCGATCTCGCCGCGGTCAGCGCCCACGGTAGCGGAAATATTCTGCTGCAGGCCCAGGGCAACAACGCCGACCTGATCATCGGGGCTGGCGTGACCGGGGCCACCGGCCACATCACCTTGACTGCGAGCCGCTCTGTGGCGGCTGGCGCCGGGACGACGATCGGTACAACCGGCGCTGGATCGGTGCATTTGGCGGCCCGCACCGGTAACCTTACGATGGCAGCCGATGCGCTGATTTCGTCAGTCAACGGCGACATTCTGCTGCGCGCAGGCAACGATGTATCCGATCAGCTCGCGCTGGGCCGTGTCCTGGCGAGCAATGCGAACGTGGGACTGGTGTCCACGGGTTCGGTGCTCGATAGCGATACAGTCACCAGCACCGCCGACGATTCAACCATTGATGTAACGGCCCGCGGGCTGCTCATCTCCGCCGGCAAGGGCGCAGGCCTGCTGGCTGGTAACAGCCTGTTGCTGTCGGTCAACGCGATTGAGACTCAGGTTGAAACCCTGTCTGCTCGGATTCGCGGCTCCGATGGCTTGAATCTGCTTGAAGCCGACCAACTCATCATTGGCAATGTGGTCAGCCTGGTGGATACCCAGCAGGCGATCCAGGTGTACGCGGTCCTCAGCACCGGACTGTCGGAGTCGGCGAGCGAATTCACCCAGAGCGACGTGGTGACCGACGCGATCAACGGTTCGAACGGCAGCGTCGTGATCCGCACTACCAACGGCTCAATCACACTGAGTGAAGGTACCGCAGCCTCTGATCTCGACCCGGATGCTGCCGTGGTGGCACATGGAGCGGGCAATATCCTGATCCAGGCGATGGGTGCCGGCGCCGAGATCATTGTTGAATCGAACGCCGATGTGCAGAGCACGCGTGGTCACATCACGTTGAGTGCAGCGGAGTCCCTCCGTCTGCAGTCGGGCGTCAATGTCGTGACTACGCAGACTGGGAGCATCGATCTGCGCGCCTCGGCGGGCAGTGTGCTGATGGCGGCCGATGCCACGCTTGACACTGCAAACGGTGACATCAGAATCATTGCGGGCGACGGGGCAGGGGACCAGGTTGCAATCGGCGTGATCACTGCAAGTGCCGGTAATCTCGCGATCACCACTTCCGGTTCGGTGATTGACAGCGATACCGTCACTGCCGGTGCCGACGACACCACCGTCGATATCGTCGCGCAGGGCTTGCGTGTAGACGCTGGCAAGGGCTTTGGTCTGCTTTCTGGAAACAGCCTGAGCCTGGCGGTGAACGCGATCGAATCGGCAGTGAGCGTACTTTCGGTGGTGGTGCGCGGATCGGACGGTATCAATGTGCAGGAATCTGATGCCCTCCTGATCGGTAACGTTGCCAGCCGGGTTGACGAGACCAAGGCGGTATCGGTGCAGACCGTGGCCCCGGATGCCAGCACCACTGCTTCAACGGAGACGATCCAGAGCGATGTCGTCAGCCTCTCAAGCGTAGCTGGCGGGTCCAACGGCTCGATCGTCATCAGGACGATCGCCGGCTCCATCACGCTCAGCGAGGGAACGGCAGCCACCGATCTGGATCCTGATGCCGCGGTTGTCGCCCACGGGTCCGGAAATATCCTGCTGCAGGTAGCGGGCACCGATGCAGATATCGTGGCGCAGGCGAATGCCGACGTGCAAAGCAGCACCGGCCATATCACGCTGAAGGCGGTTCGTGCCCTCACGCTACAGGCGGGTGTCGATGTGGCCACCGGCGGCACAGGCACGCTCGACATCCTCGCTGCAAGCGGCAGTTTCACCATGGAGCCCACTGCCACGCTCGCAACGGTCAATGGTGACCTGCGGATCGTCGCAGGCGATGATCTACTCGATCAAGTCACCCTTGGCAGCGTCACGGCGAGCGGGGCGAATGTCTCGATCGCCACGTCGGGCTCGGTAATTGACAGCGACGCGGCCACTGCTCAGGCTGATGACAGCACCGTTGACGTCGTCGCGCTCGGCCTCCGCGTGGATGCCGGTAAGGGATTCGGCCTGCTCACCGCTAACAGCCTGGAACTGCCCGTCAACGCGATCGAGACTTCGGTCCAGACCTTGTCGGCAGTCGTCCGCGGTTCGGATGGCTTCAATGTGCTCGAGACCGATTCGATCGCGATCGGCAATGTTGCCAATCCGTCCGACGCCAGCAAATCGGTGGTGATCCAGACGGTAGGACGCGATGGTGCGACCGCCACGGTGTCCGAGGCGGCGCAGAGCGATGTCGTGACGCTGTCGACAAACGGCGGGAACGGCGCGATCGTGCTTCGCACGGTGTCGGGTTCGATCACGATCAGCGAAGGTAGCGCAGCCAACG